>NZ_JBVVQC010000011.1:0-195505 GCF_055811515.1 Mesorhizobium sp. WSM4841
TTTCCGGCAAAACGAAACCCAAATTCAGGCGAAAATCTTAAATTAAATCAAAGCGTTCCGCGTTCTTCACGGACGACGCGATAAGGTGCTGGTGATTGAAGGCTACGCTGATCAAGCGGCCTATGAGGCGCACCTCACCACGCCACATTTTCTCAATTACAAGACTCAAACTGCCGACATGGTGAGATCGCTTCGGCTAATCGAGACGGACCCGATCTCGCTCAAAGCGAAAAATCAGATTTCAAACTGAGACACTACCCGAGCAACGACCCGCCGCCGAGGCGGGTTTTTTGTTTCAGGCTTTGCCGGCATCTTGGCGGTCAGCGCCGCGGTGGAGGATTGGCAGGCGGATCGCTCAATCGATCTTGATGAACACGCCCTTGGTGTTGAGATACTCGTCGAGGTGCTCGGCACCGCCCTCGCGGCCGTAGCCGCTCATCTTGTAGCCGCCGAAAGGCACGGTCGGATCTATGGCATGATAGGTGTTCACCCAGACCGAGCCGGCGCGGATCTTCCTGGAAAGCTGATGCGCGGTGGCGACATTACGGGTGAAGACCCCGGCAGCAAGACCGTAGGGCGTGTTGTTGGCCCGCTCGACCGCCTCATCGAGCGTATCGAACGGCAGCGCCGAAATGACCGGTCCGAAGATTTCTTCGCGCGCGATCCTCATGTCGTCCGAGACGCCGGCAAAGACCGTCGGCGCGACGAAATTGCCGGCGGCCAGCGAACCCTCCACAAGGCGTGTGCCGCCGGTGACGAGGGTCGCGCCCTCCGCCGTGCCGGCTTCGAGATACGAGGCGACCCGTTGCAGCTGCTTTTCGGAGACGAGCGGGCCGATCTCGGTTGCCGGGTCAATGCCGTCGCCGACCCTGAGGCCCTTGGCGTAGGCCGCCAGCCGCGCGACGAACTCATCATGGATGGAGCGCTCGACGAACAGGCGCGAGCCGGCGATGCAGATCTGGCCGGAATTGGCGAAGACCGACATCGCCGCCACCGGCACAGCTGTGTCGAGATCGGCGTCGGCGCAGACGATGACCGGCGACTTGCCGCCGAGTTCCAGCGAAACGCGCTTGAGGTTGCCGGCCGAGGCGCGGACGATCGACTGGCCGGTCGCCGTCGAGCCGGTGAAGACGATCTTGTCGACGCCCATATGCTCGGCAAGTGCGGCACCTGCCTCGGCGCCAGTGCCGGTCACGATGTTGACGACGCCTGGCGGAACGCCGGCCTCGTTCATGATGTCGGCGATCAAAAGCGGCGTCAGCGGTGCCTCTTCCGAAGGTTTCAGCACCACCGTGCAGCCGGTCGCCAGCGCCGGCCCGATCTTCCAGATCGAAGCGGCCGTCGGTGCGTTCCACGGGATGATGGCGCCGACGACGCCGACCGGCTCCTTGCGGGTGAAGGAGACGATTTCGCCCGGCAGCGAGTTCTCGATCGTCTCGCCATGCAGGGACGTCGCCATGCCGGCGTAGTAGCGGAGCATACCGATGACACGGTTGCGGTTGGCGCGGGTGCGCACGATCGGCATGCCCATGTCGGTCGTGTCCGAGCGGCTGATCTCCTCCCAGTGTTTTTCGAAGAGGTCGGCGATCCTGAGCAGCAGCACCTGCCGCTCATAGGGCTTGAACCGGCTCCATGGCCCGTCGAAGCCCCTGCGCGCCGCGGCCACTGCCACTTCGACATCCTGGCGGTCGCCGCGCGGCACCGTGGCAATGACCGCGCCGGTGGCCGGATTGCGGGTCTCCATGGTCCGGCCCGAGCGGGCGTCGACCCAGGCGCCATCGACGAACATCTGACGGTGGCGCCCGTCGATCGGCAGGCGCTGCGCCACCGGTGTCTGAGCTATGGTCATGACGTCCTCCTCCAGCGCTCCTGCCGGTGGGCGGATTTAACCCCTACACGTCACATCTGCCAACAGCTCTATTCGGCGGCCAGAGGCAGTCGCGGTCTGTCGTCGTTTTCTGCCAGCTTCGGCTTCGCCGCCTGCTCCGCGTCCCCAGCCTTCTTGCGCTCCCTGCCGAAGAACAAGGCATAGCCTGCCGGAAGGACGAGGATGGTGAGCACCGTGGCGACGAGGATGCCGCCCATCATGGCATAGGCGAGCGGACCCCAGAAGACGCCGCGCGAAATCGGGATCAGCGCCAGGACCGCCGTCAGTGCCGTCAGCATGATCGGCCGGAAGCGGCGGACCGCCGAGCCGATGATGGCCTCCGAGCGTTCCATGCCGGCCGCGATATCCTGGTCGATCTGGTCGACCAGGATGATCGAGTTGCGCATGATGATGCCGAGCAGGGCGATCACGCCGAGGATGGCGACGAAGCCGAACGGTGCGCCACTGATCAAAAGTGCCGCCGCCGCGCCGATGATGCCGAGCGGACCGGTCGCCAGCACCAGCATCGCCTTGCCGAAGTGCTGCAGCTGGATCATCAGCAGCACGACGATGACGGCCAGCATGATTGGAGCTTTCGCAGCAATGGAGGCCTGACTTTCGGCCGAATCCTCGGCGCCGCCCTGGATCTCGATGTTGTAGCCGGGTGCCAGACCGTCGCGCAGGCCTTGCATCTCGCTGTACATCTTCATCACGACATCGTTCGACTGCACGCCATCCGGCAGCGTGGCACGCACGCTGATGGTCGGCAGGCGGTCGCGCCGCCATTCGACGCCTTGCTCCAGCACCGGGACGACCTTGGCGACCTGCGACAGCGGCACGAAGCCACCGAAATCCGTCGGGACAGAGACCGAGTCGACCGCCGACAGCAGGTGGCGGCTCGCCGCCGGTTCCCGGGCGACGATCGAAACGGTCTCCTCGCCGTCGCGGAAATCATCGAGCGGCGCCCCCGACATGCTTGCCTGCAGGATCTGGCGGATGCGCTGCGAGGTGACGCCGAGCGCCCGGGCGCGATCCTGGTCGATCACCAGCTTCATCTCCGGCACCGGCTCCAGCCAGTCGTCGTGAACGGCGCCGAGCAGCGGATTTGCCTGGAACTTCGCCTTCACCTCGTCGGCGATGCGGCGCACCTCCTGGCGATCCGGGCCCATGACGCGCATCTGCACCGGCCAGCCCGTGGGTGGCCCGAGGAACAGGCGGTCGACCTTGGCGCGGACCGACGGGAAATCCTCGGCCAGAATGGTGCGCAGCTTGACGATCAGCCGTTCGCGGGCCGGTTCGTCATTGGCCATCACCAGAAGCTGGGCGAAGTTCGGATTGCGAAGCTGCTGGTCGAGCGGCAGGAAGAAGCGCGGCGCGCCCTCACCGATATAGGTGGCGATGAAGCGCTTGTCCTTGTCGTCCATCATCCTGGTTTCGAGCGCCTTGGCCTGCGTCTCGACTTCCTTGATGCTGGTGCCCTCCGGCAGCCAGAGGTCGACAAGGATTTCCGGACGCGATGACTGCGGGAAGAAATTCTGCGGGATGAACTGGAACGCCCACAGGCTGGTTGCGAAGGTCATCAGTGTCATGACCAGCACGATGATGCGGTGGCGCACCGACCAGCCGACGGTGGCGCGAAGCCGGCGGTAAAAGGGCGTATCGAAAACATCGTGATGGCTGCCGGCGTGTTTTCGCTGCTTGAGGATCATATGACCAAGCCACGGCGTGAAGTAGACCGCCACGAACCAGGAGACGACCAGCGCGATGCCGACGACGTAGAACAGCGTGCGTACGTATTCACCGGCGGTCGAGGCCGCGAAGCCGACCGGAATGAAGCCGGCGGTGGTGATCAGCGTGCCGGACAACATCGGGAAGGCCGTCGAGGTATAGGCGAAGCTCGCCGCCTCGACCTTGACAAGTCCTTCCTCGAGCTTGCGCTCCATCATTTCGACGACGATCATCGCGTCGTCGACGAGCAGGCCGAGCGCGATGATCAGCGCGCCGAGCGAAATGCGCTGCAGATCGATGCCGATCTCGTACATGATGGCGAAGGTGGCGGCCAGAACGAGCGGAATGGTGATCGCGATCACCAGGCCCGAACGCCAGCCGATCGTCAGGAACGAGACGACAAGCACGATCAGCAGCGCCTCGCCAAGCGCTTCCATGAACTCGGTCACCGCTTCCCTGACGACTTCCGGCTGGTCGGCGATCTGATCGACCGAAACGCCGTAAGGCAACGCCTCTTCGAAGCGGTGATAGGTCGCCTCAACGTCCTTGCCGACATCGGTGACGTTGAAGCCCTTGGCCATGACGACGCCGACCTGGACACTGTCGTGGCCGTTGAAGCGGTATTTGCGCTGATAGGGATCCTCGAGGCCTGTGGTCACGGTGGCGATGTCGCCGAGGCGCGTCACCTGGTTGCCGGCGCGCAGGCGAAGTTCGCGGATGTCGGCCGCCTCCGTCACGTTGCCTTCGACCGAGATGCGCACCGAACGCTGGCCGGTATCGACCGAGCCTGCCGGATCGACATTGTTCTGGCCCTTGATCGCGTTCTGCAGATCGGTGAGCGTCAGGCCACGCTCGGCAAGCACCTTGGACGAAACGTCAATGTAGAGTTTTTCCGGCTGGTCGCCGATGATCACGGCCTTTTCGACGCCGGGCGTCGTCAGCAGCATGTCACGCGCCTGGATGGCTAAGTTCTTCAGCTCGGGATAGCTGTAGCCGTCGCCGCTGATCGAATGCAAGGTGATGAAAGTGTCGCCGAACTCATCGTTGAAGTAGGGTCCAAGCAGCCCCTGAGGCAGCTCATTGGCGATATCGCCGACCTTCTTGCGTACCTGGTAAAAGGCATCCGCGACCTGCGTTGGATTGGTGTCGCCTTCCACCTGCAAGGTGATGATGGCGCTGCCGGCGCGCGTGTAGGAACGGACGAAATCGAGATGCGGCGTTTCCTGCAGCTTGCGCTCGATCTTGTTGACGACCTGGTCCTCCATCTCCTGGATCGAGGCCCCCGGCCAGACAGCCTGGACGACCATGACGCGGAAGGTGAAGTCCGGGTCTTCCTTCTGGCCCATGCGCATCAGGCCGAGCGCACCGGCAACGATGATCAAGCCGAACAGGAACCGCGCAATGCTCGGGTGCCCGATTGCCCAGCGCGAAAGATTGAAGGGCCGCTTTTCATTGGTGTCGGTGGTCATAGCGCCAGTCCATTTGTCTGATCGTCAGCGCACGCACACGGCATGCCCACGGAGCTTCTAATGCTGGCTTCCGGGCGGCGAGGCTTTCCGAGCGGAGAGACACTCATCGCGGTGGGACGCGAGGATCGATGTGGGGGGTTTACATCGACCTGACGTCTCGACAATCGGGCACCTGCCGCCCGGAAACCATGAACCGCTTGACCTCGCAGCTTGCGCCGATGCGAGGAAAAGCCGTTTTATTCTTGGCCGTCAGCGCACGCGCTTGGCGACGTCGCTATCATCGTCCGCCGATGCGGACTGTTGCACCGCATCGCCGCTCAGCTTGACCTTGAGATTTTCGGTCATGAATTGCGTGCCCGCCGCAACGACGACGTCGCCGGGTTTCAATCCTTCGGCAACATGCACGCCGTCGGCGGTGAACTCGGCGACCTTGATCGGACGCGCATGGACGGTCTCGCCGTTGCGGTCCACGGTCCAGACGATCTGCTGGCCATCTTTTTGCGCCAGTGCGCTCAACGGGATCGATACGCTTTGCGGGCTGCTGTTGGCCGCCGAAGCCTCGATGTTCGCGGTCATGCCGAGAAGCACGCGCGGATCGTTGGGCAGGCTGACGCGAACGGCAAAGGTACGCGACTGCTGATCGGCGCTGCCGGCGACTTCACGGACCTTGCCGTCGAGCGTCAGCGCATCGTCGGACCAGAAGCTTGCCCTGACATTCTTGCCCGGCCTGAACTGGGCGATATCCATTTCCGGAACGGCGATCAGCACTTCCTTTTCGCCATCAACGGCAACCGTCACAACCGGCGTGCCGGAGCCGACCACCTGACCGACATCGGCGGCGACTGATGTGACGATGCCGCTCCTGTCCGCCTTGAGGTCGGTGTAGAGGACCTGGTTTTTCGCCTGGTCTAGCGCTGAGCGGGCGGAGTTTCGGGTGGCGACCGCCTGATCATAGCTGAGCGTCGCCTGTTCGAGCTGCGATTTCGATGCAAAGTTCTTGGCAAACAACTGTTCGGCACGACGGCGGGCAAGGCCTGTCGTCTCGACCTGCCGCTCGGCCGCCTCGAGGCTGGCCTCGGCGCTGTTGACTGAAAGGTCGTAGTCGGCGGGATCGATGCGGGCAAGAACATCGCCCGGCTTCACGCGCTGGCCGATGTCGACCAAGCGCTCGGTGATCTTGCCGTTGATGCGGAAGCCAAGGTTCATCTCGGTGCGGGCGCGCACCGATCCGGAGTAGGAAAGCTCTCGGGTATCGTTCGCCTTGGCGATCTCGACGACCTTGACCGGCCGGACGATGTCCTTGACTTCCACTTTTTCTTGCGAGCAGCCGGCGAGCCCAAGCGCCGCGACGACGACCAGAGCCGGACCAATGGCCGGCAGCCTGTTCATGATGGATTTGGACAAAGGCACTTGCGTACTCCCGAACTGGATATGGATTGTCGACGACCGGCGGATGCCGGTCATTTTTTCAAGGCCCTGATCGCAAACTCGATAAGCTCGTCCGGCATCGCCCGATTCTTTTTGGCAAGGCACTGGGCGACCATCTGCGGGTGACAGAGGGTGATGATAGCGGCGCTGAAGCATCGCGAAGCGACTTCCGGGTCCTGATCGGCAAACTCGCCGGTTGCGATACCGTCGCTGATCACCTCCGCCACCAAGCCGCGGATCCTGTCGATATGCTTCTCGATGACATGCCAGTCGCGTTCGATGGCAACGACGACCATTTCGTGCACCTTCTCCTGGTCGAGCATGGTGTCGCGGGTCCACTGATAATGCGTTTGAACGTAGCGGCGAAGCTTTTCGCTGGCTGTTCCGGGACCATGGCAGGCGTCGTAGGTCAGTTGGTAGCAGGTAGCGAGCATGCGGCCGCAAACGGCCTGGTGGATCTCGACCTTGGAGGCGAAGAAACGATAGATGTTGGCCGTCGACATGCCGAGTTCACGCGCTATGTCGGCGACATTGGTCTTGCCGTAGCCGTAGTGGCGGAACAGCCGCTCTGCGCAATCGAGGATGCGCGCGACATTCTCCTGCCGGACCACGTCGGCCGCCGTGTCGAGGGTATCAAGGGTATCATTCATCGTGTTTCATTTGCTCAATTACGAGTGACGAATTTTGAATTTCGTCACTCGTAATTCGAAATCACTCGCCTGTCAACTGCGACATTATCCGTCTTGGGCGACTGGTGACATCTGTTGACACAACTTAGGCGTGAACAGCGTTAATGAAGCCTGCTGCGGGCCGTGCACGGGCCACCCGCCAGGCTCAGGTGATCGGGCGCCTTATTTTATTCAAGACGTGCTCCGCGGCGCGCAGCAATGCGTTATCATCCAAGCCGCGGAAAGGAGAGTTGGGATGACCGTGCTGCGCATCGTCTCGAATATCGCCACAGACAGCATTCCGGATGTTCGGAAGTTCTATACCGACCTGTTCGGGCTCGATGCCGTCATGGATCACGGGTGGCTCGTCACGCTGGCGTCCAGCGAAACCACCATCCCCCAGATCAGCATCGCCAGCGAGGGCGGCTCAGGCACGCCGGTGCCAGATCTGTCGATCGAGGTCGACAATGTCGACGCGGTTTATCTTCGCGCAAACGAGATCGGTTGCAGACTGGTCTATGATTTGACCGACGAACCGTGGGGCGTAAGACGTTTCTTCATTGCCGACCCGACCGGCAAACTGCTCAACGTGCTCTCGCATCTTCGCTAGAGATTGTTCTGCAATGCAGGACATTGGCAACCGTCCCAACATTCAGCCGAACGACTGAAACGGGCCCGCGGGTCATCGGAGGAAACCATGAGCAGAACAATTCCATTTCATTTCGTCGATGTCTTCGCGGTAGAGCCGCTGACGGGCAATTCACTTGCGGTGGTCGACGGCGGTGGCGAGTTGGCGCTCGAGCTCATGCAGAACATTGCACGTGAGTTCAACCAGTCCGAGACAACCTTTGTGCTACCGGCGACCCGGGAGGACGCCGACTGGAAGTTGCGCTCTTTCACGCCGAAAGGCGTAGAGGTTTTCGGTGCAGGCGGCCACAACACGCTAGGGGCTTGGTGGTGGCTCGCTGCAGCGGGGCGGCTCGATCTGGGCGATGGGCCAACATGGTTTCACCAACAGATCGGCGACTTGGTGTATCCATTGGCTATCTGGCAAAGCCAAGGGAAACTCGAAAGGATCATTATGCAGCAAGAAGCCCCAGCGGCCGGCCGGCAGCTCTCAAACCTTGGCACTCTTGCCACGGCACTCGGCCTTAATGCTGAAGAAATAGCGGCTGAGGTCGTGCCTTGCCAGGTGGTCTCGACCGGTGCTGCCCATCTCCTGGTGCCGATCCGCGATCGCGAAGCCGTCGACCGGATTTCGCCGGATGCCAAACAGCTTTTCGACCTGCTCAACCAGGTCGGCGGGGAAGGCTGCTACGTCTTCTCACTCGATCCACGGCTGCCCGAAACCACGGCGTATGCACGCTTTTTCAACCCGACTGTTGGCATTTCCGAGGATCCGGCAACCGGTACGGCGGCTGGTCCGCTCGCCGCACATCTCGTTGCACACGGTCTTGCACAGCCCGGCGCAATCAAGATCGAGCAAGGCACGGCGCTCGGACGTACCAGCATCATCGAGGTAGATGTAGATGCCGGCTCAGTGAGCGTCTCTGGACGCGGCATCGTGGTGGCGAGCGGGGCGTTTTCGATCTAGTCGAAGGTGTAGTCCGGGTGGGCGCGCAGGCAGCCTGTGCCTGTCCCACAATGTCGCAGCAGGTGGCGCCCCGCCATTTGGCGCGGCTGTGCGGATGGCGTGGTCTGCCACTCGCCTTCGGCCTGGATTCGCTTAGGTAGCCGATTTGTTTAATCTGTTCAGGCTTTCGCCCAGTATGACAAGCGCGATGCCGAGCAGCGCAATGTCCTTGATCAGGAACTGACCGGCGGGACCGAGCGCGGGAAAGCCCAACGCAGGCTCCCAGATCGGCAGGGCAACCATGATCGAACAGGTGACCAGGAAAATCAGGGCGGCCACTGCCCCGCCGGCGACACCGGCGCGCGTCGACCAGGGAGAGGCAATCAGGAGAAGCGCGGTCGCGATCTCGACGACGCCAAGCACATAAGAGGCACCGGCTTCACCAAATACCGGATACATCCAGGCGAGCCAAGGCGTGCCGCCGATCAGCGGCCTCAACGCCTCGATCTCAACAGTCGTGAACTTCATCCCGCCGATCATGAGAAGCGGCATTATGACCCCGGTCAGGGCGAGGATCCGACCGGCTTTCCTGACCGCGGCGGCTTTTCGCGCCCATGGCCGAGGAAGGGTCTCGTCTTGACCTTCAGGCTCTGATGTTCTGAGAACCGGCATGAGTTTCCTCCTCCAACCGCCAATTGCACCACCCGCGCTGTCACGATCGCTCGACCCCGATGCGCCTGCTCAGTCCGGCTTGTAAGGATACGAGTGATGCTCGTGAGCGATGATCCAAAGGTCACCTTCCTTCCGTAATCCGACGGTGAGCCGGAGGCGGGTTGCCGGGTCCTTTTCAAGCTCTTCCTTGGTGCCGCACCGCAGCAATGCGGTAGCAAAAGCAACCCGGTCGCCCGCCGTGACATCCAGCCGCTCGATCACGAAAACGCCGCCCTGCTTGAAGTGCTCGAAGAACGGGCCCCAGCTATCCCGGTAGGCCTCAATTCCCCTGAGTTCGTTCGGGGGTGGGACATCGAACATCACAAGGTCCGTCGCGTGATCCGCAATGATTGTCTCCAGGTCTTGCTGCTGCACGGCATTCGCCCAACGCTCGATGAGCGCCTGGATGTGTGCCTCGGCGTCGCGCTCCGTGTTCTCCATTGCAATGCTCCTCCTGCTAATCTTCCTCCGTCGAGTTGGTTCTGTATCGAGGACGATCGGGAGGCGCTCGATCCGACACTGAGTGATCTTGTTTGCTCCGTTCAGCCGATCCAGCCGCTGCGAGGCAATCGCGGGAGCGATCCGCCAAGGCCGGAAGGTCACGGCATTGAAGAGCGGGTGGTTGTTCCCCGATAAGATGGAGATACGGGCTCACGACTGGACGCCGGGCCCAAGCATCGAACGGAGAACAACCATGAGCGAGTATATCGGGCTCGACATGCCGTTGAAAGAGGCGGCACTTTCTGTGCGGCGCGATCGCAAGCGGATCTGGCGCGGTAAATGCTCGTCGGGACCGAGCCTGGTTGTGAGCTTGCGAGGTTGCAATTAATTGGCGCCCGAGCCGTGTCGAGGTCAATGTCCGTGCCCGCCTTCGACACTCGAAAGCAACAGCCGACCTTCGCGTCTTGGCGATGGCCGGCCGGCACCCTAAAGCGCGTCGCGTTTGACCGGCCACATGCGACGCGCTTTAGGTTATTGTTTTATGCACGTCGTTATCGCAAAACCGCTGCACACTTTTGCGCGACATGCATTAGAGCGACACGTTTTATCCCGCCGCTGTGCGAATGCAGCGCAAATCACGCGGGCCGCTACGAGGGATATTTCCCTTTTTGCGCGCGCGCTCGAAGCGGCGATTGCATTCGCGACGCGCGCGATCGCAGGCGTTGTCCAGTTTGGCGGCGGAGTCGTATCCCTGTATTGCGAGTTTTCCGGTCACGACGCCATGACCGTCATGGTACAACCGATAATAGCATCCGGCGGCTTCAGCGGGTGCAGTCGATCCAGAGACGATAACAAGGCCGAGGGCGGCTGTCCCGGCAAGCAAGAGTAAGCTCTTCATGTGTTCTATCCTCGATTTTGGATTACCTCCGCGACTGCAGAGTAATCGGAACACAGCTATGTCGTCGGGCACGACTGAAAGGTTCATTCATGCTGGATGCCAGCGGCCACTGGCTTAAAGCTGTGGCGCCTTCGCCATCTCCCTCAGCCTGAACTTCTGGATCTTGCCGGTTGAGGTCTTCGGGATTTCGGCGAAGAGAACTGCTTTCGGCACCTTGAAGCGGGCGAGCAGCGCACGGCAGTGATCGATGATCTCGGCTTCGGTCGCCGTCCTGCCCGGCTTCAGCTCGACATAGGCGACCGGCACCTCACCCCATTTGTCGTCGGGCCTGGCGACGACGCCGCAGGAGGCGACGGCAGGATGCTTGTAGAGCGCCTCCTCGACCTCGATCGAGGAGATGTTCTCGCCGCCGGAAATGATGATGTCCTTGGAGCGGTCCTTGAGCTGGATGTAGTCGTCGGGATGCCTGACGCCGAGGTCACCCGAGTGGAACCAGCCGCCGGCAAAGGCCTCGTCGCTCGCCTTGCGGTTCTTCAGATAGCCCTTCATGATGATGTTGCCGCGGAACATGACCTCGCCGATCGTCTCGCCGTCGGCCGGCGTCTCCTCCATCGTCTCGGGGTCCATCACCGTCAGATCCTCGAGCGCGGCATAGCGCACGCCTTGCCTGGCCTTCCTCGCCGCCCTGAGACCCTTGTCGAGCCCGTCCCACTCGCCATGCCATTCGTTGACGACGGCCGGGCCATAGGTCTCGGTCAGGCCATAGAGGTGAGTGACCGCAAAGCCTGCATCGGCCATGCCCGACAGCACTGCTTCCGGCGGCGGTGCCGCGGCCGTGCTGAAGGTGACCGTCTGCGGAAATTGCCGCTTGTCCTCGTCCCTGGCATTGATCAGCACCGACATCACGATCGGCGCGCCGCACAGATGGGTGACGCCATGATCGGCAATGGCGTCATAGATCGGCTTCGGCCGCACCCAGCGCAGGCAGACATGGGTGCCGGCCTGCACGGCCAGCGTCCATGGAAAGCACCAGCCATTACAGTGGAACATCGGCAGCGTCCACAGATACACCGCATGCTTGCCCATAGCGGCATGGATGGTGTTGGCGTAGGCCATCAGCGCCGCACCGCGATGGTGATAGACGACGCCCTTCGGATTGCCTGTCGTGCCGGAGGTGTAGTTGAGCGAGATCGCGTCCCATTCGTCGTCCGGCATCGACCAGGCGAAATCCTCGTCGCCACCCGCGACGAAGTTCTCGTAGTCGAGCGTGCCGATCCGCTCGCCCTTGGGATAAGGGGCATCAGTGGCGTATTCGGGATCGTCATAGTCGATGACCAGCGGTTTTACCTTAGTCAGCGCCAGCGCCTCGCTGACGACATTTGCAAACTCGCGATCGACGATCAGGACCTTGGTTTCGGCATGATCGAGTTGGAAGGCGATAACCGCGGCGTCGAGGCGGGTGTTGAGCGAATGCAGTACCGCCTTGGTCATCGGCACGCCGAAATGCGCTTCCAGCATCGGCGGCGTGTTGGACAACATCACGGTGACGGTGTCGCCCTTGCCGATGCCGCGCCTGGAGAGCGCCGAGGCAAGCTTCAGCGACCGCCGCCAGAAATCACGATAGGTCGTGCGCTCGCGACCATGGATGATAGCAACATGGTCGGGAAAGGTCTTTGCCGCCCGCTCGAGATAACTGAGCGGCGTCAGCGGCTGGTGGTTGGCTGGATTCCTGTCGAGATCCTGTTCGTAGGGATTTCCCATCCCGTCCTCCCCAATATCGAGCGCTTCCAACCACGGGACACCGCGGACGAGGCCGCCTCAGCTACTCCCGCCGCTACTCCTCGCCCTTACCTTCTGACCCTAAACTATCGATGTCCCGATGCCCTTCGACGATATTCGCTACCTCGAACCAATCGCCGTTATAGCGGAAGAAAATCACGTATCCTCTGAAAGCGAAACTTCTGATATCTGGCCGGAGATCGGGACGAGCACGGCCAATCGTCGCCGGCAAGCTCGACAGATCACGGCATTTCTGGCGCAGAGCATCCACAAAACGTCGGCCGATCGCCAAGCTGCCGCTTTCGCGAGTTATGTATTCAAAGATATCAACCAAATCTGTCTGGACCGACGGCAACATGCGCAGCCGTGGCACTCCTAGAAGCCTTCCTTTGCGAGTTGCTCAGCCTTGGCTTCCATGGCCGCATCGACATCCTGCTCGGTCGCTTCGCCGTTGTCGGCAAACGATTTGTCCAGCATGGCGCGCAAGGCCTTCAGCTTTTCCTCGCGTTCCTCGACCAGGCGCAGCCCCTCGCGCACGACTTCGCTGGCAGAGCCGTAGCGGCCACGCTTCACAATGTTGGCCACAAAGGCTTCCCAGCGATCTCCCAATGAGACGTTCATTCTCGAGCCTCCTGTTTCGTAAATGGTACTGCAATAACAATGAACGCGCAATTACTGACATAGTGGAGATCTCGCGCTCCGTTGCCTGGCGGGCGAAAAGGCCAGCACCTCGGTCGCGTTGACTTTTTTCGAGAGCCATGAATAATGTCAGCGAGGAGATGGCATGGCGATCCGACCGGCAGAACAGCTTATCCACAAGGCCGCCTGGCTCTACTATGCCCATGGCTTGCGCCAGGACCAGGTGGCCAGCCAGCTCAAGATTTCCCGAGCCTCGGTCGCCATGTATCTGCGCAAGGCGCGCGAGACCGGCATCGTCAACATCTCGACCTCGACCCAGCTTTTCACCGACGATGTCATGGCGCGCAAGCTCGAAGACGCATTCAAGCTCGATGCCGTCTGGATCGCGCCGGAAAACGGCCATGTCGCCGATCCGTCGACCGACATCGCGGTGCTGGCGGCCAGCGTCTTTCTCGAACTGATCAAGAAGGGCGATCGCATCGGCGTCGCCTGGGGACGGACCATCTATACGATCGCCGACATCATGTCCTATGCCGATCTGCAGGATGTCACGGTGGTGCAGCTCTGCGGAAATCTGGGAGCCCCCTATTCCTACCGGCCCGACCAATGCACCATGGAAATCGCCCGCCGGCTCAACGCCAAGGGGCTCAATTTCTATGCACCGCTGGTGCTGACGACGGAAGAACTGGCGCGCGGCCTGCGCGCCGAGCCGGTGATCCGCGAGCAGTTGTCGGGCATCAGCGCGTGCAATCTGGCGCTTTACTCGGTCGGTACCGTCGACGCCGACAGCCATGTCGTCAAATGCGGCGCGCTGACGGCGAGCGAAATGGAGGTGCTGCGCCGTGCCGGGGCTGCCGGCGTCATCGCCGGGCAGATCATCGACGCGCAAGGCAAGGCGCTCGACTGCAGCTACAACCGGCGGATCATTTCGGCGGAGCTGTCATCGCTGCGCAAGATCGAAAAGCGTCTCGTGGTGTTGCAGGAGGACAGCAAGTTCGGACCGCTGGTGGCGGCGATCGCAGGTGGGCTGTGCACGCATCTGGTGGTCGGCGCTCGCATGGCGCGACGGCTGCTCGATCATGCCGGGCCGGCGGCGGAAAAGGTCGCCTAGACACGCAAAACTCCGCCGCGGACGCATTGTCATCAAGGCGTCGCGGCATTCCTGTTTCACAACGAGAGCAAATCGGACGAAGCGAACATGAAGAACCTGTGGAATGACGGCGACGCGGAGAAGCTGGTTGCCGACTATGCAAAAAGGGGTGTGGCCCGCGACCTGGCGCTGCGCGTCTATACGACCAGGCTTCTGGGCGGCGAACCGCGGCTTGTCCTGCATGGCGGCGGCAACACCTCCTGCAAGACAAAGGCCACCGATCTGGTCGGCGACGAATGGGACGTGCTCTGCGTCAAGGGCAGCGGCTGGGACATGGGCGTCATCGAGCCGCAGGGCCTGCCGGCGGTCAAGCTCGGCGCCCTCTTGAAGGCGCGATCGCTCAAAAAACTCTCCGACGAGGATATGGTCGCCCTGCAACGGGTGAACCTCATCGATCCGTCTTCGCCGAACCCTTCGGTCGAGACGCTGCTGCACGCCTTCCTGCCGCACAAATTTGTCGACCATACCCATTCAACCGCCGTTCTGGCCGTCGTCGACCAGGACGACAGCGAGGCGCTGAGCAAGAAGGTCTTCGGCAGCAAGATGGGGTTCGTGCCTTACATCATGCCAGGCTTCGACCTGGCGAAGGCGGCGGCCGATGTCTTCGACGCCGACCCGACGGTCGAAGGCATGATTCTCGACAAGCATGGCATTTTCACCTTTGGCGACGACGCCAAACAGGCTTACGACCGGATGATCCATTATGTGAACGTCGCCGAGGATTTCATCGCCAGCCACGGCAAGCCGCGCACCGAAAAAGCCGCCTTGCCGGCCAGGCTGGCGAAGCCTGCGGATATCGCGCCGCTGCTGCGCGGCGCGGTGGCGGTGGCGCGCGGCGAAGGCCGCTTCGATCGCATGATCAGCGATTTCCGCACGTCGGAGGCAATCGTCGATTTCATCAATTCCGCGAGGATTGCCGACTATGCCGGGCGCGGCGTGTCGACACCCGACCTGTCCATCCGCATCAAGACCGGACCGATGGCGCTGCCGGCACCCGACGCCGACAAGATCGGCGACTACAAATCCGTCATTCGCCAACATGTCGAGACGTTCGCCAAGGACTATCGCGCCTACTTCGAAACCAACGACGCGCTCGACGATGTGGAGCGCACGATGCTCGATCAGATGCCGCGGCTGACGCTGGTGCCGGGCCTCGGCATGTTCGGCCATGGCCGTACGCTCAAGGATGCGAAGATCGCCTCCGACGTCGGTGAAATGTGGATCGAGGCGGTGCGCGGAGCCGAAGCGGTCGGCGATTTCCGCCCACTCTCAAAAGCCGACCTGTTCCCGCTAGAGTACTGGTCGCTGGAACAGGCCAAGCTCGCTTCCAACAAGCCGAAACCGCTGACCGGCCAGGTGGTGCTGGTCACCGGCGGCGCCGGCGCAATCGGTGCCGCCACCGCAAAGCTGTTCGCCGACAACGGCGCCCATGCGGTCGTCGTCGATCTCGACGCGGCAAGGGCGACGGAAGCGGCGAAGAAGGCAGGCAACAGTTCGATCGGCATCGGCGCCGACATCACCGATCCGGCGCAGATGCGCGCTGCGTTCGACAAGGCGGTCGCCGTCTACGGCGGCCTCGACATCCTCGTCTCGAATGCCGGTGCGGCCTGGGAGGGCAGGATCGGTGAGCTCGACGACGCCACTTTGCGCAAGAGCTTCGAGCTCAATTTCTTCGCCCACCAGTCGGCGGCGCAGAACGCGGTGCGGATCATGCTCGAACAGGGCACCGGCGGCGTGCTGCTTTTCAACACCTCCAAGCAGGCAATCAATCCAGGTCCGAAGTTCGGCGCCTACGGCATTCCGAAGGCGGCGACGCTGTTCCTGTCCAGGCAGTATGCCCTCGACTACGGCGCCCATGGCATCCGCTCGAATGCCGTCAACGCCGATCGCATCCGTTCCGGGCTTTTGACCGACGCCATGATAGCCAGCCGCTCGGGCGCGCGCGGCGTGTCGGAGAAGGAATACATGGCGGGCAACCTGCTCGGCCAGGAAGTGACGGCCGAAGACGTCGCCCAGGCCTTCCTGCATCAGGCGCTGGCCGAGCGGACCACCGCCGATGTGACGACGGTGGATGGCGGCAACATCGCGGCGGCGCTGAGGTAGGCTCAAGAACAGTCCAGACGCAAAAAGAGCGGCCCGAAAGCCGCTCTTTTCTTTTGCCTGCGATAAAAAGCTATTTGGCGTTGGGGTTCGGCATCCAGGCCGGCATCGCGACATCGGCATGGGCGAACTGCGGCAGCTTGGCCGATAAGTCTTCCATGTTCTTGATGTCCTTGTCGATCAGGTCCTTCTGGGTGATCAGCGTCGGCGGCACGATGACGTTGTGGCCGGGGTCTTCGCCGGCCAAAAGCTGCGCCAGCGCGCGCACCGAAACCTGGCCGACGACAGCCGGATTGGTGGCGGCGGTTGCCGCCCAAGCGCTGTCGGGCTCGCGCATTGCGGCGATGTCGGAGGTCGAGATGTCGGCCGAATAGATCTTGATGTCCTGGGACAGACCGGCCTCGTCGACGGCGATCTTCACGCCCTTGGCGAATTCATCATAGGGCGCGAACATCACCTTGATGTCGGGGTTGGCCGACAGCACCGAGCGGGCTTGGTTGGCGACGGAATTGGCGATCGGATTGTCGAGCGTGCCGAACATCGCCGCCTCGTTGATTCCCGCATATTTTTTTTTGAAGTCGACCCAGGTCTCGTTGCGGCGGTCGAGCGGCGCGATGCCGGCGACGTAGACGTAGCCGGCCTTCCAGCTCTCGCCATTGTCCTTGACCGCCTGTTCAAGCGCGAGGCGCGCGAGGTCGCGGTCGGACTGCTCGATCTGCGGTATCCTGGGGTTTTCGACATTGACGTCGAAGGCGACGACCTTGATGCCGGCGTCGACCGCGCGCTGGGCGGCTTCCTTCATCGATTCCGTCAAGCCGTGCTGGATGATGATGCCCTGAACGCCGAGCGCGATGGCCTGGTCGACCATGTCTGCCTGAAGGGCGGCGTCCTGACGGCTATCGAGGACACGCAGATCGACACCGAGCGCCTTGGCCTGCGCTTCGACGCCGGAAAGGTAGGCCTGGAAGAAGTCACCGGTCGAGAGATAGCGGACCAGCGCGATCTTGACGGCGCCGGGTTTGTCGAACGGCGCCGGCTTGTCCTGCGCCATCGCCGGGACCTGCATCAGCAGCGCGGCGCCGGCAAGCCCAAGCGCTGCCTTCCCCAAAAGTCTTCTTGTGATCTTCATGTTGTTTCCTCCACTTGTTGAACTCAAATTTCAGCCGGTCGAAATCCTATCTGTCGAAATCCTATCTCTTGCCCCTGCCGGAAAGGGCGAAGGTGAAGACAAGGGCAACCACGAGAACCAAGCCCTTGATGAAATCCTGCGTGTAGTAGGGCGCGTTCATCATCGTCAGGCCCTGCAGCAGCACGCCGACAAACACCGCACCGACGGCCGTGCCGAAGGCGTTCGGCTTGGCAGCGCCGAGGACCGCGTAGCCGATGAGCGCCGCCGCTACAGCATCGAGCAGGAGATTATTACCCGAGGCGATGTCACCGCGTCCAAGCCGGGCAGCGAGCAAAATGCCGCCGATCGAGGCAAAAACCCCTGAAATAACGTAGGCCCAGATTTTGTATGCCTTGACAGGCGCGCCGGCGAGCTCGGCAGCCCGTTCGTTGCTGCCGACCGCATACATCATACGGCCGAAACGGGTGTATTCGAGAAAGAACCAGATCAGCACCGCAAGCACGAGCAGGACGACCACCGAAACCGGGATGAGGTTGGGGATGAAGAAATCGAAGCGGTGGCGGCCAAGCGCCAGAAAGCCAGCGCCGAACGTGCCGTTGGCGACCGAGCCATCAGGCATCGTCATGCCGGTGGCGATCGAGCGGCCCTCGGTCGGGATTCGCTGCAAGCCGACGAGCAGGAACATCATGCCGAGCGTCGCCAGAAGGTCCGGTACACGCATATAGACGATCAGCCAGCCATTGATGAGCCCGACGATGACGCCGATCGCGAGACAGGCGACAACCGCGACGACAGCGTTCTGCTCCAGCACCACCATGACATAGGCGGCCGCCATCATGGCGCTGGTGGCGACGGAGCCGATCGACAGGTCGAAGCCGCCGACGACCAGGGTGGCGGTGACGCCGAGCGCCAGCACGCCGGTGATGGCGACGGACTGAAAGATGAAGACGGCGCTCTGCGGTGAGACGAAGCCATCGGCGGCGACGGCGAAATAGGCAATCAACCCGAACAGCAGAACGATGAAGCCATAGCGGATGGCATGGTCGCGCGCCGCTGCCATCCTTACCCAACCCGAACTCATGCCCTCTCCATTCCAGGTCCCATGATCTGCCCGCCCTTTACGCTGCGCTGTGCAACGGCCCGCCCGCCACTTCGGCCAGCAGGCGCTCGAGGTCGATGTCGGCATTGCGATGTTCGCCAACGATTGTCTGCTCCGACATCACCAGGATGCGGTCGGCGGTCTCCAGCGCTTCGTCGAGTTCGGTGACGAACAGCAGCGTCGCACGGCCGTTCGCGCTCGCCCGCAGCTTGGCCGCGATATCGCGCCTGGCCGAAATGTCGACGCCCTGAAACGGCTCGTCCAGGATGAACAGTTTTGCGGCCTGCGAAATCCAGCGGGCGACCATCACCTTCTGCTGGTTGCCGCCGGAAAGGGCAGACATTTCGTCCTTCTCCGAGCGGCAGACGATGCCCAGCTCCTGGATCTGCCGGCGCGCGGTGGCGCGCTCGATGCGGCGCTTGAGAACGCCCAGACGCGACATCCGCCTGTGGAACGGCAGGCTGATATTTTCCTGGATGTTGAAGTCGCCGACGATCCCGTTTTCGCCCCGGTCCTTGGCGACGAGAAACACGCCGGCGGCGATCGCCTCGCCTGTCGAACCCGGTGCATAGGGTTTGCCGTTCAGCATCATGGCGCCGGACAGCGGCTTGCGCACGCCAAACAGCGTCTCGGCGAGTGCGGTCTTGCCGACGCCGACGAGGCCGGTGATGGCAACGACTTCGCCGTCGCCGAGCGTCAGCGAGATCGGCCTGGCGCCTTGCGCAATGCGCAACCCGTCGATCGTCAGGACAGGCCTGGCCGAATTCCTGGCGACGATCCGGTCGAGGTGGATCTTGCGGCCGAGCATGGCGTTGACCGCGCCTTCATAGTCGAGCGGCTTTCGGTCGAAAACGCCTGAGATGACGCCGTCGCGCATCGAGACGATCCGGTCGGCAAGCCGCCTGATGTCCGACATGCGGTGCGAGATGTAGAGGATTGCGACGCCGTGCTCGCGAAGCCTGTCGAGCAGCGCGAAAAGCCGGTCGGCCTCGGCGCTGGACAGAGAGGACGTCGGCTCATCGAGGATCAGCACTTTCGGCTGATGCGCCATGGCGCGGGCTATTGCCACCATCTGGCGGTCGGCCAGCGAGAGATCGCTGATCCGGGCTCTCAGGTCGATGGCCAGCCCCATGCGGTCGGCAACCGCCTTTGCCTCGCGACGCACCCGGCCCGGATTGAACAGGGTCGGCGCGCCGCTGCCGCTCAGCCTGTCGAGCGTCAAATTGGTGGCGACGTCGAGGTCGGCTACGACACCATCATTGATGTTTTGATGAACGGTGACGACACCGGCGCGTATCGCCTCCGCCGGCGTATTCGGCGCGAAATCCTGGAGCGCAAAGTCCTGGGGCGCGAAGTCGTGGCCGGCAAGGCTCATCGTGCCGCCGCCGCGCTCGTAGACGCCGCTGATGATTTTGACCAGGGTGGATTTGCCGGCGCCGTTGGCGCCCATCAGCACGGTCACTTCACCAGCATGCAAATCGAGCGAGACGCCGCCAAGCACCTCGATATGGCCAAAGGACTTCCTCAGGCCGTGCACGCGGAACACGGCATTATTGCCCATTCGTTCCTCCCTGACCATGACGCTAGAGGCTGCCCCAGCAATTGTCAACACGATTGACAATTGCCAGAGAGCTTCCTAGCTTGGACCAACCGCCTTGGCTCCACTATGATGGGAGCACATCAGCGGGAGGGTGAGGATGACTGGGAAATTGCCGTTCGAAGCACTGTCGGTCGACACCCTGGCAGCACGTCTCGGCGCCAACGATGCCCTGTGTTCGCATATCGGCAAAGATACAATCCGCTGGAAGGTCCGCGAGGTCGGCGACGGCAATCTGAACCTGGTCTTCATCGTCGAGGGCGCCACGGGTGCGGCCGTCGTCAAGCAGGCCCTACCCTATGTCCGCCTGGTCGGCGACAGCTGGCCGCTGCCGTTGAAGCGCTCCTTCTTCGAGTATCACGCGCTGACGCGGCAGGAGGCGAGAGCGCCCGGTTCGGTGCCTGCGATCCATCACTTCGATGAGAGCCAGGCGCTGATCATCATGGAATATCTGTCGCCGCACATCATCCTGCGGCGCGCGCTGATCGAGGGCCGGCAGCTGCCGAACATCGCCAGAGACATCGGCCTGTTCATGGCCCGCACCCTGTTTCGCGGCTCCGACCTGCATATGGCGACCAAGGATCGTAAAGCCGATCTGGCGCTGTTCGCCGACAATGCCGAGCTCTGCGACATCACCGAGAACCTGGTGTTCTCGGACCCGTATTTTGACGCCAAGATGAACCGGCATACGAGCCCGCAGCTCGACAGCATCGTCGCAGAGTTGCGCGCGGACCGCGATCTCAAGGTCGAGGCGCAGCGGCTGAAGCACATTTTTGCGGCCAATGCGGAGACGCTGCTGCATGGCGACCTGCATTCCGGCTCGATCATGGTCACCGAGACAGAAACGCGGATGATCGATCCCGAATTCGCCTTTTACGGCCCGATCGCCTTCGACGTCGGCATGCTGCTCGCCAATTTCTGGATGGCGTTCTTCTCGCAGCGTGGCCACGAGCAGAATGGAAAGCGCGACACCATGCGCGCCTATCTGCTCGATGTGACGGTCGACACATGGTCGGTCTTCCGCACCGAGTTCTCGCATCTGTGGCGAACCGAGCGCACGGGCATGCTCTACCAGAAGAGCCTGTTCGAGGATCAGGGCGACAGGCTTGGCGCCGAACAGGCGCTCGACCACATGCTGCATCAGGTGTGGACCGACATGCTGGGCTTTGCCGGCGTCGAGGTGCACAGGCGCATTCTGGGCCTCGCGCACAACGCCGATTTCGAGACCATTGCCGACGAGGATCTGCGCGCCACATGTGAGGCAAAGGCGCTGAAATTCGGCCGTCACATCGCCGTCAACCGGCGCCAGATCCACAGCATCGACGAGGTCAACAAATTGGCCGCGCTGATCGAACAGGAGAACAGAATTTGAACGTCGGCGACCGCCACTATCGCACCATCTGGCTGAGCGACGACGGGCGTTCGGTGGAGATCATCGACCAGCGCTGGCTGCCGCATGATTTCCGCGTGGAAAAAGTCGGCACCGTTGCCGGCATCGCCACGGCGATCCGCGACATGTGGGTGCGCGGCGCGCCGCTGATCGGCGTCACATCAGCCTATGGCGTCGCCATGCAAATGGCCGACGATCCTTCGGATGCGGCACTCGACGGCGTCTGGGAGGTCTTGCACGAAACACGCCCGACAGCGATCAATCTGCGCTGGGCGCTCGATGAGATGCGAAACGTCCTGCGGCCGCTTCCATCTGGACAACGCGCCGAGGCTGCTTACCGGCGCGCCGGCGAAATCGCCGACGAGGATGTCGGCCTCAACCGCGCCATCGGCGTCAACGGCCTTGAAATCATTAAGGAAATTGCGGCGCGCAAGCAGCCGGGCGAACCGGTCAACATCCTGACCCACTGCAATGCCGGCTGGCTGGCCACCGTCGACTACGGCACCGCCACGGCGCCGATCTATCTGGCAACGGAAGCGGGCATTTCCGTTCACGTCTATGTCGACGAAACGCGCCCGCGCAACCAGGGCGCCCAGCTCACCGCATGGGAGATGGCCGGCCACGGCGTGCCGCATACGCTGATCGTCGACAATGCCGGCGGCCATCTGATGCAGCGCGGCCAGATCGACATGGTCATCGTCGGCACCGACCGCACCACCGCCGACGGCGATGTCTGCAACAAGATCGGCACCTATCTGAAGGCGCTGGCCGCTGCCGACAACGACGTGCCGTTCTATGTCGCGCTGCCGTCGCCGACGATCGACTGGACGGTGGGTGACGGGCTGGCCGAAATCCCGATCGAACAGCGCTCCAGCGACGAGGTTTCGCTGGTCTGGGGCAAGACCGCGAATGGCGAGATTGCGATGGTCCGCATCTCGCCGGAGACGACCCCCGCGGCGAACCCGGCCTTCGACGTGACGCCGGCACGGCTGGTCACCGGATTGATAACGGAACGCGGCGTCGCCAAGGCGTCGCGCGAAGGCTTGAAGGCAATGTTTCCCGGACGCTGATGATCCTGCTCCCACGAATACTGCTGAAAACGGTTGGCAGCGGACCACCGCCTAAACGTCAAGACTGCCGGTCTCGCCGGACCCTGAAAAGACCCGCCCTCGCGGGCAATGCAAAAGATCTGCGTCTACAAGACTCGGGCATTCCGATGTCGATCCACCTCATGATCCGAGAAGGCCGCCACCAAGTGGCGCAGCCAACGGCGCGGGACTGCGCCAATGGAATTGGCTCTCTTGAACTCGTTCGTCCCAAATCGGATTGCCAATCAATGGTAGTGTGATTATACCAGTTACTAAGGTGACGATCGGCAGGGCCATCGTTCGAGATCAGGAGTACGGCTAGATGACAACGATTGCGCTGTTTGGTGCCGGCGGCAAAATGGGTTACCGCCTGTCGACCAATTTTCGCGGCTCTCCCTACACCATACGCCATGTCGAGGTCAGCGCCGCCGGCCGCGAGCGGCTGAAGACGGGGCTGGGCATCGACGCGGTCAGCGCCGACGAGGCCCTCAATGGTGCCGAGGTGGTGATCCTCGCGGTTCCCGACACCCATATCGGCAAGGTTGCGGCCAGCATCGAAGGCAAGCTTGCTTCCGGCACCATGGTCGTCGTGCTCGACGCCGCAGCACCTTTCGCCGGCCATTTGCCGAAGCGGCCGGACCTGACCTATTTCGTCACCCATCCCTGTCATCCGCCGATCTTCAACGACGAGACCGACATGGCGGCCAAGAAGGACTATTTCGGCGGCGTCAAGGCCAAGCAGCATATGGTCAGCGCACTGATGCAGGGACCCGAAGAAGACTTTGCCAAGGGCGAAGCGATAGCCAAGATCATCTGGGCTCCGGTCATGCGGTCGCATCGCGTCACCGTCGACCAGATGGCGCTGCTCGAACCGGGCCTTTCGGAGACCGTCTGCGCCTCCCTGCTCGTCGTCATGAAGGAAGCGGTCGACGAGGTCGTCGCCCGCGGCGTCGACCAGCAGGCCGCGCTCGACTTCCTGCTTGGCCACATGAACGTGCTCGGCGCCGTCATCTTCGGCGAGACCAAGGGCGTGTTCTCCGACGCCTGCAACAAGGCCATCGAGTTCGGCAAGCCAGTGCTGATGCGCGACGACTGGAAGCGGGTCTTCGAGCCTGAGGAGATCGCGGCCAGCATCCAGCGCATCACCTGAGGCGGAAGTAACTGAAAATGGAAGCATTTTGAGCCGTCCGCCCCGGGCGGCTTTTCATTGATTGATTTGCTCCCTCAACAATGCGGTTGTGGCCCGGCATCGAGGAGGGGCAATCTCATGCAACGCTGGCCAATCCTGACTGTGTTTCTCGTGCTACCCTTTGCGTGACAGGCGCGTCCTATGTCACCGCGGTGACCCTGCCCGCCGCATCGAGGCGACAGCCGACTCGCGCCTGCCGAACCTCGATGCCACCTTGTCTTGCGTAGTGTATGCGCACCTCGATCCGCGCCGTGAGTGCGCCCCGACGTTGCTGCAACGGACCTGCGCTTACCGCGTGAACACGCACGGCACCAAGGGGCGCCGCAGCCGACGCGATCGCCGTGCGGCAGGCGCGCACCACAGCTTGTGGGATACCGGGTTTCGCTTTCAGTGGCGCCACAAATACCAACGGATAGCCATTGGTGATTGGCGTCAATGCGTCGCGACCAGTTCCGGAAGGCCTGAGCGCGCGCGGCAGTACGGCGAATTGTCTCGCGGCCTTGGCCTTGGCGGCGGCAGGCGTGATGCCGGCGCTGCCGCTCGCGACTTGCCCAGAGCCCGCGGCCGATCCGGACGAACGGTCGCCAACACCGACACCTGTGGATAGGCCGCCGCTTGCGCCGCCGAGGTTGCCGCTGACGCCAAGTCCGGCACTGAGCGATCCTTTGCCCGCGCCGAGCGATCCGCCAAGGCTTGCTCCCCCTACTCCGTCGACGCTCGCGCCTCCCGCCACAGAGGCGCCTTTCGAGCCGACGCTCACACCAGCACTGACCCCGACACCGCCAAGTTTACCGCCAAGCCCCGCGTCAAGAGCCGAGGCAGGGCCAATTGCGATCGCGATTGTCAATGCGGCTGCGACGTATTTATTCATTACCATATTCCTCCTGCGGCATGTATTTCGGCCCACGGAAATGCCCTCCGCCATCAGCCCTCGCTAGCGAGAGCCGAGCTTCGGCGGTCGCGTCGGGAGCAATGCGTCGGGAAGCGCGATGGTCGCCACCAGGACAGGTCGCGATGGCCTTTTGACCTTCACTTTGCGGTTTTCCCGCAACCCCGGTTGACGGGCTGGTTGTGCCCCCGAGCGTGCAGACACATCTGCACGTGAAGTTGCGGTGGCACGTGCTTTCGGAGCGCGGTTCATACGCTCAGTGCGACGCTCACCCTGGGCCTTGCTGAGGTCAATTGCCTTGCGCGCGGCGCTGAGGTCGCGGGCTAGACCGATGGCCTTGTTGCGTTCTTGCTCCAACGCTACGCTCAGCTCTATCGAGACGCGGCTCGCTTCCTGCTTTGCCGCGTCGCGTTCCCGGCGAGCCCTGTCGAGATCACGTGCGGCTGAATCTGCCCGTTCGCGTTCCAGTTCGAGTGCGTCGCCAGCTCGCTTTAAAGCCGCCTCGGCCACCTGTCGGTCCTTGATGGCGTTGGTCTGCGCGACCACAGCCAGATTTGCGCTTGTCTTAAGAGCGTCGATAGTTTGGCGCGCCGCGCTGAGTTCGCGTTCGAAGCGCTCAGCCTTGTGCCTCTCCTCATCAAGCGCTCGCTGCGCCTCAGCCAGATTGGCCTCCATAGAGTGACGCGCTTCAAGCATGGCGGCCTTCTCGTGATCCGCGAGAATGGCTTTGGCCTTTAAGCCTTTGACTTCGCGTTGCGCCACTTCCAGATCGAGCGCGAGCTCTTCGGCTCTTCGCCGCTGCTGTTTTAGGGCTTGTCCTTGTTCAGCCATCATGTCGGCTACCGCACGTGCCTGCGCGCTGGCGTCGCGTGCGCCGCGCTGCATCGCGCCCAGTTCCGCTCGCGCCGCCGCCAATTCGCGGCGCTCATGATCACCGCGGGCCGGCTGCACGCTCTTCCTGAGCGCGTCGACTTCCCTCCGCGCCGCAAGGAGCTTCTGTTCCAGTGCGCCGCGGTCAGTCCGCACCGCATCGAGTTCCTGCACCAAGGCGGCAGCCCGTTGACGCGCCGTCGCAAGGTTCTGATTGTCTCGGACGGCATCGTTGCGAGCAGTCTGGCGAGCCGCAAGTGCTTCCCCGCGAGCTGCCGCGACTTCCATACGAGCGGCCGACAGCTCATTCAGCAATTCATTCATTTTCAACCGTTCCCCTTCCAGAGCTTGCTGCTGCTCCGCTGCAGGCTCCCAACGTGTGTGGGAACCGCGCACGCTCGGTTGCGTCCCGGCCTGGCCCTTCTCGACACTGGCGCGTTCCGAAGCCACGGCCGAAGAGCTGTCGTCGGCTGCGTCTGCCGGCGGTTCGGGCGCTTTTTGTTTGCCCGGGTGTTCCACCGAACCTGTGATGTCCGAGGGCGGATTTTGTATCAGTTTGACGGTTGTATCCGCCCGTTCTTGACGGCCGCTCCTGGCTTGCAAGCGATCGGAAATCAGCTCTGCCAGCTCCTCCTCACGCAGACCTGCGGCGGCAATGTTCCCGATCACTGGAAGGTCAAGCGTGCCAGCCGAGTCGATGGTGAAAGTATGGTTGAGCTGCAACGCCTCCAAAACGCCATCGCGCAAGGCAGTCCATCGCCAAACGTGCAGTTCGATCGTGTCTCGCGGGGCAAGTCTGTCGTCAGCCTTCGGCCGACCGTGTGCAGCGGATTCCAGCAGCAGGATGATACAGAACGAAATGAGGCACAACATGGCGCTGCAGCTCCTGCCGCAGATGCCACGAAATGAAGCCAAATGCCGTCGGTCAGCAAAGCTTAGCGCGGGGCTGCAGGATGACGGCCTGGAACTCTGCACAAAATTCATAGCTGAACCTCACCGGCAACGCGATCCTTGCCGCGAACGGATTCATAAGAAACCCGCGCGCAGGCTGGGGCCGCGGAGAAATTCCACAACCAAAGCGCGATACTAGCAAAGCCCGCGCGTACCGCTGAGCACCGAATAAGGCTTAGGAGTGTCTCCTCTTTACTTACTTATTACGCTCTCACCCCGCGTATCATACCCCTTACGGTGGTGGTTATCCGGCTTGGCCAGCTGCCGGCGCATCGTAGGGAACGAAGTATCGCTCTTGGTGGATGACTCTCCGATGGCCGGTGGCTGATGCAGGAGCCGCTCGCTGCTCATCAGATACATATCATCTGAATTTGTGGTTGACTCATTATACCAGCTGGCTTAGCTGTTGGAATGGCTTTGGCCAGCCGAGGCCGGGCTGAAAATTGGGTAGATGGCAGGTGGAGGGGCAGCCTGGGGACGGAATCGAACAGGATGATCCGCCCAGGTGAGCCGGCAAATGACCGATCCGCGACACGGACGCGATCCGCCTGGCGAACTGGGATGCATTTTAGCCTGGGCCGCGGAGGCACAGGCTTTTTCAAACGGGAGGAAATCATGAAACTCACTCGCAGAATGACACTTGCGGCTTTCGCCGGCATGCTGGCGCTTGGCACCGCCGCACCCGCCTACGCGGCGGATCTCATTGCCATCATCACGCCCTCGCACGACAATCCATTCTTCAAGGCCGAAGCCGTCGGCGCGGAAGCCAAGGCCAAGGAACTCGGCTACGAAGCACTGGTGCTTGTCCATGACGACGACGCCAACAAGCAGTCCGAGCTGATCGACACCGCGATCGGCCGCGGCGCAAAGGCGATCATCCTCGACAATGCCGGCGCCGACGCCACCGTTGCCGCCGTGCAGAAAGCCAAGGATGCGGGTGTTCCCTCGTTCCTGATCGATCGCGAGATCAACGCCACCGGCGTCGCCGTCGCGCAAATCGTCTCCAACAACTACCAGGGCGCCCAGCTCGGGGCGCAGGAGTTCGTCAAGCTGATGGGCGAGAAGGGCAATTTCGTCGAGCTGGTCGGCAAGGAATCCGACACCAATGCCGGCATCCGCTCCAAGGGTTACCACGATGTCATCGACGACTATCCGGACCTGAAGATGGTGGCGCAACAGTCGGCCAACTGGAGCCAGACCGAGGCCTATTCCAAGATGGAATCGATCCTCCAGGCCAACCCGGACATCAAGGGCGTGATCTCCGGCAACGATACGATGGCGATGGGCGCCTATGCAGCGCTTGCCGCCGCTGGCCGCAAGGACGTCATTGTCGTCGGCTTCGACGGATCGAACGACGTGCGCGACTCGATCGCTTCAGGCGGCATCAAGGCCACAGTCCTGCAGCCGGCCTATGCGCAGGCGCAGATGGCAGTTGAGCAGGCCAACAACTTCATCAAGAACAAGAAGTCTCCGGCCGAGGAAAAGCAGCTGATGGACTGCGTCCTGATCAATGGCGACAATGCCGCCAAGCTGGAAACCTTCGCGCTGACCAACTGAGCCGGCGTGACATCAATAGCAAGGGACGAGCTTCCGGCTCGTCCCTTGCTTCCATTTCCTGGGTGCCCCTGACCGCCATGCCGAGCAAGCCGACATGTTGAACAAGCTGATTTGGCCGACCGTTGCCTGGCCGATCCTCGCAGCGCCGATGCTTGCCGTTACCGTCGGCATCAGCCTGACCGCCTGCAAGATCCTGCCGACACCATCCGGAGAAAACGACGGCAAAGCGCCGGCCTTCAATGCGGACAAGATGGTCGGGGATATCTGGGCTGCCAAGGTGGTGCCCTATCTCCAGCAGAAGGCCGGGCCATTTCCCGAAGTTCATGCCTTGGCGAAAGCCGCTCCAGCGGCTGCCGGCGCCAAGTATGGCAATCCGAAGAAGCAGGCGAACTCGCCATGGACCTTTGCGGTTCACCTCGAAGGCAAGGTGGTCACGGCGAATACACAGTCACGCGCGGCGACCATGGACGTCGATGCCGACGGCGACGGCAAGGCGGATGCGCGGGTGCAGATCGGACCGGCGATGCGTGGCACCGCGCTGCGCGACAGTCTCGACTTCATCCAGTTCAACGATTTCACCAACCAGATCGACTTCGCCCAGTTCGGCAAGGCGTTCAACATCTATGCCGACAGGACAGTGCTTTCCAAGCTGCCGCGCGAAGCGCTGGAGGGCCGGAGCGTTAGGGTTGTCGGTGCCTATGCCATGGGCAGCGGCCAGGACCTGCCGCTGGTGACGCCGGCGGAGGCAGAGATCGGGCCGAAGCCATGAATGCCGCCGTCGATCACGATGTCATCCTGAAACTGGAAGACGTCTCGAAGGTTTACTCGGGCACCGTCGCGGTCAAGCGCGCGAATTTCGAGGTGCGCAAGGGCGCGGTCAACGTGCTGGTCGGCGAGAACGGCGCCGGCAAATCGACGCTGATGAAGATCATCGCCGGCGTCGAACAGCCGACGCTCGGCCGCATTCTCCTGGAGGGCGAGGAGGTTTCCTTCTCATCGTCGGGGGACGCGGTGAGCCGCGGCATCGGCATGGTGTTCCAGGAGCTGAACCTGTTCGGCAATCTCACGGTCGCCGAGAATATTTTCGCCACGCGCGAGATCACCAACCGGTTCCGCAAGATCGACAGCCGCGAACAGGAGCGCCGCGCGGCGGAATTTCTCGAGCGCCTGGAAGCCGGCATCCGGCCCGATATGCTGGTCGAGGATCTGCGCATCGGCCAGCAGCAGCTGGTCGAGATCGCCAAGGCGGTTTCGCTCGATGCGCGGATCCTAATCATGGACGAACCGACCTCGGCGCTGAGTGCGGCGGAAGTCGAGATCCTGTTCAAGGTGATCGCCGACCTCAAGGCGCGCGGCGTGGCGATCGTCTACATCTCGCACCGGCTCGAGGAGCTGATCCGCATCGGCGACTACATCACCGTACTGCGCGACGGCCGCATCACCGGCCAGGAGAAGATGAAAAACGTCGACACGCAATGGATCGTGCGGCAGATGATCGGCTCGGACGCCAAGGACTTCGCCAAGGCCGACGGCCACGTTCCGGGCGAAGAGATATTCCGCGCCGAGGACGTCTGCCTGCCGCGCGTGACGGGCGGGCTTGCGGTCGATCATGTCTCGCTGTCGCTGCGTGCCGGCGAAATCCTTGGCATTTACGGGCTGATGGGCGCCGGTCGCAGCGAGTTGTTCGACTGCATCATGGGTCGCCACGGCCATGCAACCGGAACGATCTTCATTGCCGGCAAGAAGGTGAAGGAGCGCGACACGACACGGCGCATCCGGCGCGGGCTGGCGCTGATCCCCGAGGATCGCCAGCGCGAAGGTCTGGTGTCGATCCTCTCGGTCGCCAGCAATCTGACGCTGGCCAGCCTGTCGCGGTTTGTCCGCCTGTTCCATATCCGCAGCGCCGGGGAAAACCAGGCCGTGGCGCAGATGGTGCGGGAACTGGCGATCAAGGTCGCAGACCCGGCGCAGGAGGTCTCGTCGCTGTCGGGCGGCAACCAGCAGAAGGTGGTGATCGGCAAGGCGCTGCTCACCGGACCGAAGGTGCTGCTGATGGACGAACCAAGCCGCGGCATCGATGTCGGCGCCAAGGCCGACGTCTTCCGCACCATGCGCAAACTGTCCCGCGACGGACTGGGCATACTTTTCGCCACCTCGGATCTCGACGAGGTGATGGCGCTGTCAGACCGGATCGCGGTGATGAGCAATGGAAAACTGACCGGCATGTTCGATCGCGCCGAGGCGACGGAGGCGGCACTCGTCGCCGCATCGGCGCTTGGTCACGGGCCGGTCCCGCACACGGAGAGCCACGCCCATGACTGATATCCCGGCCAAGGCTTCTGTTGCCTCCGCCTCGAACGGCTCCGTGCTGCTGACGCTGATGAAGGCGAGGACGTTCATCGCGCTGATCGCCGTCCTGATCTTCTTCTCGATCGCAGCGCCGAATTTCCTGTCGGCCGCCAATCTGATCCTGATGTCGAAGCACGTGGCGCTGAACGCCTTCCTGGCCATGGGCATGACCTTCGTCATCATCACCGGAGGCATCGACCTGTCGGTTGGTTCGATCGTCGGCCTGTGCGGTATGGTCGCCGGCTATCTCGTGCTCAACGGCATCGACCTGCAGATCGGCTACACGATCTATTTCAACGTCTTCGAGATCGCACTGATCACACTTGCGGTCGGCATACTGATCGGCGCCGTCAATGGATTGCTGATCACCAGGCTGAATGTCGCGCCGTTCATCGCCACGCTCGGCGTGCTCTACGTCGCGCGCGGCCTGGCGCTCCTCTCGTCCGATGGCCGCACCTTCCCGAACCTCGTCGGCAGGCCCGATCTGGGCACGACAGGATTCGGCTTTCTCGGCGCCGGCCGGCTGCTCGGCCTGCCGGTCTCGATATGGATTCTTGTCGTCGTAGCACTTGGGGCGGCTTATCTGGCCAAATACACCCCGCTCGGCCGCCACATCTTCGCCGTCGGCGGCAACGAACGGGCGGCGCGGATTTCGGGCGTCCGGGTCAACATGGTGAAGATGTTCGTCTACATGTTCTCCGGCTTTTGCGCGGCGATCGTCGGCCTGATCATCTCGTCCGAGCTGATGGCCTCGCATCCGGCGACCGGCGAAAGCTTCGAGCTCAACGCCATCGCAGCGGCGGTGCTCGGCGGCACCTCGATGTCGGGTGGCCGCGGCACGATCGGCGGCACCATCGTCGGCGCCTTCGTCATCGGCATTCTCTCCGACGGGCTGGTGATGATGGGCGTTAGCTCGTTCTGGCAGATGGTGATCAAGGGCCTCGTCATCATCGTCGCCGTCGTCGTCGACCAGGCGCAGCGCCGGCTGCAGAGCCGCGTGACGCTGATGCAGATGGCAAAGGCAGGCTGATGGTGGCGGAACTGCGTGGAGCGCTGATCGGCTGCGGCTTCTTTGCCGTCAACCAGATGCACGCCTGGCGCGACATCGCCGATGTCTCGATCGTCGCCGTCTGCGACCGTGACCCGGAACGGCTCACGGTTGTCGGCGACCAGTTCGGTATCGCGCGACGCTACACCGACGCGGCAGCACTTTTTGCCGGCGAAAGCCTGGATTTCGTCGATATCGCCACCACCGCGCCGAGCCACCGTTCGCTCGTCGAGATGGCAGCACGGCACGGCGTTCCGGCGATCTGCCAAAAACCATTCGCGCCGTCGCTTGCCAATGCCAAGGCCATGGTGAAGGCATGCACTGACGCCGGCGTGCCGTTGATGGTGCATGAGAATTTTCGCTGGCAGTCACCGATCCAGGCGGTGCGTGCCGTGCTCGACAGCGGCGACATCGGCACGCCCTTCTTCGGACGGGTCTCGTTCCGCTCGGCCTATGACGTGTTTTCCGGCCAGCCCTATCTGGCGACGGGAAAGCGTTTCATCATCGAGGACCTCGGCATCCATAGTCTCGACATTGCCCGCTTTTTGCTGGGCGACGTGGCGACGATCACGACACGAACCGCTCGCATTAATCCCAACATTGCCGGCGAGGACGTCGCTACCATGCTGATGGACCACAAGAGCGGCGCAACGTCTGTGGTCGATTGCAGCTATGCGACCAAGCTCGCTACTGAGCCGTTTCCGCAGACGCTGGTCGAGATCGACGGCAGCGATGGCACGATCCGGCTTGCACAAGATTACCAGCTTACCGTCACCGGCAGAAACGGAACGATGGTCAGCGACGTCTCGCCGCCGCTGCTGCCCTGGGCATCGCGCCCATGGCACAACATCCAGGAAAGCGTCGTCGCCATTCAAAAGCACTGGGTCGACTGCCTGGCGAACGGGACCGAGCCGGCAACCTCGGGAGCGGACAATCTTAGGACTTTGGCACTGGTGGAGGCCGCCTATGCGGGTGCTGCGAGCCGGGAACCGGTGCAGCTCGACGCTTTGCTGAGATGATCGCCGACGCCTTCCTCCTCTATGGCACGCATGCGGTCGAGGCCGAGCCGGTCGGGCTGCGCGCCGGCGCGCTCACCGCCGACTTCGTCAACGGCAATCTGCGCACCATCCGCCATGGCGGCATCGAAGTGCTGCGCGCCATCGCCTACATCGTCCGGGATCGCGACTGGGGCACCTATGAGCCGGCGCTTACGGATTTAGTCATCGACCAGGGCGCCGACACTTTCTCCGTCAGCTATTCGGCAAGTTGTGCCGGACCAGAGCGAAGCCGGCTCGACTTTCGCGCGACGATCAAGGCTTCCGCCGACGGCCATCTGGCTTTCGACGTGAGCGCACTCCCCGAAAGCGATTTCGAAACCAATCGCTACGGTTTCTGCATCCTGCATCCGATCGCCGGCCTGGCCGGCAGCCCGGTCACGGTCGAGCACACCGACGGCAGCGTGGTGGAAACAAAGCTTCCGCATCTGATCGACCCTTGGCAGCCTTTCAAGGATCTGCGGGCGATCACCCATGAGGTCCGGCCCGGCGTTATCGCCGAATGCCGGATGGAAGGCGATGCGTTCGAAATGGAGGACCAGCGCAACTGGTCGGATGCGTCCTACAAGACCTATGTCCGGCCGCTCGCGCTGCCGTGGCCCTATATGCTCCCCGCCCGCGAGACTCTGCGCCAGACGATCAGTCTGCGTGTGACCTGCGACGGGAAAGTGCCTGCTGCCGAAGCAGCCGACGAACCTGTCCGCATCGAGCTCGGCGAAGCCGGACCGCTGCTGCCGGATATCGGCGTGATCATCTATCCGGGCGAGGTCGAGGCAGCGCTGGCGAACCTGCCGGCACTGTCGGCGCTTAGCCCGCACCAGCTGATGTTCCACTACGATCCGACGCGCGGCCACGACCTCGACGTCTTGCAGTCCTATGCCCGGCTTGCCGCCGCCTACCCGGTCGAGACGACGCTTGAATGCGTCGTTTCCTGCGAGGGTGATCTCGACGCGGAGCTTTCAGGCGTCGCCGGCATGGTGCATCACGCCGGGCTGAAGCTCTCAGACATTGCCGTTTCACCTTCGGTCGACCGGCAATCGACGCCGCCGGGCAGCGCCTGGCCTGAATGTCCGCCGCTTGAAGACGTCTATGCCGCGGCGCGGCGGGCCTTCCCCGACATCCGCCTCGGCGGCGGCATGTTCAGCTCACCGAACTCAACCGCAAGCGCGTTCCCGCCGGCCTGCTCGATTTCGTCACCCACTGCACCTGCCCGATCGTGCACGCCGCCGACGATCTCAGCGTCATGCAATCGCTGGAGGCGCTGCCGTTCATCACCGCATCGGTGCGGGCGATCTTCGGGGCAAAACCCTACCGGATCGGCCCGTCGACCATCGCCATGCGGCAGAACCCTTATGGCGGCGCGACCAAGGCCAACCCCGCACAGTCAGCGCATCGCCATGGCCGACCGGGATCCCCGCCATGCCGGCCTGTTCGCGGCAGCATGGACGATCGGCTATGCCGCGCGAGTCGCGCCGGCCGGACTGGAGATGCTCACGCTGTCCAGTTTTACCGGATCCCTCGGCGTGCTGGCGGCATTCGGGGAACCCGTCGGCGAAGGTGACGCCAGGCCGATCTTCCGGGCCGTGCAGGGGCTTTGCGAACTGGCCGGCTTCAGGCACGTGGCGGCGAGGACGAGCGATGAGACGCGGCTGCTCACGCTGGCCGCCCGTTCTCCCTCGGGCAAGAACGTCATGTGGCTAGCGAACCTGACGGCGAGCGAAGTGACGGTTGATATTTCCGGGTTCGAACGACGCCACCTTGTGATGACGCCTTACGCGATCACCCGGATCGGGTGAATCAGCTGCCGGAATTCAGCACGTAGAGCGCGCGTGAGCGCTCGAGGTGCTTGATCATCGCCTTCTCGGCGCCGTCCGCATCCTTCTGCTCGATGCGGCCGATGATCTCTTCATGCTCGGTCAGCGTGAACTTTTCCTTGCCGGTCCAGATTAGCATCTCGGTGTGATATTCCTTCAGCCAGCCAAGCATCGCTTCGCTGACCGCGACATAAATCGGGTTGCCGGATATTGCCGCGATCTGGGTATGAAACTTCATGTCAGCGGATATGAAGGCCTCGGAATCGCCGCGGAAGCTCCGCTGTTCGGCAACGGTTGCCCGCAGCCGCTGAACGTCCTCTGCTGTGGCCTTTTCGGCGGCCTCCCTGACCATGCCGCGCTCGAAGAAGATGCGGGCGTTCTTGAGGTGCTCCAGCGTGTCCTTCGATGACGACAGGATGATCTTGGCCGCGCCGTCGACCTGTTTGATGATCGACTTGGCGGTCAGCTGAAGCACTTTCGCCCGCTCGCCATGCGAGATCGCGACGAGACCCATATTGCTCAACGCCTGCATCGCTTCGCGGATCGCCGGCCTGCCGACCTCGAAGCGTTCCATCAGCTCGCGCTCCGACGGCATGTCATCGCCCGGCTGCAATTCGCCGCTGGTGATCAAGCGCTTCAGTCTCAAAAATACTTCGTCGGAAAGTTTGCGCCGGACGATCGGCTCCGAACGGTTCATCGTCGCGATCACTCCCTTGACCGGTCTCTGTTTAGCATTGCCATCACGAATCCCAGAATGCCTGCCGAGCAGGATATCGCTTGCAATACTTATGTACTCATTATACCAGATTTCCAGGATCAGGGAATTTTTTTCGAACTATGATCACCCTCACCTACCGCATCGAAACCTCAGGCAGCATCGAGGCGCTGGCGGCCAAGATCGCCAGCGACCAGTCGACGGGAACCTTCGTCGCGCTGGCCGGCGAGACCGAAGAGCTCAAGGCGCGGGTAGCGGCGCGTGTTCTTGCGATTAGGCATCTGCCGGACGCCGATCGCTCGTCCCTTCCCGAAGCCGGCGACGGGCCTTTCAAGCGCGCGGATGTCGATATCGCGTTTCCGCTCGATGCCATCGGCACCGACCTTTCGGCGCTGATGACCATCGCCATCGGTGGCGCCTTTTCGATCAAGGGCCTGTCAGGCATCCGCGTCGTCGACATGAAGTTGCCGGACGAATACCGGGAAGCGCATCCGGGCCCGCAATTCGGCGTCGCCGGCAGCCGCCGGCTGACCGGCGTCGAGGGCCGCCCGATTATCGGGACGATCGTCAAGCCGGCGCTGGGGCTTCGACCGCACGAAACGGCGGAGATGGTGGGTGAGCTGATCGCCGCCGGCGTCGATTTCATCAAGGACGACGAGAAGCTGATGAGCCCGGCCTATTCGCCTCTGTCGGAACGGGTGAAAGCGATCATGCCGCTCGTCCTCGACCATGAGCAGAAGACCGGTAAAAAGGTCATGTATGCCTTCGGCATCTCGCATGCCGATCCTGACGAGATGATGCGCAACCACGATCTGGTGGCGAAGGCCGGCGGCAATTGCGCGGTGGTCAACATCAATTCCGTCGGCTTCGGCGGCATGGCTTACCTCAGAAAGCGCTCCAGCCTCGTGCTGCACGCCCACCGCAACGGCTGGGACATTCTCACCCGTCACCCCGGCCTCGGCATGGATTTCAAGATCTGGCAGCAGTTCTGGCGGCTGCTCGGCGTCGATCAGTTCCAGATCAACGGCATCGCTTCGAAATACTGGGAGCCGGACTGGTCCTTCATCAGTTCCTTCGAGGCGGTGACCACGCCGATCTTTTCGCCTGATGATTGCGCGCTGCCGGTCGCCGGCTCCGGCCAATGGGGTGGACAAGCTCCCGAAACCTACCGGCGAACCGGCCGAACGGTCGATCTTCTCTATCTCTGCGGCGGCGGCATCGTCAGCCATCCTGACGGGCCGGGCGCCGGCGTGCGCGCCGTGCAGCAAGCCTGGCAGGCGGCCGTCGACGGCATACCGTTGGCGGACTTCGCCCTGAGCCACCCCGAACTGGCGCGGTCGATCGAGAAATTCGGCGACGGCAAAGCGTCCTGAGCAAAGCGACGCAATGCGAAACCTGCTCCTGAGCTATTATGGCGATGATCTCACCGGCTCGACCGACGTCATGGAGGCGCTCGAGCTCGGCGGCGTGCCGACCGTGCTGTTCATGCGTCAGCCGGACGAGGCTCTGCTTTCGCAGTTCAGGCATTGCCGTGCCATCGGCCTGGCCGGCACCAGCCGAAGCGAGACGCCGCAATGGATGGACACGCATCTGCGCGGCGCCTTCGCCTGGCTGAAGACCCTGAACGCCGAGATCTGCCACTACAAGGTCTGCTCAACCTTCGATTCCAGCCCGGCGATCGGCAGCATCGGCCGGGCCATCGAGATCGGCCGCTCGGTGTTCAGCCAGGACAGCGTGCCGCTGGTGGTCGGCGCGCCGCAGCTCAAGCGCTATACCGCCTTCGGCCATCTGTTTGCGGCCTATCGCGAAAGATATTTCCGTATCGATCGCCATCCCGTGATGAGCCGCCACCCGACCACACCGATGGATGAATCCGACCTGCTGATCCATCTGTCGCGGCAGACGGATCTCGCCTCAGGGCTGGTCGATCTCGCGACGCTGCAGTCGGCGTCCCGCTCGGAAGCGTTCGATCGCTTGCTCGCCGACGGCATCAAGATCGTGCTTTTGGATGTCGACAGCCTGGAAACTCAGGCGCTTGCCGGCAAGGAGATATGGCGCGTTCGCAAGCCGGGCGGCGCTTTCGTCGTCGGCTCTTCGGGCATCGAATATGCGCTACTGGCCGAATGGGCGTCCAACGGGACCGTCCGTGCCGAGCCCGGCTTTTCGCCGCCGGGTGCGGCCGACCGGATCGCGGTGGTCTCGGGCAGCTGCTCGCCGACAACGGAACGACAGATCCGGCATGCTTTGACGGACGGTTTCGACGGGATCGCGGTGGATCCTGTCGAACTCGTTTCCGAGCTTTCTGATGAAGCGATCGCGCGTGCGGCAGCAAGCGGTCGCGCCAGTCTGGAAGCCGGTCGCAGCGTCGTCCTCTACACGGCGCTTGGACCAGCAGCCGACCGGAGCGCCGAAATCGACCGGCAGGAAGACGCCCGCCACAAGCTTGGCCGCGGCCTCGGCGAACTTCTTCGCGAGCTGACGATCGAGCAGAAATTGCAGCGCGTGGTCATCGCCGGCGGCGACACATCGAGCCATGCACTCGGCCAGATGGGTGTCGATGCGCTTACGGTGCGAATGCCGCTGCCCGCCTCGCCAGGCTCGCCGCTCTGCGTCGCCCACTCGCGCGTCAACGCGATCGACGGACTGGAGGTTGCCCTCAAGGGTGGCCAAGTCGGAACCGATCGCTATTTCTGCGCCATCCGCGATGGGCTCGGCGGCTGACAGGAGGCACCCGGATCTGCCTGATCTCACGACTTCTTGAATACGGCGCGGTTACCAACGCACGATGCCTGCCCCACATAAGGCGCCGTATGCGTAGCGGCGGGGCGGCGCACAACGCTCAAGCGGGGGCTGGCCACGGCCCCGCCGACTGAACCAGCGGGATGCCGGGATGTCATTCAGACCGTTGCTTGGTGACGGACGGGTTCGGAGCCAGGAGGAGAAGTCGGAGCCCCTGCAAACCGCGTCATGGGGTAGCTCCTCGATCGTTTTCGACAATCGGCGATGGGCGTGCCGCGAGGCGGAGCTCCGCTGGACAGCCCCTCATCATCTGATCGTGCTGACTGATGAAGGCGGAACCTCCCATACATCTATCCGGCACGAGGCAAGATCGCTCTACGACGGCATGGACCGGCCCGGAGCCCTCACCTTCGTCCCCGCAGGCGCGGAGCGGCAGGGCTTTTATCGCGACGTAAACCTATCCTACTCAGCCTTGTGGATCGATCCCGATATCAGGCTTCCTGGCTGCGAACGCCTGAGAGACCTGCCGATCCTGGTGAACAGAAAAGACGTGGTGATCGCCACGCTGCTGAGTTCGCTTCGCGACGAGATGGCGCTCGGCCACAAGCCGGACACTGCCTATATCGAGCATCTGGTCGCCCTGGTCAGCCTCCGCGTGGCCAACCTGAACCGAGAGCAACAGCCGCCTGTACGTCACGGCTGTCTCAGCCGTCGCGCGCTCGGTCGAGTTCGGGCTTACATCGATGCCCATATGAATTCCGACGTTTCGCTAAGCGAGCTGGCAGCTGTCGCGGACATGGCCGTCGACAGTTTTGCACGCCGATTTAAGGCAACGACCGGGCTTGCACCCTATGCCTATGTGATCGAGGAACGCGTGCGGCGAGCGGAGACGCTGCTGCGCGAAACGGGTTTGTCGATCGGTAGCATTGCCTTTCGGCTCGGTTTTTCAAGCCAGAGCCACTTCACCACGACGTTCCGGCGTCTCAGGGGCATGACGCCTCGGGCCTATCGGGTGAATTCTTCTCCGGAATCCTGATATTGCCGCCGGTTTCCTGAAAGAAAGCCGCCGCGCGCGTTCCCACCTCCAGGGTCGATGAGTGACAGAACCCGACGGTACGCCATCGGGTCAAGTCGCCGTCTTCCGTTCTTGTCATTGCGACTGGGAGATCATGCATGGCCGAAACAGACATCAGAAACGGGCCGACTCGTCGAACGGTTCTGGAGGGCGGGGTGGCGACCGGCGTGCTCCTGGCTACCGGTATACCGGTTGGCGCCGAGCCGGCCGACAGCGTCACGGCGGCCGCCTCGCCCTCGCCGGTACCGACGATGCCGATATCTTTGCGGATCAACGCGAAGGATTTTGCCGTCGAGCTCGACCCGCGGACGACGCTGCTCGACGCGCTGCGCAATCATCTCGGCCTCACCGGCTCGAAGAAAGGCTGCGACCACGGCCAGTGCGGCGCATGTACGGTGCTCGTCGATGGGCGCCGGATCAATTCCTGCCTGACGCTTGCCGCAATGCATGAAGGCGACGAGATCACCACGGTCGAGGGCCTTGCCGAGGGTGACCGGCTGCATCCGGTGCAGGCCGCCTTCGTCGCCCGCGATGGGTTCCAGTGCGGCTATTGCACACCGGGCCAGATCTGCTCCGCGGTCGGTATGCTGGGCGAGGCCAGGGCCGGCTGGGCGAGCCATGCGAGCGCCGACGTGGCGGCGGCTTCCATCGCCCTCACCGATGCCGAGATCCGCGAGCGGATGAGCGGCAACATCTGCCGTTGTGCCGCTTATCCGAACATTGTCGCTGCAATCCGCGATGCGGCAGAGGGGGCGTGAGCAATGCAGTCCTTCACTTATGAACGTGCGGCAAGTGCTGAGCAGGCAGCTGCCGCGGTCGCGGCGCGGCCGGACGCCAAATTCATCAGCGGCGGCACCAATCTGCTCGACCTGATGAAGCTCGAGATCGAGCGCCCAGCGCATCTCGTCGACATCAGCCGGCTGCCGCTCGATCGAATCGAGGAAACGGCGGCAGGCGGGCTTCGGGTCGGCGCCCAGGTCCGCAACAGCGATCTTGCCGCCGATCCGCGGGTGAGATCGCGCTATCCGATGCTCACTCAAGCGCTGCTGGCGGGAGCATCCGGCCAGATACGAAACAAGGCCTCGACCAGCGGCAATCTCCTGCAGCGCACGCGCTGCCCCTATTTCTACGACCGCAACATGCCTTGCAACAAGCGCGAGCAAGGTTCGGGCTGCGCGGCGCTGCAGGGCTTCAATCGCATGCACGCCGTACTCGGCGCGAGCGAAGCCTGCATCGCGGTCCATCCCTCCGACATGGCCGTCGCCATGGCCGGGCTCGACGCCAGGATTGAGACCATATCGCCCGGCGGCGAGACCCGCACGATCCCGATCGGCGATCTCCATCGATTGCCCGAGGCGACGCCGCATGTGGAGACCGCGCTCGGCCACGGCGAGATGATCGCCGCGGTCACCCTGCCGCCGCCGCCGGCCGGCCGGCAGGTTTACCGCAAGGTGCGTGACCGTGCCTCCTACGCCTTCGCCCTAGTGTCGGTGGCAGCAATCGTCGAGAAAAGCGGCGATCGTATCCGAAGCGCTCGGATCGCCATGGGCGGCGTGGCAGCGAAGCCCTGGCGCGCAACGGAGGCGGAGCGCACGCTCGCAGGAGCCGCGGCGTCCGACGGCGCCTTTACCGATGCGGCCGAAGCCGCGCTCGCCGGAGCCGTCGGGCATGGCGGCAATGATTTCAAGATCCCGCTGGCGAAACGGACGATGCGGCACACGCTCGCTGCTGCCGCCGAGAGTGCGTGAGGTGACATGATGACAGAGACGAAGACCTCAAACCGTTCTCGCGAAACACGCAGCGGCGTCATCGGGCGTCCATTCGATCGCATCGATGGTCCGCTCAAGGTGAGAGGCGATGCCACCTACGCCTACGAGAATACGCTGGAGGGTACCGCCTTTGGCTATATTCTCGGCGCCGCCGTCGCCAAGGGGCGCATTGCCGAGATCGACACGGCCGAAGCCGAACGAGCGCCGGCAGTGCTGCTCGTCATGACGCACCGGAATGCGCCGGCCCAGCCGGATTTCGGTCCGGCGGTCACGCCGACGGTGCCCGAGGTCTTCACCCGCGCCCGGCCCGCGCTCAACAGCGAGCGGGTGCGCTATTACGACGAACCCGTCGCGCTGGTCGTTGCGGAGACGTTCGAGGCGGCACGTGCTGCCGCCGGCCTCATCAAAGTGCGCTACGACGAGGAGCCGGGCCTCTACGATTTGCCGGCGCATGTGGCCGACGCCTACGCACCAAAACGGACCAATGCCGGCTTCGAGACCGACAGCGTGGTCGGCGACTTCGAGAGCGCCTTTGCCGCGGCTCCGGTCAAGGTCGATGTTACTTACCGGACGCCCTTCGAACATCACAATCCGATGGAACCCCATGCGACGCTCGCCGCCTGGTCAGGCAACGAGCTGACGATCCATACATCGGCGCAGACCTTGGCGAATTTCCGGGCGGGGGTCGCAAGCACGCTTCGCATTCCGCCCGAGCGTGTGCGCATCATCAGCCCCTTCATCGGCGGAGGCTTCGGCTCCAAGCTGATTGCCCATTCCGATACAATCCTGGCCGCGCTTGGAGCGCAGGTCCTGCAGCGTCCCGTCAAGATCGCGCTGACGCGACAACAGATGTTTGCCAATGCCGGTCACCGCGCAGAGATGATCCAACAGGTACGTCTCGGTACGGACACCGACGGGCGGCTCACCGGGATCGCGCACGACGTCTGGTCGGCAACGTCCAGCTTCGAGGAGTACTGCGAGCAAACGGCAGTTTTTGCCCGCTCGCTTTATGCGGCGCCGAACCGTGTCACCCGCCATCGCCTGGTTCCGCTGGATATCAACCGTGGCGAATGGATGCGCTCGCCCGGCGAAGCGCCCGGCATGCTGGCTTTCGAATGCGCCATGGATGAGCTCGCTGAGCGGCTCGGCCTGGACCCGATCGAACTCAGGATCCGTAACGAACCGGCACAGGATCCCGAGCGCGGCGTGCCGTTCTCCACCCGCAACCTCGTCGCCTGCATGGAGGAAGGCGCCAGCCGTTTCGGTTGGCAGCGGAGAAACCCGACGCCGGGCAGCACCCGAGAGGGCCGCAAGCTCATCGGCTACGGCATGGCGGCGGCGATCCGTCCGAACTACATCGGCGCGGCGACGGCGCGGGTTGCGATCGACCGGGACGGCCGGGTGACGGCGCGGCTCGACATGACGGATATCGGGACCGGCACTTATACGATCCTGACCCAGATCGCTGCGGACAGCCTCGGTCTGCCGATCTCGTCCATCAAAGTGGAGCTTGGCGACAGCCGCTTCCCGCGCACCGCCGGCTCAGGCGGGTCCTGGGGCGCGGCGAGCGCGGGGTCGGCGCTGCACAACGCCTGCAACGCCCTCAAGGAACGGATCCTGAAGGCGGCGCAGTCGAGCGAGGCCTCACCGTTGCGTGGCGCGAACGCCACCGAGGCAAGCTTTGCTAACAGCGAGGTGAGGGTCGGCCAGAGGTCGGCAAGTCTGGCCGATCTCATCCGGCGGATCGCTCCCGACGGGTTCGAGGCCGAAGGCTCGATAGCCGCAGGCGCTACCACCCAGTCATACAAGGCTTACTCGCAGCATTCCTATGGCGCGCATTTCGCCGAGGTCGCAGTCGATTGCGATACCGGTGAGATCCGCATGCGCCGGATGCTGGCGGTGATAGGCGCGGGCCGTATCCTCAACGCCAAGACTGCGCGCTCGCAAATCATCGGCGGCATGACCTGGGGGATCGGTGCGGCGCTGATGGAACAGACGGTGCTCGATCCGCGCTATGGCCACTTCGTCAATCACGACCTTGCCGAGTATCACGTCGCGATCAACGGCGACGTCCCCGAGATGGAGGTCGTCTTCCTCGAGGAGCATGACGACAAGGCCAATCCACTTGGCGCGAAGGGTCTCGGCGAACTCGGCGTCTGCGGTGCAGGGGCTGCAGTCGCCAACGCCATTTACAACGCAACCGGCGTGCGGGTGCGTGAATTTCCCATCACCTTGGACAAGCTGCTGCCTGCCTTGCCGGTGATCGCCATTTGACGGGGCAAGTTATCAGCTCTTCCCACCGCTTCTTCTTCGAGCACTTCAGGGGCAAAAGAGGCAGCCCACGCCTGCATGCAGATCCTGGCCGCGCGGGAACGTATTGCCGCGTGAAATGTCCGTCCCTGGGTAGAAATCCCGGTAACACGCTGTACTATCTGCGAAAATACCGAAATCGGGAGGATGCAAGTGCAGACCAAGAAGATCATCAACGACGGCAACCGCACTGTCGACGAGATGCTGGAGGGTATCCTGGCCGCGCATCCCCGCCATCTCAAAAGCGCGGAGGGCAGCCCACGCTCGATCATCGCCCGCGATGGACCTCGCCAGGGCAAGGTCGGCCTCGTCATCGGCGGCGGCTCCGGCCACGAGCCGACATTCCTCGGCTTCGTCGGCAAGGGGCTGGCCGACGCGGCGGCAATAGGCAACGTCTTTGCGTCGCCGCCGCCGGACCCGATCCTCGAATGCGCCAAGGCGGCCAGCGGCGGCGCCGGCGTGCTGTTCATGTACGGCAACTATGCCGGCGACGTGATGAATTTCGATATGGCCGCAGAGATGGCGGCGATGGACGACATCGAGGTGCGCACGGTGCTGACCACTGACGACGTCGCATCGGCGCCGCGTGACCAGAGGCAAAAGCGCCGTGGTGTTGCCGGCAATTTCTTCATCTTCAAGGCTGCGGGTGCCGCCTGCGACCGGATGCTGTCATTCGACGAATGCCAGCGTATCGCCAGGAAGGCCAACGATCACACCTTCACCATGGGCGTGGCGCTGTCGCCCTGTTCGCTGCCGCAGACCCGCCGGCCGAATTTCGAAATCGGGCCCGACGAGATGGAGATCGGCATGGGCATCCATGGCGAGCCGGGCATCGCGCGCGGAAAGCTGAAAACGGCCGACGAGATCACCGATGAGATGCTGGACAAGATCCTCGACGAGATGGCGCCGGCGCGTGGCGACAAGGTCGCCGTGCTCATCAATTCGCTCGGCTCGACGCCGCTGATGGAGCTCTACATCATGAATCGGCGCGCCAAGCAGAGGCTCGATGACATCGGTGTGTCAGTTCATGCAACCTGGGTCGGGAATTATTGCACCTCGCTCGAAATGGCCGGCGCCTCGGTGACGCTGATGCATGTCGACGGCGAATTGCAGACGATGCTCGACCATCCTTGCGACTGCGCCATGTTCCGCGCCGGATGAAAGTAGCATCCATGACATCCATCGATACGGCCGACTTGAAAACAATGTTCGATGCGATCGCGGTGGCGATCGAAGTCGACAAGGACCGGCTCTGCCAGCTCGACGGCGTCATCGGCGACGCCGATCACGGCATCGCGATGGCGCTCGGCTTCGGTGCGGTGCGCGATGCGCTGGCGCCGCTGGACCTTTCGGCGACCGAGCCGACAGCTCTCCTCAACACCGCGGCGAAATCGTTCCTCAACGCCGTCGGCGCTTCGTCAGGCCCGCTCTATGCGACGGCCTTCATGCGCGGCGCGGCCGCCGTCAAGGGCAAGGCGACCTTGGCGGGTGCCGATTTCATCGCCCTGTTCCAGGCGATGGCGCAAGGCATCCAGGATCGCGGCAAGGCGGAGATCGGCGAAAAGACGATGGTCGACGCCTGGCTGCCGGCGGCGCAAGCAGCGGCGGCCGCGCATGCCTCAGGCAAGACCGTGTCCGAAAGCCTTGAGGCAGCGCTTCAAGCAGCCGAACGGGGCGCCGAGGCGACCAAGGATATGATCGCCGCGAAGGGCCGCTCGTCGCGGCTCGGCGAGCGGTCACTCGGGCACGTGGACCCTGGCGCCGCGTCGGCAGTCACCGTCATCGGCGCGATCCGGAAAAGCCTGGCTTAGCCCAGCTTCGCCGCGTCGAGCCTGTCGATCGCCTGGACATTGCCGGCCGACGGTCCCTTTTCATCGAACTCCGATGCGAGCCAGGCGTCGACGATCGACTTGGCCAGTTCCGGGCCGATGACACGGGCGCCCATTGTGATGATCTGGGCATTGTTGGATTTGGCCGCGCGCTCCGCCGAATAGGTGTCGTGGGTGAGTGCTGCGCGAATGCCGGGCACCTTGTTGGCCGAGATGGAAACGCCGATACCGGTGCCGCAAAACAGGATGCCGCGATCGTTCTCGCCGTCGAGGATGGTCTGGGCGAGCTTCTGCGACAGGTCGGCATAGCAACCGGCTTGGCTGAGATCGCTGACGGCGAGGCCGGGTTTGGTGGCCAGATGCGCGGCGATGACGTCGAGCAGCGGCTTGCCGGCGCTGTCGGCTCCAATAGCTATTTTCATTTTTTCTGTCCTTTCCTATTCGATTGATTCAGATCGCCGCCGAGGCGCGTTGAAGGATGTCGATGTAACCATCCGCCTGCCAGGCGGAGCGGCCAATGAACAGTCCGTCGATATGAGGCTGGCCGATCAACTCGGCGGCATTTTGCGGATTGACGCTGCCGCCATAAAGCACCGGCGGTATGGACGGCAGAAGATCGCCGGCGATCTTCTTGATCAGCGCCTGCTGCCTGTCGGCATAGTCGGCACTTGCCGGAATGCCCTTGTCGCCGATCGCCCAGACCGGCTCATAAGCAAACACGATCGTCGCCGCCTTTGCCTGGCCTTCGAGATATTGCAGCGCGCCATGCACCTGCAAGGCCAGCACCGCATCGGCCTGGCCGCTGTTGCGTTGCGCCAATGTCTCGCCGACGCAGATGAGCGGCACAAGCCCGTGCTTCACCGCCGCTGCGGTTTTAAGGCCGACCGCGTTGTCGGTCTCGCCGAAATGCTCGCGCCGTTCGCTATGGCCGAGCTCGACGAGGTCGAGCCCGCAATCCGTCAGCATCACCGGCGAGATCTCCCCGGTCCAGGCTCCGGCGTCGGCCCAGTGCATGTTCTGGGCGCCGACCTTGACCCGCGTCGTCGCTAACGCTTTCTTGACCTCGCGGACCGCCGTGAAGGGCGGGATGACGAAGGGCTGGATGCGGTCGTCGAGACCGGGAACGAATCCCGCCAGCGCCTTGGCGAAGTCAGTCGCCTCTGCAAGCGTCTTGTTCATTTTCCAGCTTGTGCCGACCCAGTAAACCACGCGTCCTCCTTCTAGAGCCTGTTCCATCCCGCGAAGCGGGATGGGGCTCTATCTCCTTCTTTGACCATGATCTTTTCCGAAAACCGGTTCCCACTTTTCGGGATCATGGTCTAGTCCTTCTCGACTAGCGTTAGCGAAACACCGGCGCCATCCAGCGCCTCGCGCATCTGGGTTTCCAGTTCGCGACCGGTGAAGACGGCGTCGAACGCCTTGAGATCGGTCAGGAAATGCAGGGCCGTGCGGCCGAACTTGCCGTGATCGACCAGCAGATATTTGCGGGCGGCGGCGGCCATCATCAGCCGCTTGGTGTGGACCACTTCCTGGTCCTGGTGGAAGGCGGAAGCGCCGTGGATGGCCGACGACGACAGGAAGGCCACATCGGCGCGCAACGATCTCAACGTGTCCTCGGCAAGCAGGCCGAAGAAACCGTGGAACTTCTTGCTGTACTGGCCGCCGAGCGCGATCAGGGTGATCCCTCCAACGCCTGCCAGATCCTGGATGACGGCCAGATTGTTGGAGATCACCGTCAGCGGGCGCAGATCCGCAAGGTGGCGCGCAATGCCGCCCGCCGTCGAGCCGTCGTCGATGATCACCGTCTGGCCCGGTTCGATCATCGCCACGGCGGCAACCGCCAAGCGCTGCTTCTCCTCGGCGGCCTGCTTCTGACGGTAGCGGAAATCACTCTCGAAAAGGCCGCTCGGCTGGATCGAGGCGCCGCCGCGCACCTTGCGCAGGAAGCCGCTTTCCTCGAGCTCGTCGAGATCGCGATGCACGGTCATCTTCGACACGCCGAAGCGCGTGGCAAGCTCATCGACACTCGCCGTGCCAGTGTCCATCAGAAAATCCATGATGCCTTGCCGCCGGCCGTCGCTCTTCATTGCCCAGCCTGTTTCCTGAATTCCAGTCCGCTGCGAATCCGCGGTGGCGGAAACGGCGAGCGAAAGCCATTATAACAGAGGAAATCGCATAGGTATCTAAATTTTTGTGATCATGTTACATTTCTTTGGGATATTATTCGCTTTCGATTGCTGTCTTGTAACAAGAATTGCTCCCGGCGCCTTGGCCAAAGGTTGCGGTTCTCCGGAAATCCGGCCAGAAGCATCAGTGGGCTGAACGACGAACGAACGGCTCGCAACCATAGGCTTGAAATCAAATACGGGAGACTATTGGGTGGCTCGCATCACATTGAGACAATTGCTCGACCATGCCGCCGAACACGGCTATGGCGTGCCTGCGTTCAACATGAACAATATGGAACAGGGCCTCGCCATCATGGAGGCCGCCGAGGAGACCAAATCGCCTGTTATCCTGCAGGCGAGCCGCGGCGCCCGCGCCTATGCCAACGACGTCGTGCTGGCCAAGCTGATCGACGCGCTGGTCGAAATCCACCCCGATATCCCGGTCTGCATGCATCTCGACCACGGCAACAACGAAGCCACATGCGTGACCGCGATCCAGTATGGCTTCACCTCGGTGATGATGGACGGATCGCTGAAGGAAGACGGCAAGACGCCGGCCGATTACGATCATAATTCCGGTATCACGCGGCGCGTCGTCGATATGGCGCATTGGGGCGGCGTGTCGGTGGAAGGCGAGATCGGCGTTCTCGGCTCCCTGGAGATGGGCGGCGGCGAACAGGAAGACGGCCACGGCGTCGAAGGCGCCGTCAGCCACGACCAGTTGCTGACCGATCCGGAGCAGGCGGTGCAGTTCGTCAAGGACACGCATGTCGACGCGCTGGCCGTCGCCATGGGCACCAGCCACGGCGCCTACAAGTTTTCGCGCAAGCCGGACGGCGCGGTTCTGGCCATGAATGTGATCGAGGAGATCCATCGCCGCCTGCCGAACATGCACCTCGTCATGCACGGCTCGTCCTCGGTGCCGGAAGAGCTGCAGGAGATCATCAACAAATATGGCGGCCAGATGAAGCCGACATGGGGCGTGCCGGTCGAGGAGATCCAGCGCGGCATCAAGCACGGCGTGCGCAAGATCAACATCGACACCGATAACCGCATGGCGCTGACCGGCGCGATCCGCAAGGTGCTGACCGAAAACCCGAGCGAGTTCGACCCGCGCAAGTATCTGACGCCGGCAATGGCCGCGATGAGGAAGCTGTGCAAGGAGCGCTTCGAGCAGTTCGGCACCGCCGGCAACGCCCCCAAGATCAAGCCGCTGCCGGTCTCGGAAATGGCCAAGCGCTACAAGTCGGGCAGTCTCGACCCGAAATTCGGCTGAGTGAGGCTCCCCCTCATCCGGCCGCTTCGCGGCCACCTTCTCCCCGCTGGGGAGAAGAGGCTGGCGGCAACGCCGGCGATCTCCTCTCCCCTCGGGGAGAGGTCGGATTGCCCCGAATTGCCCTTTGCAATTCGGTTGGCAATCCGGGTGAGGGGGATTCGTCCAATTGCCCCGCCGGTTCTACTCGGTTCGCGGCAAAATCGCCGCCCTGCCGGTCTCGATAAACGGCGCCCAGTAGTCGACCGACTCGCGGATCATGGCGACGACCTGGTGGTCGACCGGCTCGCGTTCACGAAACGAAAGTTCGAGGCAGATCTCGTTGTCGACGCCGCCGCCGCGGCGAACCGTCTCCAGAAGCTTTTCCGGCGTGATGCGGCCGTCCTTGTTGTAGGCGGCGATGAACGGCCAATGGCCGCCCTTGTTCATCGACGACTGTTTGATGTGGATGATCGGCGATACCCTGGGAAAGGCTTCGGCCCAGGCATAGGGATCGATGTCGGCCGGGTTGCTCGAGGTCACGTCGCCATGGTCAATATCGACCATCATCTTCAACGGGATGGCCATGCCGGCCGCTTCGATCTGGTTGTGCAGGACCCGACAGCTTTCGATCGTATGACCGAATTCGCGGCCGACCGACATCGGCTCCCAAAACAGGTAGGTCAAACCCGCCGCCTTGGCGTGCTCGGCGACCTCACGCCAGCATTCCAGCGCGATGTCGAAAAGCCGCGTGCGACGCTCCGGATCGTCGAAATCCCTGTGCGTGAAGATCGCGAACTGGGTGCCCATGCCGCCGGCGCCGAGCTCGGCCGATATGTCGGCAAAGGTCTTGAACCAATCGACGTAGTAGCGGCGCACGTCGGCGTCGGGATGGCCGAAATGGTTGAGCCGCCCATAAGGGCCGGTCATCCCGGACGTCACGCGCACGCCAGTGCGGTCGAGCGCCGTGCGGAACAGGCGGATGAATTTCGAAATCGTTGCCGCCGGCCAGCCGGGATTGACGAATTCATGTGTGAGCTGCACGTCCCGGATGCCGATGTCGTAGGCGATCGCGTCGATCAGATCGTCCGGTTCGGCAAAACGGTTGACCAGCGGATTGGTGTTGAGGGAAAGCGTAAACGCCATCAGCTTGCTTTCACCAGCCGACCCGCGCACCAGTCCTCGAAGGCGGCTCTTTCTGCGGCGGACAGATGCAGGCCGTGCTTGGTGCGCCGTTCGAGAATATCGGCAGCGGTCAGCGCCCATTCGTGCTCGGACAAATAATTGGCTTCGCGTTCGAAAAAATCCTTGCCGAAGCACCGCCCCAGATCGGCGAGCGACCTGGCCGCCCCGACCAGAACGCGCGTCCTGGTGCCGTAGAGCCGGCCATAGTGCTTGACCAGCGATGCCGGCATCCAGGGATATTCGCGGCCGAGATCGCCGAGAAACTGCTCAAAGTCAGCATTGGCGATATCGCCGCCCGGCAGATAGCCTTTCGACGTCCATGGCTTGCCCATTTTCGGAAAGAACGGGGCGATCCGGTCCAGCGCGTGCTCGGCCAGTTTGCGGAAGGTGGTGATCTTGCCGCCGAAGACGGAGAGCAGCGGCGCCTGCCCGGCCGACGCGTCGAGCTCGAAAATATAGTCGCGCGTCACCGCGCTCGGATTGTCGGCGTTGTCGTCATAGAGCGGCCTGACGCCCGAGAACGAGTAGATGACATCGCTCCGCGCAAGCTCACGCTTGAAGTAGCGGTTGACCACCCTGATCAGATAGTCGACCTCGCTGATATCAGCCTTCACATCTTCCGGCCGCCCGTCATAGGGAATGTCGGTGGTGCCGATCAGGGCCAGATCGTTCTGGTAGGGATTGATGAAGATCACGCGCTTATCGCTGTTCTGGACGAGATAGGCCTGCCGCCCTTCCCAGAATTTCGGCACGACGATGTGACTGCCCTTGACCAGGCGCACGTTCCGCTTGGAGTTCTGGCCGGCCACGCGGTTGATGATGTCGTTGACCCAGGGACCTCCGGCGTTGATCAGTGCCCGTGCCCGAACCGTGGTCCTGACGCCGGTTCGGCTGTCGCGCATCTCGACCGACCACAGGTCGTTTTCACGGCGGGCGGCGGTGCAGGCGGTCCGGGTAAGGACCTTGGCTCCCTGTTCCGCCGCGTCGAGCGCATTGATGATGACGAGACGGGCGTCGTCGACCCAGCAATCGGAATATTCGAAACCGCGCTTGAACGCATCCTTGATCGGCGCGCCTTCGGGCGCGGTGCGCAGGTTGAGTGTGCGGGTGGCCGGCAGCCGCTTGCGGCCACCGAGATGGTCGTAGAGGAACAGGCCGAGCCGGACCAGCCAGGCCGGCCGGTCGTCAGGGCTGTGCGGCAGCACGAAGCGCATCGGCCAGATGATGTGCGGCGCCGATTCAAGCAGCACTTCGCGCTCGATCAGCGCCTCGCGCACCAGCCGAAACTCATAATATTCGAGATAGCGCAGGCCGCCATGGACGAGCTTTCCCGATCGCGAACTGGTGCCTTCGGCCAGATCGTCCTTCTCGCACAGAATGACGGAAAGCCCGCGGCCGGCCGCGTCGCGCGCGATGCCGGCGCCGTTGACGCCGCCGCCGATGACGAAGAGATCGACGATTTCAGCGGCGCCGCTCATCTCGCCGGGTCCTCAGTGCCTGGATTGTGTTTCATGGCTGCCGCGACCTTCAGCATGGGTTGACCGGCGGGAGCCCGGCGATAAAGCGGCGCACCTCTTCGGCCGCCTGCTCGGCCGCATAGGTCACCGTGCGCACCGACGCGCCGGCGATATGCGGCGTCAGCGTGACGTTCGGAAGCTGCAGCAGCGGCCAGTCCGCAGGCACCGGCTCGACCGCGAACGTCTCCAGCATGGCGCTGCCGATATGGCCCGAGACCAGCGCATCGTAGAGCGCGTCGTAGTCGACCAGCGGCCCGCGCGCGGTGTTGATGAAAATCACCCCCGGCTTCATCCGGGCGATGGTGTCCTTGTTGATCAGGCCGCGGGTTTCCTCAGTCACCCGGGGATGAAGCGTGACCACATCGGAGCGGGACAGGAGATCGTCGAGCGCGACCAGTTCGACGCCGTCATTGCGGTCTTCGGCGCTCAGTTGCACATAGGGATCGGTGACCAGGATGCGGCAGCCGAACGCGCGCAGCAGGCGGACAACCTTGGTGCCGATATTGCCGTAGCCGATGACGCCGACGGTCATTTCGTTGAGCTCGCGGCCGGTACGGTCGGCCCGGTAGAGATCGCCGCGCCATTCCCCCTTGCGCAAGGCTTCGTGCCCGACCCGGATCAGCCGCGTCTCGGCAAGGATGGCGCCGATGGTGAACTCGGCCACAGCACTTGCATTGCGGCCGGGCACATTGACGACGGTGATGCCGTGGGCCCTGGCGGCGCCCATGTCGATGTTGATCGGGCCACCGCGCGAGACCGCAACCAGTTTCAGAGTAGGCAGACGCTGCATCATGGTCTCGGAGAGCGGCGCAAGCTGGGTGACGAATATCTCGGCGTCGCCAATGAAATCGACCACCTCGTCCGGATCGCCAAAATACTCCTTCACCTTGTCGAGGCCGAGCGCCGCATTGCCGAATTCCATCGGCTCGTCGGGCCAGGCCGCCTCAAGGGTGCGAATGTCGAGATTGTCGCCGCAGGCGTTCTCGATTTTCTCGCGAAAGACTTCGGGGAGCATGAAGCGGTCGCCAATGATTGCAATCTTCTTACGCATGCTCGACTTCTCAGTTTGTCCTGGATGCGGCCATCGATCGCCAGACCGGCCGCAGCGCCTCATGCGCCAAAGTGTAGGACGGAACCGCCCGCTCATAGATCGCGGCAAGTTTTGGGTCGCTCGGCTCCGCCGCACCCAGCAGCGGCGTGACCCACTCGCCGACGCATTCGTCCATCGACTTGTATTGGCCGACGCAGACCGCAGCGATCATGGCGGCGCCCGCCGCACCGGCTTCCTCGCGCTGGCTGGTGCGAATGGCGGCGCCGACGACAGCACCCAGGATCTTGCGCAGAGCCGGACTTCTGGCCGCACCGCCGGTCAGCCGGATTTCGCTCGGCAGCGGCCCCATGGCGGCATAGCAATCGCGCGACGCGAAGGCCAGTCCCTCGAAAACGGCGCGGACCATGTCGGCATAACCGTGCCGCGACGAAATGCCGACGAAGCCGGCCCTGGCATTGGCATCGACGAACGGCCCCCGCTCGCCGGCCTCCGACACGTAGGGCTGATAGAGCAGCGATGCGGGCTCCGATGACGATATCCATTCATCGACCAGCGCGATCATCTCGCCATTGCTGCGCGTAATGCCTTGCGAAGCGAGAATGCCGGAGGCGAGGCTAAGAACCCAATCGATGTTGAGCGTCGCCGCCATGTTCGACTGCATTTGCGCAAAGACGCCGGGCGCCGGCATCGTCATCGTGTAGCCGGTCGCCGCCTCGTTGAGCAGCACCTCGTCCGGCGTCTGCGCAAGCCGCATATGCATGCCGGTGGAGCCGATGATGGAGCAGCCGGGCTTGCGCTCGCGGTCGAGCAGGCCGGCGCCGAGCGCGGTGCAGGCCACGTCGACATAGGCCAGCACCACCGGCGTACCGGAAAGCAGCCCGGTCACTTCGGCAGCCGCCGCCGACAGGCCGGCGCTATGCCTGGTGCCGTCGACGATCGGCGGCAGCAGATGCCTGAGATCGGCGACGCCGAGCACCTCAAGCACCTCGTCGCAATAGCCGCGGGTGCGGAAGTCGCCAAAGGTGAAGGTGCCCTCGGACGGATCGGTGGCGCGTTCGCCGGTCAGCTTGAAATAGAGCCAGTCCTTGCAATGGAATGCCGTCGCGGCGCCGGCAAGCCTGTCGGGCGCGCTGCGCTTCATGAAGGCAAGCTGCGGCCCCTGCTGACAGGCGGCGAGCCCGCTGCCGGTCTTTTCGAAACGAAGCCGGTCATCGGGCCGCGCACGGATCTCCTCGACGATCGCGGCAGCGCGCGCATCGAGCCACAGCCAGCCCTTGGCGACCGGCTCACCGTCCTTGTCGATCAGCCAGGTGCCATCGCCCTGTCCGGTCACGGCGATCGCGATGGTGCGGCTGGCGAGGTTCGGAACCTTGTCGGCAAGTTCGCGCAGGGTGGTCGCGGTATCGGCCCAGGTGCGCGCCAGATCCTGCTCGGCACCGCCGCCCGGCAAGGTCTCATACCGGTTCGGCACCGCCGCAGCCGCGAGCTGCCGGCCCGCCGTGTCGAAGGCGACGGATTTGATGACAGACGTGCCGGCGTCGATGCCGATCAGCACATCCCGCATCAGGCGAGCTCCATGCCGTGCGAAATGGCCATGCCGCTGGACTGATCGAAGACGTGCAGGTTTTTCGGATCGATGCTGATATTGATCGGCGCGCCAAGCTCCAGGCGGGTTCGGTCGTGCTCGACCAGGACCAGCGAACCGCCGGCGAAATCCGCCGCGATATGCGTCTGGTCGCCGAGCCATTGGTTGGCCGAAACCGTGGCCGGCACGCCGTCCTTCGAGCGGCGAACAGCATAGGGCCTGATGCCGATGACGACCCGCTGCCGTTTGAGCAATTCGTCGCGAACCGAGCCGCTGAACGCGTCCTTGTCATAATCGAGCGAAAGTCCGTCGGGCAGTCGCAGATTGATCTTGTCGGCAGCCGTGCCGACATAGGCTTCGAAGACATTCATCGGCGGCTCGCCGACAAAGGTGCCGGTGAACAGGTTGGCCGGCCGCTGCTTGAGCATGTCGGGCGTGTCGAACTGCTGCAACACGCCGCCTTCCATCACCGCGATCCGGTCGGCAAGCGCGTTGGCCTCGGTCTGGTCGTGGGTGACCAGGATCGCGGTCAGGCCGCGCTCCTTGATGAAGTGCTTGATACGGCCGCGCAGCACGGCGCGAAGCTGCGGTTCGAGCTGGCCCATCGGTTCGTCCAGCAGATGCAGGTCGGCCTCGCGGATCAGCGCCCGGCCGAGGCTGGCGCGCTGCTGCTGGCCGCCGGAGATGGAACTCGGATAGCGCTCAAGAACGTCCTCGATTTCGAGCAGCTTGGCGATGCTGGCAACTTTCGCATCGACGTCACTTTTCCGCAGCTTGGCCGCCTTCAGCGCAAACGCCATGTTCTCGCGCACGGTCAGCGGCGGATAGAGCGAATAGCCCTCGAACGCCATCGCCACATTGCGCTTGACCGGCGGCAGCGCATGCACCTTGCGGCCGGCGACCGAGATGGTGCCGCGCGAGACCTCCTCGAAGCCGGCGATCATGCGCAATGTCGAGGTCTTGCCGCAGCCGGACGAGCCGAGCAGTGCGACGATCTCGCCTTTGTCAATTTCGATCGTCAGGTTCTGGACGGCGTGCACGCCCCTGTCGATCGGGCCGTAGAACTTGTCGACGCCTGAGATGGCGAGTGCGCTCTGGCTCATGCCGCTTCTCCGCTGCGCAGATTGACCACGTTGCTGGCGCCGATGCGATCGCCGCTGGCATGATCGAACAGCAGCGCACTTTTGCCGTCGACGGCAATGTGGGCCCTGCCCTCGGTTTGACCCGGTGTTCCGGCCGGCCGGGAGACGAGGATTTCGCGGCCGCGCACGGTGCGCACCAGTGTGACGATCTTTTCGTTGAGCGGCGTCTCCGCCTCGACGGTCACCGGTATGGCAACGGGCGTGCCTTCGTCGACGAAGCGCAGCGCTTCGGGCCGCAAGCCGATCACGCAATCGCGGCCGACCGTCGCGTCATAGGCGCCCGTCAGATGGACCTGAACATTCGACAGGCCGATATAGATGCCCTTGGCATCGCGCGACGGCTTGACGTCGAGCAGGTTGATCGTCGGATCGCCGAACAGCCGCGCGATCTCGATGTTGGCCGGCTCGCGATAGATCTGCTCGGGCGTGCCGAGCTGCTTGATGACACCTTGCGACATCACCGCGATGCGGTCGCCGAGCGCCATGGCCTCCTTGTAGTCCTGGGTGACGTAGACGACGGTCGCGCCACGGTCGGCCAGCAGCCTCGGCAGTTCGAGCCGCATCTCGAAGCGCAGCTTGGCATCGACGTTGCGCAAGGGGTCGTCGAGCAGGAGCACCGGCGGCGCGCCGACCAGAGCGCGGGCGAGTGCGGTGCGCTGCTTCTGGCCGTTGGACAGCGCCCGTGGCTTATGGCTGAGCACGTGGCCGATCTTCAGCAGCTTGGCAACGCTCTCGACGCCCGACTTCATCGCACTTTGCGACGATCGCTTGGCCTGAAGCGGTGTCGCAATGTTGTCGAAGGCGGTCATGTGCGGAAACAGCGCGAAATTCTGGAACGCCATGCCGACGCCGCGGAACTCGGCGTCAAGGTCGGTCATGTCCTCGCCGCCGATAAGTATCTTTCCTTCATCGGGGTCGATGACGCCGGCTATGAGCCGCAGCAGCACCGTCTTGCCGGCGCCGGACGGTCCGAACAGGACCAGGGTTTCGCCATCGGCGACGCTCAGCGACAGATTGTCGAGCACAGTCTGGCTCTTGTAGCGTTTGACGACATTTCGCAATTCAAGGCTGGCCATCGGAGCTATCCTTTCACCGCGCCGAGCGACAGGCCTTCGACGAGATAGCGCTGCGCGTAAAGCGCAAGCGCCAGCGTCGGGGTGATCGACAGCACGATCGCTGCCGAGATCTGGCCGTACTGGATGCCGGAGGAGGTGATGAAGGCGAGCGCGCCGACTGTCACCGGCTGCTTGTCGGCCGAGGCGAGCACGAGGGCGAAAACGAAATTGTTCCAGGCGAAGATGAAGGCGAGCAGGCCGGCCGCCGCAATGCCGGGGCCGGCGAGCGGTAGCGCGATCTTGCGGAAGGTGGCGAACCAGGAATGGCCGGCAATGCGATAGGCATATTCGATATCGGCCGGGATGTCCTCGAAATAGCCGCGCACGATCCACAGGATCAGCGGCAGGCAGATCAGCTGATAGACCCAGATCAGCCCGATATAGGTGTTGGCCAGTCCAAGTTTCTGGAAATAGAGGGTCAGCGGCAGCAGCACCAGCAGCGCCGGCGCGAACCGGAACGACAGCAGCGTGAAGGCAATGTCCTCCGACCCGCGGAACTTGTGCCGGGCAAAGGCGTAAGCGGCGGGAACGCCGAGCAGCAGCGCGACGGCGACCGAGGTGACCGACAGGAACACCGAATTCCAGAGGTTGCGCATGAAGGCGATGTCGAGCGTGCCGGCTGCCGTCGTCAGCTTTCCGGTGATCAGTGCGGTGTAGTTGGCCAGCGTCGGCTTGAAGACAAGCTGCGGCGGAATCCGCAGGATGGTCTCGTTGGTCTGGAAGGACATCATGAGGATCCAGACGATGGGGAACATGAAGAAGATCACGACCAGCGTCAGCGCTATGCCGCGCAGGATGCGTTCGAGAAGCGAGGTGTGTTCCATCTCAGCCTCCTATGCCTGGCCGCGAGCGCGTTCGCGCAGCCGCAGCCAGTTCTTGATGAAGATGTTCGAGAGGAAATAGGTGATCGCCCACAGGATGATCATCAGCGCCGCCGAGCGGCCGACATTGGTCGACTGGAAGAAGTTGAGGTAGGCCTCGACCTGGAAGACAGTCAGCGTATCGCCCGGACCGCCCTGGGTCATGGCATAGATGATGTCGAACTGCTGGATGGAATCCAGCAGACGGAACAGAGTCGCCGTCAGGATGTAGGGTGTCAGCATCGGCAAGGTGATGCGGAAGAACACGAAACTCCGCGGCACGCCGTCAAGTGCTGCCGCCTCGAAGGGCTGCGTCGGCAGGCTGCGCAGGCCGGCAAGCAGCAGGATCATGATGAAGGGCGTGTAGACCCAGATATCAACAAGGACCACCGTGAAAAGCGCGGTCGACGGCGACGAGGCCCAGCGGAAATCCTGCAGTCCGATCAGGCTGGCGAGATAGCTCAGCACGCCAAAGCCGGGATTGGTCATCAGCTTCCACATCAGCGCGGCAAGCGCCGGCGCCGTCATCAGCGGCATCAACAGCATGATCGAGATGAAGTTGTTTAGCGTCGAGCGCTTCTGCAGCAGCATGGCGATGCCGAGACCGAGAAGCAGTTCGAGCAGCACGGTGATGCCGGCATAGAGCAGCGATATCTCCAGCGTGTTCCAGAACCTCGGGTCCGTGAAAAACGAGATATAGTTGTCGCCCCAGTTGAACTGCCGCGCCCAGGGCTGGCTCAGCCGGTAGCGCTGGAACGAATAGACGACCGATGTGAAGAACGGGATCAGGATGCCGATGCAGACGAGCAAGGCCGGCAGGCTGAGGACATAGGGCAGCACTTTCTTGCTGATCCTGAAGCCGGAAGGCCTGTTTCTTTGCATTGTCGCCGCAGTCATCGTTGCTCACCCGTCATCTCTGTTGCTTCGCCCTGCCGGCCGCCCAGGGAGCTAGGCGGCCGGTTGGGCGAGTGGCGGCACCGCCAGTGTTTGAGCATCGGATTTTCCCAAAACCGGTCTCCACTTTTGGGTCTGATGCTCCAGGCGCCGCTTCGCAGTGGAATGGCCGGCTGGCCCGCAGAAGCGGGTCAGCCGGCCGCCAGGACTCAGCCGAGCCCGGCTTCCTTGAGCTGGCCGTCGACGCTGGTGGCCAGCATGTCGAGGCCTTCGTCGATCGGCACTTCCTTGGCCACCATCTTCTGCAGCGTCGCCGCCCATTCGGTGGTGAGATCGAAGAACAGCGGCTGCGGGGTGAACTTGATGCTGGCGCCGGGCGCCGAAATGTCGAACATCTCGACATAGCCCGGATAGCTCTTGTTCAGCCTCTCGCGGAACATCTGGTCGTTCCAGACCGACTGACGGACCGGATTGACGAAGTCCATCTTGGTCGCACCGAACAGTGCATGCTCGGGCCCGGATGCCCATTGCATGAAGTACCAGGTGGCGTCCTTGTCCTTCGAGAAATTGGACATCGACAGCGACCAGATCCAGATGTTGGGCGTCGGCGCCTTGGCGGCGGGATTGGCCTTGAAGGCTGAAAAGGCGAGCTTGCCGGCCATCTTGTTGTCGCCGCCATTCATGAAGTAGCCGAGGATGTCGGCGTCGTAGATCATCGCCGAGGCGCCGGCGCCGAGATCGGTGCCGACCTGATACCAGGTGTAGGTCGACCAGTCCTTGGGGCCGCTCTCCTGGATCATCTGGACCCACTGTTTGTGGAATGCCTTGGATTCGGCGGTGTTCATCGCGGCCGACAATTTGCCGTCGGCCGAGACATTCAGGTCCTTCTGGTCAAAATTGGCGTAAGCCGACAGGAAGCCGGGATGGATCGTCGCCCAGGAGCGCGAGCCGCGCACGCCGATGCCGTAGACGCCGCCACCGACATCCTTGGTGAGCTTGGCCGCCGTAGCGACCATCTCGTCCATATTGCCGGGAACGCTGACGCCGACCTTGTCGAACATACCCTTGTTGTAGGTGATGTTGTTCTGTTCGAAGCCCCACGGAATGCACCACTGCTTGGCGTCGTCGGAACCGAGCACGCCGCCAGGCTGACCGTTCCAGGCGCAGGACTTCCTGACACCGGGCAGGAAGTCGTCCCAGGCATAGTTCACGTTGGTCTTGGTCGGATCCTTGATCCACTCGTTAAGGTCGGTGATCCAGCCGGCCGGGCCATAGGTCCAGGTCATGTAGGCGCCGGTCATGAAGGCATCGTATTCAGGCGAGCTGGCCGACAGCGCAGCGGTGACCTTGTCGAAATAGACATCCTCCGGGAAGACGTCGTAGACGACTTCCATGCCGGTCAACTTTTTGAAGTTTTCAAGGTTGGCGATCATCGCATCCGCGTAAGGATGCTTGTTGAGCAAGAGCTTGATGGTCTTGCCCTTGTGCGCCTGCCAGTCGAAGTCCGCCGCCAGCGCACGGGTCTGCCCCAGATTGAGCAGCGTGCCGGCCGTGCCAGCGGCAAGGCCCATCGCGCCAAGACCCTTGATCAGCCCACGACGATCAACTTGTCCGCGCAGGAACGCATCGATCAGGTCTTTTTCTTTCTCATGCATGTGTCTTCTCCTCCACAGGGTAGTTTCAATCGAATGGCTGCCGGCTACCCGACCGGCGTCTGCTCCACGAGTGATCGCGCCGTCCGCTCATCGGTGACCAAGCCCTTGAGATAGCGGCCCTCCAACACCGATTTAATGGCACGAACCTTCACCTTGCCGCCGGCAACGGCGACAATCCTGCGATTGCTGATGTCTTCGCGCGCCAGCGCCAGCGCCCGGTTGGAAAGCGTCGTCTCGACCGCCTTTCCAGCATCGTCGAAGAAATGGCCGAGCAGTTCGCCGACGCCGCCCTTTCGGCGGATCTCTTCCATTTCGCCCTTTTCGATCATGCCGGTGGCGACCAGCGACGCCTCGCGCTCGGCGGTGCCGATGCCGGCAATGAGCAGGTCGGCGGCCTTGCCGAGATCGAAGACCTCACTGATGCCCTTCTGCCCGAGCAGCACGGTTCGATCCTCGACCGTGTTGGCGAACATCGGCACCGGCATCACATAGGCTTCCGCGCCGGTCCGTTCGGCCAGGCGGTGAATGACGTCGTGCGGATTGGCCGAGAACTTGCGCGTCAGGCCGCCAAGCAGGGAAACGAAGCGGATCTTTTCGGCCGATATGCGCGGCAGATATTCGACGCAGGCGGCGAGCGTGCGGCCATGACCGACGCCGATCAGCGTATCCTCGCCGCGTTCGATCTCACGCTTGAGGAACTGCGCGCCGGCAATGCCAAGCGCCTTGAGCGGCAGGTCTTCGCCATCGAAGTCAGGAACGACCTCGCAATAGTTGAGACCGTAGCGGCTGGACAATTCGTCCTCAAGCGCGACGCACTCCGACACTTCGCCGTCGATATAGACTTTGACCAGCCCTTCCTGATTGGCCTTGGTGATGAGGCGATGCGCCTTGAGGCTGGTCAGGCCAAGCCGCTTGGCGACCTCCGACTGGGTCAGGCCGCCAGCATAATGAAGCCAGGCGGCGCGCGTCGCCATACTGGTTTCATCGTCGCGCAGGAGGCCGTTTCCAAAACCAACCATTTCCGCCCTAAGATATTTTTATCAGTTGATGCAAAATTTTTCACAAGGTGTCGTCGGAGTCAAGCGCCACGTGGTTCAAATCACGCTAAGCGGGCCAAAAACAGGGTTCGGCCCGTTGTAAAGCCATCGACACCTCATTGGCTCGGCCGGGATTTGAAACGTTTGCAATCTGACCGAAACCCATTACAAACGCTTCAAACACTTTGTTCGGGAGGATCGGTGCCGGCCCGCGTCACCACGCTCAAGGAACTTGCCGCGCAGCTCGACCTGTCGATCACCACGGTGTCGCGGGCGCTTGCCGGCCATCAGCAGATCGCCTTGAAGACGCGCGAGCGCGTCACTGAAGCCGCGCGCCAGGCCGGTTACGTGCCCAACACGGCAGCCCGCACGCTGGTCTCAGGCCGCAGCGGCTTTGTCGGCATGGTGCTGCCGATCCGCGGCCCCAATCTGGTCGATTCCTTCCTTGGCGAATTCGTCACCGGGCTTGGCGAAGGGCTGGTTTCGCATGGCACCGACCTGATCCTCGCCGCCGCGGCGCAAGGCCAGTCGGAACTTTCCGTGCTTCGCCATGTTGTCGAATCCGGACGCGCCGATGGCGTCGTCGTCACCCGCATCGCCGAGGTCGACGAACGGCTCGCCTATCTGCGCCAGCGCAATTTCCCATTCGTCGCCCATGGCCGGCTGCTCGACACCGACTTCGCCTACAACTGGCTAGACACCGATGGCGCGCACGCCTTCGGTGAAGCCTTCGACATGCTCTACGATCTCGGGCACCGCCATTTCGGCCTGGTGACGATCGCCGAGCCGATGACGTTTCGCCATCTGCGGCAAGACGGGCTCGCCGCAGCGATCGCGCGCCGAGGCGATCCGTCGGTCAGGCTCGATGTAGCGACGGCGCCGCGCTTCGATCGCGGCGCCCGCATCCAGGCCATCAACCGGCTGCTGCATGCTGACGAGCGGCCGACGGCTATCGTCGCGCTGTTCGACGAGTTGGCGCTCAGCGTCATGGAAGAGGCCGCCCGCGCCGGCCTGGTCATCCCTCGCGACCTTTCCGTCATCGGCTTCGACAACATCGCCGCCTCGGCCTATGCGCCGCCCGGCCTCACCACATTCGATGCCTCGATCCGCCAATGCGCGCGCGAGATCGGCGAGATGCTGTTGACCGTCATCGGCGACAAGTCCGCCGCGCCGCTGACACGGCTGATCCGGCCGACATTGGTTTCGCGGGCAAGCCATGGCCCGGCACCCATAGGACCGGCACCCACAGGACAAAACTGACGCTGGGGCGGCGCATAAACCAGGGAGGAAGACCACGATGAATGTGTTGAAGACACTGGCCGGCGCCGCACTCGCGCTGTCGATCGCGATCGGCGGCGCGCAGGCCCAGGTGCTGTTCTGGTCGACGCAGGCGCGGCCTGTGGAGGAGACGCAGAAAATCCGCAGCGAAGTGCTGAAGTCGTTTGACGGCCAGGTCGACTACCAAGTCGCCGAGGACGGGCCCTGGCTCACCCGCCTCCAGGCCGAGCTGCAGGCCGGCTCCGGCACCATCGGCGTGCTCGGCGGCCTGCATGGCGACTTCTCCACGGTCGGCGCGAACCTTGTCGATCTGTCCGGCGTCGATATCGGCGGCGTCAAGCTCAACGAGGCCTACAAGAAGCTCGGCATGCTCGGCACAAGCGAACAGAAATATCTGCCGTGGATGCAGGCCACCTTCCTGATGGCGGCCAACAAGCAGGCGCTGCAATATCTGCCGGCCGGCGCCGATCTCAACAAAATCACCTATGACCAGCTGATCGAATGGTCGAAGAACATCGCCGAGAAGACCGGCTCGCCGAAATTCGGCTTCCCGGCCGGACCGAAGGGGCTGAAGCACCGTTTCTTCGAGGGTTTTCTCTATCCGTCCTACACCGGCTCGATGGTGACCAAGTTCCGCTCGGCGGAGGCCGAGACCGCGTGGAACAAGTTCAAGGAATTGTGGCAGTACACCAACCCGAATTCGACCAATTATGCCTTCATGCAGGAGCCGCTGCTCACCGGCGAAGTGTGGGTGGCGTTCGACCACGTGGCGCGGCTTGCCGATGCGTTCAACCAGAGGCCCGACGAGTTCGTCGCCTTCCCGGCGCCAGCCGGCCCGGCGGGTCGCGGCTACATGCCGGTGGTCGCCGGCGTCGCCATTCCGAAGACCTCGCCGGACATGGACAAGGCCAAGGCGCTGGTTGCCTACATGCTGAAGCCGGAAACGCAGATCGCGACGCTTAAGGCCACCAACTTCTTCCCCGTGGTCGACGTAAATCTGCCCGACGACATGCCGGCCTCGGTGAAAGCCTTCGGCCCGGTGATCGCCACCATGACCGGTGCGCCGGATGCGCTGCCGGCATTGCTGCCGATGGGACTCGGCGATCTCGGCGGCAAGTTCAACCAGGTCTATGTCGACAGTTTCGAGCGTATCGTGCTCGGTGGCCAGGATGTGCGTGGCGTGATCGAGGAACAGGCGACGGCGCTGAAGGCCCTCATCGACCAAGCCAAGGCACCGTGCTGGGCACCCGATAAGCCGTCCGAAGGCGCCTGCCCGGTCGACTAGAATCCTCCCGAGGGGCGTCCGGAACCTGTTGCGTGCCGGGCGCCAGCCGCACCACGCCAAAGGACATGCCATGCACGGCAAGGCCCTGCCCTATCTGCTGCTGATGCCGGCGACGCTGTTCCTTTGCGTCTTCTTCCTCTACCCGTTCGCGCTGGTCGCCTTTGAGGCTTTCACCCGTGACGGCGGCTTCACGCTGGACAATTTTCGAACCATGACCGGCAACTGGAAATTCCCGGTCGCCTTCTGGAACACCATCCTGCTCGCAGCCATCGTCGTGCCGATCCAACTGGTTATGGCGCTGTTGATGGCTACGGTCGTGTCCAGGCTTGAAACCGGGCGGGGTGCGGCGCTCTACATCTTCGCCATTCCGCTCGGCATCTCCGATCTCGCCGCCGGGCTGATCTGGCTCGCCATTTTCGACCAGTCCGGCTTCCTCAACACTCTGCTGTCGAACCTCGGCCTCGTCGACAGGCCCGTCATGTTCCTCGGCTACCAGAGCAAGCTGACCATCTTCGTCGCAGTGATACTGGCCGAGATCTGGCGCGCGACTGCGATCATGATGGTCATCCTGGTCGCTGGCATGGGGCTCATCCCCCGGGAGTATCACGAGGCGGCCGAGGTCTTTGGCGCGAGCCCGTGGAAGCGCTTCGTCAAGATCACGCTGCCCTTGCTGCGCCCCAGCCTGCAGACGGCGATCATCCTGCGCGTCATCCTCGCCTTCGAGGTTTTCGCCGTGGTGGCGGCGCTCGGCGGCACCAATTTGCCGGTATTGATGGGTGAGACCTACAACTGGCAGTTCTCGCTGCAGGACCGCAACGTTGCCGCCGCCTTCGCCCTGCTCATCCTCGCCATCTCGGTCGGGCTCACGCTGTTCTTCCTGCGGGTGCTGCGGGTGCCGAAGGAAGCGCGCATATGAGCGCCGTCGCAGAGATGCCAATCGCCGCGCCCGCGACCCGCCAGGCCGGCAACTGGCTGCTGGTCGCCACCGTCATCCTGCTTTCGGTCTGGGTGCTGCTGCCGATCTATCTCCTGATAGTCAATGCCTTGTCGTCGCCGGAAGAGGTTACTGCCTTTCCGAAACGCTTCTTCCCTTCCTTCGATTTCGGCAGCCTGTCTTTCTTCATCAATTTCGCCGGCGTCGGCAGGGCGCTGTGGAACTCGGTCCTGGTAGCCACGCTGACGATGATCCTCTCGATCGGGTTCGGCGCGCCCGCCGGCTACGCGCTGTCGCGCTTCGATTTTCCGGGCAAGGGCACGTTCCGCTTCCTGGTGCTAATGACCCGCGCCTTTCCACTGCCGCTGCTGGCGCTGCCGCTTGCGGTGATGTTCATCCGCACCGGTCTCGACGACACCGCCATCGGGCTGGCGCTGGTCCACACCACGCTGGCGCTACCCTTCGCGGTGCTGATAACCTTTTCGCTGTTCTCAGGCATTCCGATAGAGCTCGAGGAAGCGGCGTGGACGCTCGGCTGCACCCGTCTGCAGGCGTTTCGCAAGGTCATCCTGCCGCTGGCACTGCCCGGCATCGCGGCCTCGGCGGTCTTTGCCTTCACCATCTCCTGGAACGAGGTGTTTGCCGCCGCCGTGCTCACCATAGAGAACCGGACGCTGACCGCCTTCCTGCTGCAGAGCCTCGGCGAGTCGCCGCTCTACCTCAAATTCGCCGGTGGGGCGGCACTGGTCATCCCGGCGCTGATCTTCATTTTCGCCGTCCGCAAATACCTGTTCGCCATGTGGGGGATCGCCAACCGATGACGCGCGATAGGGAGAAAGCCGATGGCTGAGATCGCCATAAAACAAGTGGCCAAACGCTTCGGCGGCTTCACCGCGCTGCATTCGATAGACCTCACCATCACCGACCAGGAGTTCATGGTGCTGCTCGGCGCCTCGGGCTGCGGCAAGACGACATTGCTCAGGATCGTCGCCGGATTGGAAACGCCGAGCCAGGGCGAGGTCTGGATCGGCGGCCGTCGCGTCGATCATCTGCCGCCGCGCGACCGCGGCATCGCCATGGTGTTCCAGAATTATGCGGTCTTTCCGCATTTGACAGTGTTCGAAAACATCGCTTTCGGCCTGCGCATGAAGAGATTGCCGCAGCAAGAGGTCGAACGCCGCGTCACCCGCACCGCCGAGCTCATGCATATCGAACAATTGCTGAAACGCTATTCGGGCCAGCTTTCCGGCGGCCAGCGCCAGCGTGTGGCGGTGGCCCGCGCGCTCGCCATGGAGCCCGACGTCATCCTGATGGATGAGCCGCTGTCCAATCTCGACGCGCTGCTCAGGCTCGAAATGCGCGCCGAACTCAAGGGTGTGCTCGCCGCGTCCAAGACCACTACCATCTATGTCACTCACGATCAGGTCGAGGCGATGAGCCTCGCCGACCGCATCGCCGTCATGCATCAGGGCCACATCGTCCAGGCCGCCTCGCCGGTCGAGGTCTATCGCAATCCGGCCGCACGCTTCGTCGGTTCCTTCATCGGCAATCCGCCGATGAATTTCATCCCCGCGACGAAGACTGCGAACGGCAGTTGGACCGTCGCCGGCCTGACGCTGCCCGGCCCCAAATCGGACAAGCACAAAATTGAATTCGCCATTCGCCCCGAAGATGTCGACGCAGGTGACGAGGGGCTGCATGCCACCGTGCGCGTCGTCGAGCCGCTCGGTCCGCACACGCTGGTCACCTGCGATGTCGAGGGTGGGCTGTTTCGCGCCATCCTCGAATCGGATGCCGCGATCGCCGTCGGCGACCACCTGCGACTTGCGCCCAAAGCCGATCGCATCCGCTGGTTCGATCCTGAAACCACCAACGCCCTTTGATCCCGCCAACGCCCTTCAATCGCGCCAACGCCCTTCAATCCTGAAAGTACGAACGCTTCAATGATCTCTCTTGCCGTCAACGAAACCATCGCCCGTGCCGTCGAGGTGCTCAGGGAAAACGACCACGGCGACTATACCATCCCGACCAAGGGCCTCTATCCGTTCCAGTGGAACTGGGATTCCTGCCTGACCGCGCTCGGTCTTGCCCACTATGACGAGGCGCGCGCCTGGACCGAGATCGAGACGCTGTTCGCCCATCAATGGCCGGACGGCATGGTGCCGCATATCGTCTTCCATGTCCTGAACGACAGCTATTTCCCCGGACCGGAGGTCTGGAGGACCAATCGCCCGACTGCCACCTCCGGCATCACCCAGCCGGCGGTGGCGGGCTTTGCGGTTCGCCGCCTGTTCGACCGGGCCAGGGACAAGAAACTGGCCGCCGAGCGCGCCCGCGCGCTGCTGCCGAAGATCGACGCCTGGCATCGCTGGTTCTACGAAAACCGCGATCCAAGAGACGAAGGACTGGTCGCCATTATCCATCCATGGGAGTCCGGCCGCGACAATTCCATCGACTGGGACCATGCCTTCGAGCGCGTGCCGACCGAAGGCGTCGAGCCCTATACGCGCCGCGACACCTTGCATGCCGACCCGGCGCACCGGCCGACCAAGGCGCAATATGACCGCTACCTCTGGCTGCTGCAGCATTTTCGCGCACTTGGCTGGGACAATGCAAAGCTGCACGATGCCTCACCCTTCCAGATCGTCGATCCCGGCTTCAACGCCATCCTGATCCGCTCAGCGGCCGACCTTGCCGATCTCGCCGAGACGCTTGGCGAAATGGAGATTGCCGACGCTAACCGCAGCCGCGCCAAAAAAGGGCTTTCGGCGATGGAGCGGCTGTGGAGCGATACGTACGGCCAATATCTCTGCCTCGACCGCGTCGCCGGAAAGCTCGTCGACAGCGCCTCCGTCGGAGGCATCCTGCCGGTCTTCTCGGCCATCCCGAAACCCCGCACTGCTGCAATCGCCGCCACCATCGAGCGTATCGCCGGCAAGGCAGGCTACATCGTCCCCTCGCACGATCTCGACGATCCCCGCTTCGACGCCAAGCGCTATTGGCGCGGGCCGGTCTGGCTGGTGGTCAACTACATGATCGCCGACGGCCTTGCTGCTGCCGGCTATGCTGATGTCGCCCGGCATATCACCCAGTCCAGCCTCGATCTCATCGCCGATAGCGGCTTTGCCGAATATTACGATCCGCTCAGCGGCGAACCGCTCGGCGGCGGCCGTTTCACCTGGACGGCGGCAATGGTGATCGAATTCCTGAAAGGCAGAGGCTGACGCCCCTCTTTGCTTCAGGCGACCTCAGTGGCATGGGCCGCTGGCGCCAAACGCCGCGCTTTGCTGGAAGTCCTCCGCCTGCCGAATGGCGGTGGACGTCGCTTGCGGATCAGGCGGATTCGGGCACATTAGGAGAATAGGGGCAGAGACGTATCGATCTTCGCTTCACGAGAGCTACAATAATACTTCACAAACGGCTATCTATCCTGGCGACAGGCGTTTGGTTCGAGTCACGAGGGGCGCGGCTTGGAATTCGATTTGAAGACCATTGAGGCGCTTGCCCCCGATCAAGCGTCGCTGAGCGCTGCCTCCAAGCTGACCAAGCGATCGAACTGGCCGCGGCTGGAAAAGAATGAGCAGCAGGCGCTCATCTGGGGTGAATGTCAGGGCTCCGGTTCCAATCCTTATCGAGTGGTGGTCGACACTGGCGACCACGGCTACAAATGCACCTGCCCGTCGCGAAAATTCCCGTGCAAGCACACGCTGGCCCTGATGTGGATTGCCGCCACTGCGCCAGCCAGTTTTGCAGCCGCTGAATCGATACCGGAATGGGTGAATGACTGGCTTGGCCGGCGCAGGAAGACGACGCCAGCGCCAGGGCAACCGACATCCGGCGCGGCAGCCAAAAGCATCGATGAAGCCGCACGGACGGACGAGAGCGCCGCGGTCGAAGACGTAGCGTCGGTGGAGCGTCGCGAGGCAGCGCAGCGCAAGCGGGCGGGAGACACGCGAGAAGCAGTGTCGGCGGCGCTCGATGAGCTCGACCAATGGATCGCCGATCAGTTGCGGCTTGGACTTTCCGGGTTTGTCGACGGCAGCAGCGACCGTTGCCGCCGGATTGCCGCCCGGCTGGTCGACATGAAGGCAACCGCGCTTGCCGGTCGCATCGACGAGATCCCATCGCGGCTCATGGCGCTGCGCAGTGAGGAACGACCAGATGCTGCGATCCGCGAGCTTGGCAAGCTTGTGCTGCTGGCCAAGGCGTGGCGGTCGGCGCCCGACGATCCCGAGTTGAAGCGCCTTGTATCGACGTCTGAGACCCGCGAACAGGTTCTGGCCAATCCCGATGCAAGACAGGTCGAAAGCTTCTGGGAAGTTCTGGGCGAGAAGATCGAGAGCCGCCGCGACGGTCTCGTCAGCCATTCGACCTGGCTGCTCGATCTGAAGAGCACTACCCCGCAATTTGCCGTGCTGCTCGATTATTTTCCGGCTTCTGCCGGACGCCGGTCCAACGCTTTTGCTCCGGGTGATCGTTTCGATGCCCGGCTGGTCTTCTATCCAGCCCGCAAGCCGCTTCGCGCACTGGTGGCGGAACGCATGGGTGAAGTGATGTCCGGCGCATGGCCTGATTTCAGCTTGAGCGCTACAAAGGACCCACTCGCCGGGCATGCTTCCTATCAGGATGCAGCGCCTTGGATTACCGATTGTCCTCTCTTGCTGCCGCCTGGTGCGATCCTGGTCGATGACCGCGGCACAGGCTGGTGGCAGGGTGCGGATGATCCGCAAGGGATAGCGTTGCCGATCGCTGGCGCTGTCAATCAAACATTGCTCGGCCTCGACCTTGCGGCCACGGCAGCGCTCTGGGATGGCGCCAGGCTTGACCTCCTGGCGGCGCAAAGCGGGTTCGGGAGGCTTGACCTGTCGTGAATGAGAGCGAGCAAACTGGCCTGGCGACAATGCGCGATTGCTGGATCACCGGCGGAGCCACCTTCGATCTGGCTCCGACCGCCTGGAAGACAATCGCCGGCGGTACAAGTCCCGACGAGCAGGAGCGCCGGCTCCTGGCAATCGCAGCACAGGCGCTCGACGTCGCCCTGCGGCCGGCGGCGCCGAAGACGCTCAAGCGCCGGCCGCCGCTGCCCAGACTTGCGCTCCCTATGCTGCCGGAGCGGTTGCGGCCGCTGTTGAGAGCCGCTCTGAAACACGCCGCCGACGCGAGACGCAAGACGCGCGTGGTGACGCTTGTCGCCAGCCGCGGCTTTGTCCTCCATCCGATGGACTGGATGCCCGTCGCGTCGGATCAGAACAGTCCGGACGTCTACGCTCCCTGGATCGACTGGCAAGCAAGCCTGGACGGGGAGAAACATGCCCCGCAAGAGAAACTGACGGCGAAAAATTGGGATGAGTTCTATCCTGCCGCGCGACGCATCGCGCTGGCAGACATGCGCCGCAGTGAACCGGCTTCGGCTCGAATACTGGTCGAGGCCAAGGCATCGGGCGAGCCCGCCGAGGTCAGGCTTGCGCTCATTGAGCTCATGCGCTTCGGCCTGAATCCTGAGGACGCGCCGTTCCTTAAAAGCCTCTCCGCCGACAGGTCCGGCAAGGTGCGTGAACTGGCTGGCCGGCTGCTGGCAAGGCTGGGGGAGCACGGCCGTTCAAACGATGGCGGACCGGATGATCCCGCAGCTGAACTCGCCGCTTTCATCAGCGAAGGCAAATCCGGCTTCATCCGCCGCCGCAGCATCTACACGCCGGCGAAGTTGAAATCGCCGGCGCAGGAAAAGCGTCGCGCCGAATTGTTCGAGACCTGCAATCTGGTCGACCTGGCCGCGCGGTTCAGTGCTACCGAACCTGAGTTCATAGGAGCCTGGCAATTCGGCGCCGACAACAACGCTGACATCCTGATCGCACGAATGGTCGCCGCTTCGGGGAGCGACGCCGCGGTGACGCATATGACGGACGCACTTGTCGCCGATGGCGGCAAGCCAGCGCTGTTCGTACTGCACCTCACGCCGCGCCTGGACAGTCGCAGAAAACGAGCCCTCGTCCGGCTGATCCTCAAGCAAACGAATTACCTCAACGCGATCAATCTGGCGGAAGGCATTGATGCTGGCTGGCTGGAATGGGACGATCTTTCGAATGGGTCGGCTCTTGCGGCGCTGCGTTCCGCCGTTGCGGGAAACGACGACGCCATGCGCCGGGGCGCCGACGATATACTGGAAACGATCGGCTTCCTTGCCACAGCGACCACAGCGGCAAAATTGATCGACGAGGTCGTCGCAGCCGGCATGCCGCCCGCAGCCCCATCACTCAGTGTCCTGCGTCTCAACGCGGCGCTGGCCGAACATCAATCTAAAACCGACACATGATCAATCCGGAGAATTCATATGAACGCTGCCATCCGTCTCCCGGTCGAGCAGGCCTATGCCTCTGAATTGCAGGCGCTAGCGCGCGGTGACGACAGGCAAAAGCCTGCCGGCTGGACCCTCTCGCCACAAGCTGTGCTGACGTATCTGCTGGGCGGGAAGGCCGGTGACGGCACGCCGGTAACGCCAAAATATGTCGGTCGCCGCCGGTTGATGGAGACCGCGGTGGCAACGCTCGCCACCGACCGCGCATTGTTGCTGCTCGGCGTTCCCGGAACGGCCAAATCCTGGGTGTCGGAACATCTGGCCGCCGCCATCATGGGCGACTCGACGCTGATCGTGCAGTGCACGGCCGGCACCGACGAGAACCAGATCCGCTATGGCTGGAACTATGCACAACTTCTGGCAAAGGGCCCGAGCCAGGAAGCATTGGTGCCGACGCCGCTCTACCGCGCCATGCAGACCGGCAAGCTCTGCCGACTCGAGGAACTGACGCGCATGGGCTCGGATGTGCAGGACACGCTGATCACCGTACTTTCCGAAAAGATGATGCCGATCCCGGAATTGAACACATCAATCTATGCCCAGCGCGGCTTCAACATCATCGCCACGGCAAACAACCGGGACAAAGGTGTGAATGAACTCTCCTCGGCACTCAAGCGTCGCTTCAATGTCGTGGTGCTGCCATTGCCGGAAGACATGGCTGAAGAGGTGGCGATCGTCTCCAAGCGAGTCGATGAGATGGCCGGCGGGCTCGACCTGCCGGTGCCGAAAAATGTCGGCGAGGAGATAGCCCGGGTATTGACCATCTTCCGTGAATTGCGGGCCGGTGCGACCGCCGACGGCAAGGTGACGCTGAAGACGCCCTCGGGCTCGCTGTCGACCGCCGAGGCGATCGCCACGATGGTTGGCGGGCTGAGCCAGGCGGCGTGGTTCGACAGCGGCAAGCTCGGCGCCGAAGGTCTCGCCGCCAGCCTTGTCGGCGCGATCGTGAAAGACCCGGTTCAGGACAAGGCAGTGCTTGAGGAATATCTGGAAACAGTGCTCAAGAAGCGGCCTGACTATGCCGGCTACTATGCGGCCTTGAACGCAGCGATCTGACGCGCCATGGGGCACAGCGACGTCGCCTATTTCGGCATACGCCATCACGGGCCGGGTTCCGCCGACAGCCTTGTGCAGGCATTGCAAGATTTGCAGCCGGTCGCCGTGCTGATCGAGGGGCCGATCGATGCCTCCGCGCTACTGCCGTTGCTGGCCCGCCCGGAGATGCAGCCGCCTGTAGCACTGCTTTGCTATCCGGAGGAGGATCCGGCTTCGACAAGCTTCTGGCCATTCGCCGAGTTCTCGCCGGAATATCAGGCGGTCCTTTGGGCCGTGGACAACAAGGCGGCGTTGCGCTTCATCGACCTGCCGTCGTCGGCGCGCTTCTCGGAAGCGGCGGTCGACGGCGCGGAAAAAGTCGATGCCGGCGAAGCGAAGGAATCAAGCGAGCGTGATGATGTGGCTCCGCATCGGCGTGATCCGATAGGCACGCTGGCCCGCGCCGCCGGCTATGAGGATGGCGAAAGCTGGTGGTCGGACATCATCGAGCAGAATCCGGAACCAGGCCCGATATTCGCCGCCATCTCCGACGCGATGATGACGCTGAGGGATGGTGAAGCCTCGATCGCGCAGTTCGAGGCCCAGCGCGAAGCGCATATGCGGCTCGAAATCGCTGCGGCGCGCAAGGAATTCGACGGACCTATCGCCGTCGTCTGCGGGGCGTGGCATGTGCCGGCACTGCAGGCGACACACACGCAGAAAAACGATCAAGCCCTGCTTAAGGGGATTGCAAGGCGCAAGAGCACGATGACATGGGCGCCGTGGACGGGACCGCGTCTGGCGCTGGGCTACGGCTATGGCGCGGGCGTCGTCGCACCCGGCTGGTGCAAGCATCTCTGGCGCACGCGCGGCCGGCGCGATGCAGCAACCTTGTGGCTTGCAATGATTGCAGCGGTGCTGCGGGTGAAGGGTCACCTGGTCTCGACCGCTTCGCTGATCGAGGCCGAGCGGCTCGCCCGGACGCTCGCCGCAATTCGCGAGCGGCCGAAACCCGGGTTTGAGGAATTGCGCGACGCCGCAATTGCGGCTCTGTTCAATGGCGAAGCGTTGCTGTGGGCCCTGGTCGAGGCCGAGCTGCTTCTAGGTGCGGACGTCGGCGAAATTCCACCCGACACGCCGTTGGCGCCGTTGATCGAGGATCTGCAGCGCAACCAGAAGGCGGCGCGGCTGAAACCTGAAGCGCTGGAGCGGGAACTATCCGTCGACCTGCGAAGCGACAGCGGGCTGTTTCGTTCGACATTGCTGCATCGGCTGAACGTGCTTGGTGTGCATTGGGGCAAGTTGACGGACGCCGGTCGCAGCCGTGGCACCTTCCGCGAGCGATGGACCTTGGCCTGGGAGCCGGAATATGCCGTTCGCCTGGTGGAGAACCTGATCTACGGGCCGACCATCGAAAAGGCTGCCAACGGCCGCCTGATCCAGATGATCGAAGCGGCGGCGACCCTCGATACGCTTGCGGCACTGGTCCAGGGTGCCATCACGGCAGGCCTGTCGGAAGCAGCGACGGCCGGTCTCGCGGCCCTGGAGGCGCGCGCGGCGCGCAGCAGCGAATGCCTGGAGATTCTGGCCTCGGTGCCGCCGCTCGCCGACATCATCCGCTACGGCGAGGCCCGCAAAACGGAGACGAACCGGCTTTCCGGCCTCATGGAGCGGCTGATCGTCGAAGGTGCGATCGCGCTTCCCTACGCTGCACGCGATCTGGATGAGCAGGCCGCCGCGACATTGGCAAGCGCGATGCGCAAGGCCGATGAGGCGATCAGACTGGTCGAGCCCGGGGAAGACGTGCTGAACGGATGGCGCAACGGGCTGGCTGCCGTGCTGGAGGGGTCGCGGGCGACGGCGCTGCTGGCCGGATGCGCCGCGCACCTGCTCTACGAGGCCGGCCGCCTGTCCGCCGAAGCCGCAGCCGGGCTGCTCGGGCGACGCCTGTCGCCGGGCACGCCGGTCGCCGAGGCGGCAGGGTTCTTCGAGGGCTTCTTCAGCACAGCCGGTCAACGGCTGATCTATGACGAAGGTCTGCGCGGCGCGGTCGATTCCTGGCTCAAATCTCTCGACGAAGATGCTTTCATCGCGCACCTGCCGTTGCTGCGCCGCGTCTTTTCCAATCTGGACAGCATGGAGCGCCGGCGGCTGATCGAAGCGGTTCTCGGCCGCGCCGCGCGCTTGCCGGCTGGCCTGACGCCGACGCCGGATGGCGGCGAGGCATGGCGCCGAAACCTGGAACGGCTTGGACCATTGCTCATGGGAGGAAACGGCAATGGATGACGAGGGCGAAATGAACGGGCCCGGCCCACTCACTGCAGATGCCGGAGGGGAGCGCCGCTGGCGCCTGGCGATCGGCGCCGATGACGAGGCGTCGGCGGCACTTTCCAGCGACGACAAACGACTTTCGGCGGCACTCGATGCTCTCTACGGCGATGGTGCCAGCGCGGCGGCCAGTGACCCGCGCAAGCGGCGTGGCGGGCTTGGCCGCTCGGCACCGCGCGTTGCGCAATGGATGGGCGACATTCGCTCCTTCTTTCCCGCGCAGGTCGTTCAGATTGTCCAGAAGGACGCTTTCGAACGACTGGACCTGAAGCAGATGCTGATGGAGCCGGAGTTCCTCAAGGCGATCGGGGCGGACGTCAACCTGGTCGCCGACCTGATTTCGCTCCGCTCGGTCATGCCGGCCAAGACCAAGGACATCGCCCGCACGATCATCGCCGACATCGTCGCCAAGCTGATGCAGAAGCTGGAGCAGAAGACCGCCGAGGCGATACGCGGCGCGATCGACCGATCGAAGCGCACCAACCGTCCGCGTGCGCGCGATATCGACTGGCAGCGCACCATCTCGGCGAACCTTCGCCACTACCAGCCCGAGCACAAAACTATCGTGCCGGAGAAGCTGGTTGGTTTCATGCGCAAGCAGCGCCGGCTGGTCGATCTTGACGAAGTCGTTCTCTGCGTCGACCAGTCCGGCTCGATGGCAAGCTCGGTCGTCTACGCCTCGATCTTCGCGGCGGTGATGGCCTCGCTGCCGGTCGTGCGCACCAAGCTCGTCTGTTTCGATACGGCCATCGTCGACCTTACCGAAGAACTCAGCGATCCCGTCGAAGTGCTGTTCGGCGTGCAGCTTGGCGGCGGCACCGATATCAACCAGGCCGTCGCCTATTGCGCCGACCGTATCGAGCGGCCAACCAAGTCGCATCTGGTGCTGATCACCGACCTCTACGAAGGCGGCAATGGCCAGGAGTTGCTGCGGCGGCTGGCGGCGCTGGTTCGATCCGGCGTCAATGTCGTCGTGCTTCTGGCACTGACCGACCAAGGCCGGCCCGGCTACGATCCGGCAATGGCAGGTTCGGTTGCCGCACTTGGCATTCCGGTCTTCGCCTGCACGCCGGATTTGTTTCCGGACATGATGGCGGCGGCATTGCGCCGGGAAGATATCGGCGCCTGGGCGGCGGGAGCCGACATCAAGTTGGTTCGCGCCGAGGCCGAAGCGCCTAGGGCGAACGAGTGAGCCCCATGTCACAGAAGGTTGCCGAGCTCCTGTCGCGGCTGGAAAAACGGCTGGACAGATCAGCGATCGTTTCGGCCGACGAGGCCGGACCGCGTTACAGGGAAGATCCCGACGGCAAGACCGGCGCACTGCCGGAGTTCGTGCTGCGTCCGCGCAAGACCGGCGAGGTGTCGGACATACTGCGCCTGTGCAACGAGGTGGGGCAGAGGCTTGTCGTCCAGGGTGGCCGAACCGGGCTTGCCGGTGCGGCTCGCATCCAGCCCGGCGAAGCGGTGCTGTCGCTGGAGCGCATGACGGCGATCGAGACCCCCGACCGCGAGGCGGCAACGATCGTCGCCGAGGCCGGCGCACCAATGCAGATGGTGCAGGACGCGGCCGATACGGCCGGCTTGCTGTTCGGCGTCGACATCGGCGCGCGCGGCACGGCCACGGTCGGCGGCAATGTCGCCACCAATGCCGGCGGTATCCGGGTGCTGCGCTACGGCATGTACCGCGCGCAGGTGCTCGGCTTGGAAGCGGTACTTGCCGATGGCAGCATCCTGACGTCGCTCAAGGGCTTGTCCAAGGACAATTCCGGCTATGACCTCAGCCAGCTATTCATTGGCAGCGAAGGCACGCTGGGCGTCGTCACGCGCGCCTGCCTGCGACTGCACCCGAAGCCGGCCACCGAGGTCAACGCCTTCTGCGCGCTTGCGTCGCTCGACGCGGCGATCGCGCTGCTTGCGCTGCTCAGGCAGAAGCTCGGACCCTTGCTCTCGGCCTATGAAGTGAATTTCGCGCCGCTCTATGGCGCCATGATCGCCGGCATGGATGCGCCGGCGCCGGTGCCCGTCGGCTCGCCCGTCTATGTGCTCGCCGAGATACAGGGCAGCGAGCCCGACCGCGACGGCGAACGTTTTGCCGCTGTGCTGATGCAGGCGGTCGAGGACGGCGTGATCGACGACGTGGTGGTCTCGCAGTCGCCGCGCGAATTCCGCGCGCTGTGGGCGGTGCGAGAGGACGCCAATCGCTTCCTGTTTTCGATAAAAGGCCTGGTCGGCGTCGATGTCAGCATCCCGCTGGCGCGGATGGGGACTTTCCTGCGGGAAGCTGAAGCGGCAATCCAGGCCGTTGACCGCAACGCCGACATCTACGTCTTCGGCCATCTCGGCGATGGCAATCTGCACTATCAGGTCCGCACGGTGGATCCGGCGGCCGCATACGACATCGTCTATCGGGGCGTCGCTGCGGCCGGCGGCGGCGTCTCGGCCGAGCATGGCATCGGCCTCGACAAGAAGGAATGGTTGCACCTGGTGCGCAGCGATGCCGAGATCGCGGCCATGCGGCGCTTGAAAGCGGCTTTCGATCCGAACAATATCCTCAATGCCGGGCGGGTTTTCGATCTCGGGCCCGCCTGAAATCGAAGGCCGGTAGCGCCGGCCGGGTGCTGAGCCTATCTGGCCATGCGCTTCAACCGCGCATGCGCCACGGCAATGCGGGCAGCGAGCGCAGCGTTGTTGCGGACCAGCGCGATATTGGCCTTCAGGCTGCGGCCCTGCGAAAGCTCGTTGACGCGGGCGAGCAGGAACGGCGTCAGTTCCTTGCGCCCGATGCCGCGTGTCCCGGCCTCTGCCACCGCTGCCGTGATCGTGCCGTCGATAAAGGCCGGATCGAGCGCGTCCACTTCCGGAATTGGATTGGCGACGAGGATGCCGGTGCCCGAGCCGATCTGCTCGTGCAGCAGCATGGCCTGCGCAATGTCCTCGGGCGTATCGAGGCGGTGATCGGCTTTCAGTCCGCTGGAGCGCGTATAGAAGGCCGGAAAATCGTCGCTCTGATAGGCAATCACCGGCACGCGCTGGGTCTCCAGATATTCCAGCGTTTTTGCAATATCGAGGATCGATTTCACGCCGGCGCAGACGACGGTCGTGCCGGTCTGGCCGAGTTCGGTCAGGTCGGCCGAGATATCGAAAGTGGCCTCGGCGCCACGATGCACGCCGCCGACGCCGCCCGTCGCGAAAATGCCGATGCCGGCGAGTGCGGCGATCCGCATCGTCGCCGAAACCGTGGTTCCGGCCGACCCGCCGCCCACCATGATGGCGGCGAGGTCGCGCCCGGAGGCCTTGACCACGTCTTTTGCCGCTGCCAGCTGCTCCAGCTCCCGGTCTCCGAGCCCGACTTTGATCTTGCCGGCGACCACCGCGATCGTGGCGGGCACCGCACCGTTCTCGCGCACCACGGTCTCGACGCCCCGCGCTGTCTCCAGATTGGCAGGATAAGGCATGCCATGGGTGATGATCGTCGATTCCAGCGCCACCACCGCGCGGCCTTCACGAAGTGCTGCCGCGACTTCGTCGTTCAGGTGGAGAAGGGAAGGTTTCATCGTCATTTCGCTTTCAGGGTTCGGCTCGCGTTCAGGCGGAAATGCGGTGCATGCCGGCGGTGAGGAAGCGCGGCGACAGATCAGGATGAACGCTGGATTCGCTCTCGGTGGTCAGTGTGGCGAGCAGCGCGCCGGTGCGCGCCGCGTCGAGCACGGGATCGCCCGAAAGCACCTTGTACATGGTGCCGGCAATCATTGCGTCGCCGGCGCCGGTGATGTCGACGGCGCGCGCCGGGACGGAACGCATCGTTGCCACCCCGCCTTCGGTCGCGACCGCAAATCCATGCGCGCCCATGGTCACGATCACCTCGCTGGCGCCGGCCGCGCGCAGTGCCGCAGCAGCCTCCTTCGGCTTAAGCCGCTTGTCGGCATCGGTGATGCCAAGCATCGTGTTGGCCTCGTCGCGATTGGTGAACAAAAGGTCGATGCCGGTCAGGTCCTTCGGCAGGCGCGCCGATTTCGGCGACGACACCGTGTCGACGGCGAGCTTGAAGCGCGCGCCCTGCTTGCGTGACATCAGCGCTGCGATCGTCGCGGCCGGCAGGTTGCAGTCGATGAACACCCAAGTCGCCGAAGCCAGATGCGGCCAAAAGCGGTCGAGATAGGAGGGCGAAAACAGATCGAAGATCTCCATGTCGGCAATGCCGAGCACGAGATCGTTATCGAGGTCGAGGATCGCTGCATATTCCGCCGTTGGCCGCTCCGTGGTGGTGATCACCTGGCTGACGTCGGCGCCGAGGTCGCGCAGATGCCGCACCAGCGAGCGGCCGGTCTCGTCGTCGCCGACAATCGAAACGAAGCTTACGTCGACGCCGAGGCGGACAAGGTTCTCGGCGACGTTGCGGGCGACGCCGCCGAAGCTGCGATAGCCGTCGACCGGGTTCGACGTCCCGAAGATCAGATCCTTCTTGGCGTGGTACTTGCGGTCCAGAACCGCGCCGCCGATGCAGATCATGCGCTTGGAGGCCGGCAACACATAGCCGCGACCAAGAATGTAGCCCTTGTTGACGAGCTGCACGATGTGGGCCGCGACGGTCGAGCGGGCAATGCCGAGCGCGGTCGCTATATCCTGCTGGCCGGCGAAAGGGTTCGCCGCGATGAGATCCAGCACTGCCTGTTCCTGTGCTCCAAGGTCGTCCATCGCCTCACCCGGCCCGCGCAATTCATGGCTGGACTTTGATCAACAACAGATGATGTTGTCAACATTTGTTTTGACCAAGAGAGGTCCGCCAGTGCCAGCCGCTGGTACTGGTCAACGCTTGGCGCCGCATCACATTACTTGTTGCCGATGGCGAGAAGTTTGAAAGTAAGCGGATGAATGAACAGGAGTTGATGTCGGAACTGGAGCGGTTGGTTTCTGAGGATCGGAACCCGAGGACGATGGATATCGACCTGCTGCCGACCATCGAGATCCTGCGCATGATCAATGACGAGGACAGCGGCGTTCCGGCCGCCGTCGAGAAGGTCATTCCGGAAATTGCTGCCGCGGTAGACCGGATCGTTAGTGCGTTTCAAAAAGGCGCGCGGCTTGTCTATATGGGCGCCGGCACGAGCGGCCGGTTGGGAGTTCTCGACGCCTCGGAGTGTCCGCCAACATTTGGCGTGCCCGAGGACATGGTGCTCGGCCTGATCGCGGGCGGCCCCAAAGCGCTGGTGCGGGCTGTGGAAGGCGCCGAGGATGATCCGCAACAAGGCATGAAGGCACTGCAGGACATCAAGTTGACCGCCGACGATGTGGTGGTCGGCATCGCGGTCAGCGGCCGCACACCCTACGTCATCGGCGGATTGACCTATGCAAGGCAGGTGGGAGCAACGACCGTGGCGCTTTCCTGCAATCCCAGGTCAGTCATTGCCGGCATTGCCGATATTGCCATCTCGCCGCTTGTCGGCCCCGAGGTTCTCGCCGGCTCGACCCGGTTGAAGTCGGGAACCGCGCAAAAGCTGGTTCTCAACATGCTGACGACAGCCAGCATGATCCGGATCGGCAAGAGCTATCAGAACCTGATGGTCGACCTTAATCCCAGCAACAAAAAGCTCGTCGCCAGGGCGGTTGGGATCGTGATGCAGACCACCGGCTGCACAGCGCAGCAGGCACGACGGGCGCTCGACCAGACCGGCAAGGACGTCAAGCTGGCGATACTGGTGACAATCACCGGGATGGGCATCAAAGATGCGCGGAAGGCGCTCGACAATGCGGGCGGGTTTCTGCGAAAGGCGATAGGCGAAAAGACACTGTGAAGCCGCCTGGATACCGGGATACTGGTATACAGGACGGATCGACTTCGACAAAGGCAAGGCATGGACCTTGCTCACCAACCGGATCCATCCGACACATCAACAGCGGGATTATCGAGATTCGCCAATCGGTCGGCGATCTCGTCAACGGAGCCTAACAAGTGATTGCGAAAAGTGGGGAACCAATCTGGGCCGTCGGCCTGATGACCGGCACCGTGCTGGACGGCAATATCGATGTTGCGCTGATCAAGACCGACGGCGAGCGGATCGCGGATTTCGGCACCTACACGCTGGCGCCCTACCCCAGATCAATCCAGACGCTGCTGGAGGAGACGCTGCGCCAGGCCAGGACCTGGAGTTTCACCGGGCCGGAGCCGGCAATCTTTCGCGAAGCCGAAGAAGCGCTGACGCGCGCCCAGTCGGCGGCCGTCAAGGATCTGGTCGAAAGCTACGGGCTGACGATGGCCGATATCGGCGTCGTCGGCTTCCATGGCCAGACCGTGCTGCATCGCGCCCCGCAAGTCGGCCGGCTCGGCCAGACCCGCCAGCTCGGCGATGGCGAGTTGATGCATTCTATTCTGGAAACCAAAGTGGCCTATGATTTCCGCTCGACCGACATGCGCGCCGGCGGGCAAGGCGCGCCGCTGTCGGCTGCCTATCACGCCGCGCTGCTGCGCGATGCCGATACCAGCGGCGACACGGCGGTTCTCAATCTCGGCGGCGTCGCCAACATCACCTGGTGGGACGGCAAGGACAATGTCGTCGCTTTCGACACCGGACCGGCCAATGCGCCGTTGAACGATTTCATCAAGTCGAAGGGTTTGGGTGAGATGGACCGCGACGGCGCGCTCGCGCGGACCGGCACCGTCGACGAAGCCAAGCTGGCCAAGCTCTTGCAGCATCCCTACCTGGCCAAGCCCTATCCAAAGTCGCTTGACCGGTTCGATTTCGGCGCAGCCATGGCGGATGGGATGAACGCTGAGGATGGCGCCGCACTGCTGACGGCCTTCACCGCCGCAGCCGTCGGCAAGGCGCTCGACCTCCTGCCGCACCGGCCGAAGCGGCTGGTGGTCAGCGGCGGCGGCCGCCACAACCCGACGATCATGGCCATGCTTGCCAGCCGCGCCGGCGTCGAAGCCGTGCCGGCAGAGGCGCTCGGCTGGAAGGGTGACGCGGTCGAGGCGGAGTGCTTTGCTTTCCTTGCGGTTCGCGTGCTCAGGGGCCTACCGATCAGCTTCCCGACCACCACCGGGGTGCCACAGCCGATGCGCGGCGGGCGCCTTGCCGGCTAGTCAAGCCAGCAATTTCTTCTGCAGGAAGACGCGGGCGCGGCCGACGGGAAAATCGGGAAGCACGCCGAACGGCCGATATCCCTGACGCTCATAGACCTTGGCCGCCTGGGGATTGAACGTGTCGATCAAGGCGCCATGACAGCCGCGTGCAACGGCTTCCTGTTCGGCTGCGTCCAGCATCCTGCCGGCCATGTGCCGGCCGCGCAGCCGCTCATCGACCCAGAGCCATTGGACATAGAGCCAGCCCCAGGCGGTATATCCCGAGATGCCGCCGACAACCGCACGGCGCTCATCGCGCACGAACACGGCGAGCGCCTGCCTGTTGGCCGTACCGACATCGCTGTCGTTGAACGCGCTGAGTCGCTCCCCGAGAAAAGCGAGCTCTTTCGGCGAAGGGTCGGCGGTGGTTTCAAGCGTCATGTTCATCGCATGTCCAGACACGCTCACAGCCGGATACCGGTATACAGCGCCGCGTCCTTCCGGATGCTATCGCACTTTCATTTGCATTTGTCGAAGGACAGGAGGGGAGCGCAAGCTCTGCCGCCGCGCGGCTCCGCGACTACACGGGCCGCGGCGAACGCCACGCCGCCGCCGAAGCGGCAACCAGCATGAGCAGCGCTGCGACCATTGCAGATGCCGCAAAACCAAAGCTGGAATAAAGCGGACCGAAGGCCGTGGTGCCGACAAACACCGCGAGATAGGTCACTGCGCTGTTCAGGCCCATGATCGTGCCGCGCCGCGCCGGATCGAGCGCCGAGAGGCGCATCACCAGGACATTCAAGCCGAAATGATTGGCAAGGCCCCAGGCCGCGACCATCGCGATGGTCAGATGGAAACTACTGCTTGCCGCGGCGAGCGCGACATAGACGACCGCGACGAGCAGATAAGCGAACGGCATGACGCGTCGCGCGCCGAGGCGATCGATCACGCCGTCAAGAAGCGCCGCCATGCCGAAGCCGGCGCCATAGGCGAGCGCGGCCAAGCCGTTGGCGCTGACCGGCCGTCCCAGGCCGTTGTGAAGGTGATCGCCAAGATAGCCATAGACGCCGTAGAAGGCGGTCATGAAGGCGCCGCAGGCGACCAGAAGCGGCACTATGCCGGGAACGGCCAAGGCGCCGAGCGGCGTCGGCGCCGGGCCGCTTTTCCTGACATCGCTTAGCGACGTCAGCGTAAGACCGGTCAATGCAAGCGCCGCAAGCGCTGCGACCGCCGCGAAAACAGCGCGCCAATGCAGCAGATCGGCAAGCACCGCCGACAGTGAGACGCCGGCGACCATGCTCAGGGTCCATCCGGTCAGCACGACGCCGATCGTCCCGCTTTCGCGGCCAGGCGGCGCGATCGCCGCGGCGCTGGCGTAGATTGCCGGCATGGCGACGCCGGCGGCGATGCCTGCGACAAGCTGCGCCGCAACCAGCGCCGTTACCGTCGGCGCGGCGGCGCTGGCGAGGAGCGCTATCGCCAGCAGCAGCAACGCCCCTTGCAGCATGCGGCGAGCGCCAAGCCGATCGATATAGCGGGCCAGGAACAAGGCGCTTGCCGATGTCCCGAGACCGAACGCAGCGGACGCGATCATGACGGCCGGCACGCTTGTCGCAAACGACGCCGCCACCGCCGGTGCTATCGGACCGAGGACCAGCGAGTTCGAGCCGATCACGGCGATGCATCCGGTGAGCAGATAGGCGAGCGCCGGGATAGGCGGCCTTGCCATCAATGTTGCGACTTGATCACTGTTCGTCATTCGACGATAATCGCCGTATTAAATTCTGTATCAATAAGGAATTTCACCATGGATGAAGAAACAGATGGCATTCTGCAGAACAGGCCTGCTGCCCGCGATGTCGACGCAACCGACCGAAAGATATTAGGCGTTCTGGTCGACGACGCCACCGTCAGCTATGCCGAACTCGGTGATCGCGTCGGCCTGTCGCCGCCGGCAGCGCATGAACGGGTGAAGCGCCTTCGGCGCAGCGGCGCCATCCGCAACACCGCGGCAATCATCGATCCCAAGGCGGTGCGCAAGCCGTTGCTCGCCTTCGTGCACATCGACACCAAGGGCTGGGGAAAGACGCCCGAACTGATGGCGATCTCTGAGCACCCCGAAGTCGAGGAGATTCATTCGGTGGCCGGCGATACATGCATGCTGATCAAGGTCCGCACCGAGGATACTCGGGCGCTCGAAGGCCTGCTGTCGCGTCTCTACGAAACGCCCGGCGTCACATCGACGCGAAGCTATGTGGTTCTGTCGACCTATCTGGAGCGGCCGGTGCAGCCCGGGATCACGACGGAATGGCCGGCGCCCCGGCACATGGCCAAACCGCTGTATTAGGCGGCCTGCGTCCAATCAACCAAGCTCCAGGGTCGTTATTGCAAAGACCCCGGATTGCGCTAACTGCGGCGCTTTTCCCCTGTACATTCGAGCCGTTTCGAAGCCCGGCTCGAGGCCGGCGGACGTCAGCCGAGCTGCAAATTGCCCGCTGGTCTCGGGCACGTCGAGATGGACATTTCCGGGTCCGGAGATGCCGGCGAGCGCGGCGAAAAGGCGACTTGCCGCGTCCAGGCTGTTGGAAAAAAGCGGCCCGATCTTGCAACCGTCCCGGCAACGGCGCGCGACGCCATATCCCTCGATCGCGCCATCCCTAACGATCGCCAGCGCCATGTGCGGCGGGCGCAGCCAGTGCTCCAGGAAGGATCGCCTCGGAGCGGGAAAGAAGCGGCTGTCGTAGTCCAGCACATTGGGCATGAGTTCCGGGTCTATGGCGCGAATACCACCGTCGGCGGTTGCCGGAACATTTGGCGATCCGACGAACCGGACCGTCCGATAGGCCGGCGCAAAGCCCATGCTGCGGTAGTTGGCCTGCTGTTCGACGACACCATCGAGGCCGATCGTGCGGTTGCCGAGCCGCGCCATGCCGGCATCCCAGACCGCCTTGCCATGGCCCTCTCCGCGCCTGTCCGGCCGACAGATGTAGAGGCCGATGAAGCCGAAATCGTCGCCATAGGCCACAGCCGAAATACCGGCCACCATCTCGCCATCGACAAAGGCGCCGATGAAGCCCTCGGGATCCGCTGCCTGGAACGCCACGGCATCGCCAACACCGGGATTCCAGCCTTCCGCTGCCGCCCAGTCGACAAGGGTTTCCACTTCGTCAAGTGCGAGCGTTCTGATCGTTCGGCGCATTGCGGTCACTCGGCGGCAACAGATCCGGGGGCGAAGGATTTCAAGGCGCCACGATAAGGCTTTGCCAGCGGGCTTGCATAGGCGCCACGCTTGGAGGTCGACAGGCCAAGCGCGATCAAGGCCTCGGCCTGCTTGACCGCTGCGCCGACGCCGTCGATGACCGGAACGCCGAATTGCCGCTGCAACTCGGCGGCGAGATCGGCCATGCCGGCACAGCCGAGCACGATGGCCTCGGCGCGATCCTCCTCGAGCGCGCGCGCGATCTCGCCGCGCAATTTCAGGATCGCATCGGATGCCGGATCTTCGAGGGCGAGAACCGGAATATCGGCAGCGCGCACGCGTGCCCGCCCCGCCATGCCATAGCGCTGCACCAGCCCTTCGACCGGCACGCGCGAGCGCTCGGTCGTGGTGACGACGGTGAAGCGCTGGGCGATGAACGAGGCCGTGCTGAGCGCTGCCTCGCAGATGCCGATGACCGGAATGTTGGCCATGGCGCGCGCGGCATCGAGGCCGGTATCGTCGAAACAAGCGATGATCGCGGCCTGCGCGCCCGAGCGCTCGCCGGCGGCGATCTCGACCAGCAGGCCCGGCACGGCAAGCGCCTCGTCATAGTAGCCTTCGATCGAAACCGGACCCATCGTCGAGGTCACGGCGACGATGTCCGTACCGGCGCCGGCGACCAACCGCGCCGCCGCTGCAATGGTTTTGGTCATGCTGGCAGTGGTGTTCGGATTGACAACGAGGATTTGCACTGCGGCTCTCAAATACGCGCCCGGCGACGGCCGACATAGACGATTGCGCCGAGCGTCAGCAGGATCACCAGGAAGGAAAACACGGTCGTCACGGTGCCCAGCGCATAGAGCACCGGCGTCGTCACATTCGTCGTCATGCCGTAGATTTCGAGCGGCAGCGTGTTGAAGGTGCCCGAGGTCATCAGCGTGCGGGCGAACTCGTCATAGGACAGGGTGAAACCGAACAGGCCGACACCGATCAGGCTGGGCGCGATCATCGGCAGGACGACATGCGCGAAGGTCTGCCAGGACGACGCACCGAGATCACGCGCGGCTTCCTCATAGGCCGGTGAGAACCGGTTGAAGACGGCGAACATGATCAGCACGCCGAAAGGCAAGGTCCATGTCAGATGCGCGCCGAAGGCAGACGTGTACCAGGCGGGGCGGAGGCCGATCTGCTGGAAGACGACCCCGATGCCGAGGCTAATGATGATCGACGGCACAACCAGGCTGGCGACGGCCAGATAGAACAATGCGGTGGCGCCGCGAAATTTTTGCCGAAAGGCAAGACCGGCAAGCAGTGACACGCCGACGGTCACGATCATCACCATCAGGCCAAGGATGAAGGAGCGTTTGAAGCTGCCGCCGAAATCGCCGACCGCCTGGCGCTCGAACAGATTGGCGAACCAGTGCAGCGAAACGCCGTTCAATGGGAATGTCAGCCCGCCATTCTCGCCCTGGAAAGAGAGGATCAGGATCGCCGAGAGCGGGCCGTAGAGAAACAGCACGAAAAGGGCGAAGAAGGCCGCCAGCACGTAGAATTCGAGGGGGCGCTTGTCGTGGCTCATCGCCTCACAGCTCCTTGCGAATGTCGACGATGCGCAGGATGCCGGCGACCATCAGCAGCACCAGTACCAGGAGCACGACCGCATTGGCGGCGGCCGCCGGATATTGCAGCAGCGACATCTGGTTCTTCATCATCAGCGCGACGGAGGCGCTCTGTCCGCCGGACATCACCTGCACCGTCGAAAAGTCCGCCATCACCAGCGTGACGACGAAGATGGTGCCGATCGCCATCCCGGGCTTGGCAAGCGGAATGATGACGTTCCACAGGACCTGCCAGCCGGACGCGCCGGCATCACGCGCGGCCTCGATCAGCGACTTGTCGATGCGCATCAGCGTGTTGAAGATCGGCGTCACCATGAACAGCGTGTAGAGATGCACCATCGCGAGCACCACGGCGAATTCGGAATACAGCAGCCATTCGATCGGCTTCGGGATCAGCCCGATCTCAACCAGCGTCGAGTTGACCAGCCCGTTGCGGCCAAGCACCGGAATCCACGAAATCATGCGGATGATGTTGGAGGTCAGGAACGGCACGGTGCAGACCAGGAACAGCACCATCTGCATGGCTGTGGTCCTGATATGGAAGGCGAGGAAATAGGCGACCCAGAAACCGATGAACAGCGTCAGCGCCCAGACGATGGCGGCGTATTTCAGCGTGTTCAGGTAGGTTTTCCAGGTGACCCAGGAGCCGAGCGTGTCGGAATAGTTGGTGGTCAGGAAATCCGGGTACATCGCCGCGAAGTCGTAGTCCCAGAAGGAGACCACGGCGATCATCAGGATCGGCAGCAAAAGGAACGCGCCGAGGATCAGCGCCAGCGGGGTCGCCTGGAGGTAGGAGACGATCGCGCCGATCGAGAACCGACGGCGTCTGGCGGGTTTGGCGGCGGCGGTGGTTGCGGGCTGGTCGAGAGCCACGGTCATCTGGAACAGCCCTGGCGTGTCGCGGAGGGCCGACAATCTGGCAAGCTGTGATCCTTCGCGCCCCCCTCTGTCCTGCCGGACATCTCCCCCACTTGGGGGGAGATCAGCCGTCGCCGCTGCTTTCGCCAATCTCCAACATCGCAAGAAGCGGGGCCAACAGCGAAGCTGCCAATCTCCCCCCAAGTGGGGGAGATGTCCGGCAGGACAGAGGGGGGCGCGAAGGAACGCAACATCTCAGTTATTGCCTGCCTTGCGCTACGCAGCGATGAACTCGTTCCAGCGCCTCACCATGTAGCGGTCCTCGTCCATGACCGAGTTCCAGCAGGCGACCTTGCCCATGCGCTCGACGAAGGAGCCGCCGTCGCGCACGGCGCCCGCCTTCTCCATGACCTTGCCGTCCGGCGCCATGATATCGCCCTTGGCCGGCTTGCCGTCGACCCAGTAGCCCCATTCGTCCTCGGACATGAACTGCTTGGCCGTATCCATGGCGGCCGAGTAGTAGCCCTGGCGATTGAGATAGGCGCCGACCCAGCCGGACAGGTACCAGTTGATATACTCGTAGGCGGCGTCGAGCTCGGCGCCCTTGAGATGCGCCGCCAGGCCAAGGCCGCCGCCCCACGAGCGATAGCCTTCCTTGAGCGGCTGGTACTTGCAGGCGATGCCCTTGGAGCGCACCGCCGCGACCGCCGGAGACCACATCGACTGGATGACCACTTCGCCTGAAGCCATCAGGTTGACGCTCTCGTCGAACGATTTCCAGAACGCCCGGAACTGGCCGTCCTGCTTGGCCTTGATCAGGAAGTCGATCGTCTTGTCGATCTCCTCCTTGGTCATGTTGCCCTTGTCGGCATATTTGATGTTGCCCATGGCTTCCATGATCATCGCCGCATCCATGATGCCGATCGACGGGATGTTGAGAATGGCGGCCTTGCCCTTGAAGGCCGGATCCATGATGTCAGCCCAGGTGGTGATCTCGCGCCCGACAAGGTCGGGGCGGATGCCGAGCGTATCGGCATTGTAGATGGTCGGAACCATCGTCATCCACTGCGTCGGTTCCTTGGCGAAGGTCTTGGCGTCCTGCGCCTCGACGAAGCCGACGGTATGCGGCGCGGTGCCCTGGGCGATGACGCTGTCGGGCGTCAGCTTGCCGGTGATGAACAGCGGTACGATCTTGTCGTAGTATTTCAGCTTCTTGACATCCATCGGCTGCATCACGCCGGACGGATACACTTTCTTGGCGATCCAGTATTCGATGTCGGCGATGTCATAACTGTCCGGCTGGGTTACAGCACGCTGGGCGGCGGCGTCGGAATCGGTCGCCGTCATCTCCAGCGTGATGCCGAGATCAGCCTTGCACTTGTCGGCAATGGCGTTGAGGTTCGACACCCCGGTGCCGAACTGGCGCAGCGTGATCGGGTTCTGCGCCCAGATCGTCGGGAACCCTGATATGGCACCCGAACCGGCGGCAAGACCGACGGCGGCAGCTCCGGTCTTGAGCAGCGAGCGGCGGGAAATTCCTGTCTTCTTGTCGGTGGTGTTGGTCATGTCAGTTCCCCTGTTTTGATTGGTGTTGGTTCAGGAATCGAGACGGCCAAGGACGATCGCGTCCTCGGCGTCCCAGGCGATCGGCACCGCGTCGCCGACGGCGACCGGCTTGGCGAAGAAGCTGGTGTCGTCGACGATCACCGTAAAATCCTCGATGCCGGCGCCATTGACCGAGAGCTTCACGGTCGAGCCTCGGTATTCGACGTTGGAGGCGATGCCGGTGAAGCCCAGCCCGGCGGCCGGCGGATCACCGATCCGCACGTGATCGGTGCGAATGGCGATATCGATCGGCTCGCCGATCGCCCTGCCCTGCCCGCTGGCCGCAAGCGAGGCGCCACCCGGCACATCGAAGACAACCATGCCGTCGCGGCTGCCGCTGACGCGGCCGGAGACGACGTTGTGATCGCCCATGAAACGGGCGACGAACGCGGTGGCCGGCCGCTCGAAGACGATGCGCGGATGCGCCGCCTGCTCGATGCGGCCGTCATTCATGACCACGATCAGGTCGGCGAGCGCCATCGCCTCCTCCTGGCTGTGGGTGACGTGGACGAAAGTGATGCCGAGCGAGGTCTGCAGCTTCTTCAGTTCCGCCCGCATGCGGATCTTCAGGAATGGATCGAGTGCCGATAGCGGCTCGTCGAGCAGCAGCGCTTCGGGGTCGGTGATCAGCGCGCGGGCCAGAGCGACGCGTTGCTGCTGTCCGCCCGAAAGCTGCGCCGGGCGGCGGCTGGCATAGCCCTCCATCTGCATCAGCTTCAGCATATCGAGCGCTTTGGCGCGGCGCTCCTCCTTGCCGACACCCTTCATCTTGAGGCTGAACGCAACATTGTCGACCAGGTCGAGATGCGGAAACAGCGCGTAAGACTGGAACATCATGGCGGTGCCGCGCCTGGCCGGCGGCAGGTCGGTGACCACTGTGTTGCCGAGACGCACGTCGCCGCTCGATATGCTCTCGTGCCCGGCAATCATGCGCAGCGTCGAGGTCTTGCCGCAGCCGGACGGCCCGAGCAGGCAGCAATAGGTTCCCGCGGGGATTTTCAAGCTGATGTCTTCGACGGCAGTCGTTGCGCCATAGATTTTCGAAACGGACACGATGTCGATTTCGGCGGCTTTGGACATCCGGCTTCCTCTCTAAATCAACTTAAGCAAAGCATCATGCATGCCAATTGCCCTACTTCGGCCGCAAGCGATTGAAACCTTGGGGAAATCGGGATTGCATCCGGCTGCCTGCCGAAACAGCATGCTTATGCAATGCACAAATTATAGGCGATAGCGGGCGATTCTCGCAAAAATCGTATGCAATCTTTTCTGACATCGTATTCACTTTGACCCTCGTGCACGCGACCCGATTCAGGGTAGAAGGGGTGCAGGGACTACCATCATGAACATAGCCGACCAGACTTTCCCTGCTGTCGACAGTGCCAACGAGGATCGCGCCCAGACGATCCGCGACCAATTGCGCGACGCGATCGTCGATCGTCGGCTGGCGCCCGGAACCAAGCTGTCGGAAGGCGAGGTCGGCACTTTGTTCGATGTCAGCCGCACCGTGGCGCGCGCGGCGCTACAGATGCTTTCCTTTGAGGGATTGGTGCGGACCGAGCGCAACCGCGGCGCCTTCGTCGCCAATCCGTCGCCGGAGGAAGCGCGCCAGGTCTTTGCTTCGCGCAGGCTCATCGAACCCGGCATCGCAATCGCCGCGGCCGGGCGGATGACGTCGGCGCATGTCGTTGCCTTCAAGGCGCAGCTCGAGGAAGAAGGCCGCTTCATTGCCGAACGCGGACCGAGCGCAAGACGATCGGAGATCAAGGCTTCGGGCGATTTTCACCTGCTGCTGGCGTCGGTCGCCGGAAACATCATCCTCCAGCGCTTCATGGAAGAACTGGTCGCGCGTTCATCGCTGGTGATCGCGCTCTATGGCCGCTCGGGCGTCTCGAGCTGCGGCCATAGCGAGCACATGAATATCCTAGAGGCGCTGGAAAATGGCAATTCCGAACGCGCCAGCGCACTGATGCTGCACCACATCGACCATATCGAGGCCGACCTCGATCTGCGCATCAGGAGCGGTCCGGCGCTCAGGCAGGCGCTCGAGTTCTGACGCTCATTTCGACCGGAGGGACGCGATAACCGCGCCCTTCAAAGCCGCTCGGCACGGATCTTCAGGATCTGGTACAGCAAATCGCGGATGCGCCGCAGCCTCATCGACAATTTCTGGCTCATCTGCATTCCAGTTCTGTTTGCCGACTGCCAGCGTTTGATCGCCTCACTCAGAAGGTCTGGGCCGCCATGGCCATTCCAACCAGCGAGGTGGCGAGCCCCGCGGTGCGGACCGTCATCGGCCAACGGGCGAGCTTGAAGACGGACAACACCCCGATCGCATGCAGCATCGATGAGCCGAGCATGAAACCAGCGGCGTAGGCGATGCCGCTGGCGCTCTCGGGAATCTCGAGGCCGTGGGCATTGCCGTGAAAGAGGCCGAACAGGGCGGTCAGCGCCGCGGCGGCGGCCAGCGGCAGCGGCCCGGCAAGACCGACCATGGCGCCGAAGACTACCAGCGACAGCGCGATGCCCGTTTCAAGCGAAGGCAGGCCGATGCCCGCCATGCCGAGCAAGGCTCCGGCGACCATGGCCGAGACAAAGACCAGCGGCACAAGCACAACACTGCGCTCGCCGGCGCGAGCGCCAATCATGCCGACCGTGACCATGGCCAGCAAATGATCCATGCCGAAGAGCGGGTGTTCGAGGCCGGCGAAAAAGCCGTGGACGTGAACGCCGCCGCTATGCGCAAACGCCAGCGACGGCGTGAGGGCAGCGAGAGCTGAAAGGGTGCCAAGTCTTGCTAATGTTTTCATAGTTGTACCTGTTCGATGAGAGTGACGGGTTCTGGTTTCAGTGCCCGGGAACGGCGAATTGCGAAGCGGCGGAACGGTCTGCAAGGGCGCGCGCCGCGGCGAAGCCGAGCGGCTTTTGCTCATTGCCATCGTGATAGATGAAAGCGAGGCGGCGGCGGTGCGATGTCAGGCGCGCCGGCAACGGGTGATAGGCGACGCCGGTGCCGCCGACGAGCGGCATGACCGCGCCGACGTCGACCAGATCCTCGGTCTCGACGCGAAGCAGATGAAGCCGCACGCCGTCTGCCGTCTCGCCGACAAAGGGTATGCCGGCCAGGCGCAGAAAGCTGGATGGGTCCGGCGCCCGCGCAAAGCCTTCGAGGAAGGCGGTTTCAACAAGGTCGAGGTCGACCGTCGCTGGATCGGCCGGCGGCTCGTGAGCCTGGTCCGGCAGATGCGGCGTCTGCCATTGCAGCGGCTTGCCCGCGGGCCCGTTGTGGCCGAGGACGTGCGGATGGTCATGATGGCCGTTCGGCCCGTGATGATGATGGCCATCGCCATGATCGTGACTGTGGTGGTGATCATCGTGCATGGTTAAAAACTCGCCGGTTTGTCGATGATGGATTTGTGCTTGCCGAGATTACCGTGGGCGACCATCGAGCCGAGCGCCTCGACGACGACACGCACACCGAACAGCGCCGTAATGTCCGACGTGTCGTAAGGCGGCGAAACCTCGACCACTTCCAGCCCGCAGATGCCTGGAGCAGTCACCAGCCCAAGCAGCTTGAGCGCCTCGCGCGGCAGGAAGCCGCCCGGCTCAGGCCAGCCCGTACCGGGCACGAAACCGCAATCGAGGCTGTCGACGTCGAAGGAGATGTAGACGGCGTCGGTGTTTTTCCATGCGAGTTCGAGCGCGATTTCCGCCGCCTTCTCAAGGCCCATCTGCTCGATGTCGGCAATGGTGAGCACGTTGGTGCCGCGCTTCCTCGCCTCGGCGACGCCGTAGCGGGGAACCTGCCATCCGCCGATGCCGAGCTGCACGAGATTGGTCGCCGAGACGTTCGGCAGGTTGGTCGCCCAATACCAGGGCGTGGTGTGCATGCGCTCGTCGAGATCCTTTTCCTGGATGTCGATATGGCGGTCGAAATGGATGATGCCGATGCGTTTCGAGGTCACGTCGGCGATGCCGCGCACGCAAGGGAAACCGATCGAATGGTCGCCGCCCAGCATGATCGGCAACGCGCCGGACGAGGCGACATGGCTGACGCCCTTGGTGATCTGGTCGAAGCTCTTTTCGAGATTGGCGGGAATGGTGAAGACGTCGCCGGCGTCGCACAGCGTCATCTGCTCGCGCAAATCGACGCCGAGCTCGTAATTGTACGGCGTGTAGAGCGCCGAGATGCGACGAATGCCTTGCGGCCCGAAGCGGGTACCCGGCCGGTAGGTGGTGCCGCTGTCGAAAGGAATGCCGATGACGGCAGCATCATATTTGCCAACATCGCGGACGTTCTCGACATAGGGCGCCTTGAGAAAGGTGTTGATGCCGGCGAAATGCGGCAGCTCGCCGCGCGCGAATGTCGGGATCGATTTGTCGACGATCGACTCCGACCCTGGCAGGCCCATGTCGAGCGCCCATTGCTGCTCCTTGCGCCAGCCGCTTTCCGGCAGCTTGCCCTCGGCCTCGATCGATTTCCAGCCCTGCGTGCCGCGCGCGTCGAAATCCGGGTGGTGAAAGCGTTCCCTGGCCGCCCGGGCGACGAGCCCTGCTCGGCGGTGGCTGCGTTCGGGGATATTTCTGGACATTCAAACTCTCCGTTACGACGCCGTCGTCGCCATTGCTTTATCCGGCCGGGTCGTCCCGACCATCGCGGCCACCCTGGCCAAGTGATGAGAGGAAGCCCGGGTCTTGCGATCGAGCTTCAGATCGTAGGTGATCGTCGCGCCGTAAGCGGACGGGAACTGCGGATCGTGGCGCACCTTGTCGAAGACCAGCACGCGGGTGCCGAGCTTGAAGGCCTCGCCGATATCGTGGGTGACCATCACCACCGTCATGCCGTGCTCGGTCCAGAGCTCGGTCAGCAGCTCGTGCATCTCGACGCGGATGCCGGGATCGAGCGCCCCGAACGGTTCGTCGAGAAGCAGGATCTGCGGACGGCCGAGCAAGGTCTGCGCAATTGCCAGCCGCTGCTGCATGCCGCCGGAAAGCGATGCCGGATAAAGGTCGCGCGCATGAGCGAGCCCGACGCGCGCCAGCATGGCCTCGGCCTCTTGCCTGGCGTTTCTGCGCCTGGCGCCGAAGACGCGGCCAAACGGCCCGCCCGAGCGAAAGTCTTCGACCAGCAGCAGGTTCTGGATGGCGGTCAGATGTGGAAACACCGAATAGCGCTGAAAGACGATGCCGCGCTGCGGCGTCGGCTCGGGCACGATCGGGCCATCGCCGACGATGACGACACCGCCGCTCTGCTGCTCCTGGCCGAGCAGAATGCGCAGGAATGTCGATTTTCCGCAGCCGCTGGCGCCGACCAGCGACAGGAATTCGCCGGCCTCGGCGGTGACGTTGACCCGCTCGAGCACCCGGGCATCGCCATAACTCTTTTCCAGCCCGTGAACGACGATGCGGCTCATCTGGTCTCCACCGGGTGCGCCCAAGGGGACATCGCTTGGGAAAGCCGCACCAGCAGCCAGTCGGTGATGACGGCAAGCAGCGTGATCCAGGCGACATAGGGCAGGATGACGTCCATCGAGAGATAGCGGCGGACGAGGAAGATGCGGTAACCCAGCCCTTCGGTCGAGGCGATGGCTTCGGCGGCGATCAGGAACAGCCAGGCCGGCCCGAGCGCCAGCCGCACGCAGGTGATGAGGCGCGGCATGACCTGCGGCAGCACCAGCCGCAAGATCATGGTCCAGCTGTTGCCGCCAAGTGTTTGCGCCTTGGCGACCAGTTCGGACGGCAATTCCAGCACCCGGTTGGCGATGTCGCGCACCATCACCGGCGCGACGCCAAGGGCAATCAGCGTGATCTTGGCCGTTTCGCCGAGGCCGAGCGCGATGAACAGGATCGGCAGCAGCGCCAGCGGTGGGATGACGCAGACGACGGTGACGAACGGCAGCAGGAACGCCCGCACCCGCGGGATGAAGCCGATGGCGATGCCAAGCGAAAGCGCGGCGAAGGTGGCAACGCCCACGCCCGCGAACAGCCTGAGGAGACTGGCATAGGTATCGACCCACAGGATAAGGTCGCCCGAGCGCTTGTCCGGAACCGTAGCAAGGTCAAGAAAGGCCGACCACATCTGTGCCGGCGAAGGCAGCAGCTTGTCGCTGGGATTGACCGCCAGCCGTTGCGCCGAGGCGATCAGATAGGCGATCGCCACCAACAAGAACGGCAAGCCGCCGAGGAACAAGGCGCCGCCGCGCGAGACCTTCGCATTGATCATGCGAAGGCGCACCTTCGGCCTTGGCGGAGAAGGGCGCGTGGTGCCCTCCCCGCCCGTGTCGGAGACTTCATCCCTGGCACTCATTCCCTTGGCCAGCATGTCGGGTCAGGGCGTTGCGGTTGCGGCCTCGGCCATGAAGGCTGGATCGAAACGCAGCTTGACGTTCTTGGCGTCGCCCAGCGTGGATCCGTCGGGAAAACTCATGCCGACCACGTCGACACTCGTGGCATTGGTGCCGAGGATACCGTGGCTGAACAGGAAGTTGCGGACCAGATCCATCGTCTTCGGCAATTCGGTGCCGTTGGTGAACTCGACCGCCTTGGCGGGGTCGAAGAACATTGCCGTCGAAGCGAGCTGCGCGTCGAAGCCGGCGAGGTCGGTACCGGACGCCTTGGCCATCTCCTCCTTGGCTGCCTTGCCTTCCGGCGTGTCGGAGGTCATCAGGTCCATCGCTTCGTACCACGCGCCGACAAGCGCCTTACCCAGCGCCGGATTGTCCTTCAGCGTCTCGGTGTTGACGACCATCAAGTCGATGATCTCACCGGGAATCTGCGAGGAATCGAAAACCTTGTGCGCACCCGGCATGGCGACGATCTCGGAAACCAGCGGGTTCCAGGTAACGACCGAGGTGACGTCGCTGGTGCCGTAGGCGGCGACCATGTCGGCGTCGGACGTGTTGACGACGGTGATGTCCTTCTCGGCGAGCTTGACCGTGTCCAGCGCCCGCGCCAGCAGGTAATGCGAGACGGAGAGCTCGACGAGGTTGACCGTCTGGCCGGCAATGTCGGCGAGCGCGGCCTTGTCCTTGAGGATCACGGCATCGTTGCCGTTGGAGAAGTCGCCGATGATCAAAGCGGTGGTGTCGACGCCGCCGCCTGCGGGGATCGACAGCGCGTCCATGTTGGTCATCGAACAGCCGTCGAAGCCGCCGGCCGTATACTGGTTGATGCTTTCGACATAGTCGTTGATGCGGGTGATCTCGACATTGATGCCGTTTTTTTCAGCCCATTTCTTCATGATGCCGCTGTCGGAGAGATAGCCCCACGGCATCCAGCCGACATAAATCGACCAGCATATCTTGAAGTCTTTCTTGGGCGCCGCGTCGGCGGCGGAAACGACGGGAAGGCTGAGTGATGCGGCTAGGATGATTGCGGCCAGCTTGCGAAGCATTGCGTACCCCTGTTCGCGATCCGGATTGCGGCCGGACTTGATGTTGGGGTTTGCGAGCGCGCATCCGGGAGAGGTTCGCGCCAGCAAACCCGTGCAGGGTTCTCCCGGGATTTTGGCCCGCCGTGTTCCGCCGGATGCCTCAGTGCATCCCTGGCGGTCGCATCTCTTGGACCAGCACCGCTGTGTCGCGGCCGGAACCCTAGACGCTCTGCACACCATCTACGAAGCAAGGAGCATGCCAAGCCGAATTGTGCCAAATGGCCGGCATTTGTGGAGCTGTGCGGCTTCGAGCGTTCGCCCGAGTGACGCGAAAATCATCGCATCGCCGACGGATTGGGCAGTTTGCCTGATTGCTAGGAAGACATCCCGAACGAATCCGCCGCCGGTTTCATCGGGTCAACCGCTGCAAAGACGGCGCTCGCCTCGCTGACGATGGAAACGTGATCCTTGGCTGCATGTCCTGCGGCAGCGCCGTCGCCGCGCATGATCGCGGTAACGATGACGTCATGCTCCTGCCAGGATTTGGCCAGGCGGCCCGGCAGCATGAATTGCGCGCGCCGGAACGGCGCCAGCCGGCTGCGCGTCATGACGGTCAGTTCATAGATGTGCTTGCTGTGCGCGCCGCGATAGAGCCGGGTGTGGAACTCGGTGTTGAAATACTCGTAGTCCTCCTCCGCGCCCAACTGCACGAGGCGCGCCGATGCCTGGTGCTCGATCTCGAGCGCGCGGCGCTCTGCGGTGGCCATGCGCTCGGCTGAAAACCGTGCGCAAATCGCTTCAAGCTCGGCCATGCTCTCGAACATCGAGGCAAGATGCTCCTGCGTCACCACGGCGACAGTGGCGCCCCGGTTGGGTCGCCTTTCCACCAGCCCCATGGCGCTCAGCCGGCCAAGCGCCTCCCTGACGGGGGTGCGCGACACGTCGAAACGGGCAGCGAGCGAGGCCTCGTCGAGCTTTTCGCCGGGGCGCAGGAAGCCGGTGACGATCCGGTCACCGATCGCCCTCACCATCTGATCGACAGTCGTGCCCGACCTGATCAAGCTGCGCTTCCCCGACAATTCTCCTCCGTCAGTCTTTTTTCGCGGCTGTGCGGCAAGTGGCTCGCCGGAAGTTTCGACTCGGGCGCGCCCTCTATGCCTTTATTTTAATCTAGATGTCAAACTGGCTAATTGAAAGGCAAAAAGTGCATGCAATTGCCTTTCACTTGAGCACGGCAAATCGGCACGCCAACTGATTTAATTGGATAAATTCTAGCCTTTGAACTGGCACAGCGATTGCATGCACTTTTACGAGAAGGGAATTAATCGACCCGAAAAGGGTTCAACAGGGAGCATTCACATGACTGAGAGATTCATGCTTAGCCGCCGCGAGTTGCTCAAGACCTCCGCCGCCGGAGCGGCGCTCGGTCTGGCCTCGGCGTCATTCCCGATCAGCAGGGCGTTCGCCGCTGCCGTCACTGTCGGCTTCATCTATGTCGGACCGAAGGACGACTACGGTTACAACCAGGCGCATGCCGAGGGTGCTGCCACATTGAAGGCCATCGAGGGCATCTCCGTGGTCGAGGAGGAAAACGTCCCCGAGACGGTCGATGTCCAGAAGTCGATGGAATCGATGATCAACCTCGACGGCGCCTCGCTGATCTTCCCGACCTCGTTCGGCTATTTCGATCCGCACATGCTGGCCATGTGCGCGAAATTCCCCGACGTGCAGTTCCGCCATTGCGGCGGCATGTGGAACAAGGACAAGCATCCGATGAATGCCGGTTCCTATTTCGGCTATATCGGCATGGGCCAGTATCTCAACGGCGTCGCCGCCGGCCACGCCACCAAGACCAAGAAGATCGGCTTCGTCGCCGCAAAGCCCATTCCGCAGGTCCTGCTCAACATCAACTCCTTCCTGCTCGGCGCACGCTCGGTCGACCCGACCATCACCTGCCAGGTGATCTTCACCGGCGAATGGTCGCTGGCGGTCAAGGAGGCGGAAGCCACCAATGCACTGGTCGATCAGGGTGCCGACGTCATCACTTGCCATGTCGACAGCCCGAAAGTGGTGGTCGAAACGGCGGCGGGGCGCGGCGCCTTCATCTGCGGCTACCATGCCAATCAGAGCCCGCTGGCGCCGGAAAAATATCTGACCGGCGCGGAATGGAACTGGGCGAAGGTCTACAAGATGTTCGTCGACGACCTCATGGCCGGCAAGCCGCTGCCCAATTTCACGCGCGGCGGACTGGCCGACGGCTTCGTCAAGATGAGCCCGCTCGGCCCCGCCGTCAGCGAGGCGGCGCGCGCCCAGTTCGACGGAACGCTCGCCGAAATGATGAAGGGCGGCTTTTCGGTGATCAAGGGGCCGTTGAAGAACAACAAGGGCGACGTCGTCGCAACCGAGGGCCAGACCTTCGTCGAAGCCGCGATCGAGTTGGAAAGCATGGACTATCTCGTCGAGGGTGTCGTCGGCTCGACCGCTTGAGCATGGATCGGAGACGGGGGCCATGGCAGACACCGTGAGCAGTGCGAGCGTGCCAGTGATGCTCGGCGCCCGGGGCTATCCCACGGCGCTCGAATGGATCGCCCGGCGGGCGGAGGCCTTCGTCATCCCGCTCGCGGCGCTGATCGTCGGCATGGCCCTGTTCAGCCTGTTCATCGCGCTGGTCGGCAAATCGCCGGCGCAGCTCTATGAAACGATGTGGCGCGGCGGCTTCGGCTCGTGGTTCTCGGTCCAGAACTCGCTGTCGCGGGCCGCACCCTTGCTGCTTGCGGCGCTCTGTGTGGCACTGCCGGCCCGGCTCGGCCTTGTCGTCATCGGCGGCGAAGGCGCGATCGTGCTGGGCGGCGTTGCCGCGGCTGCGATGGGCGTGGCCACCAGCGGTGCCCCCGCCTTTTTCGTTGTTCTAGCCATGGGCGTGGCGGGCCTGGCCGCCGGCGGCATCTGGATCGGTGCCGTCGGCGCGCTACGCCACTACCGTGCCGTCAATGAAACCATATCGAGCCTTTTGATGGCCTATATCGCCATCGCCCTGATGAACCATCTGGTGGAAGGGCCGCTGCGCGATCCTGCCTCGCTCAACAAACCGTCGACCGAGCCGCTGGCGGAGGCCTACCGCATCGGCAATATTCCGGGCATGGACGTGCATTGGGGCCTGGTCGTCGGCGTTATCGCCTGCATTCTGTCCTGGCTGCTGATCGAAAAGACCCGCTGGGGGTTTGCCGCCCGCATCGCCGGCGGCAATGTCAGGGCAGCCCAGGTGCAGGGACTTGCCGTCGGGCCGCTGATCGTCGGTTTCACCGCGCTGGCCGGCGGCTTCGCCGGTCTTGCTGGCATGCTGGAAGTTGCCGCCGTGCAAGGCAGCGCCAATGCTTCGCTCGCCGCCGGCTACGGGTATACCGGTATCCTGGTCGCCTTCCTCGCCCGCCACAATCCGCTCGCCATCATCCCGGTCGCCTTCCTGCTTGGCGGCATCGACGCCTCCGGGGGGCTGATCCAGCGCCGCATGGACCTGCCCGACGCCACCGTGCTGGTGCTGCAAGGCATGCTCTTCGTCGTCATTCTGTTCAGCGAAACCTTCTACGGCCGCTTCAAGGCCTTCAATCCCGACCTCTGGCAGAGGCCCGATCTCTTGAAGAGGCCAGATCTCTTGAAGGGAACTGCCTGATGGACGCAGCTGAGATCGGCCTCTGGGGCGTTCCGCTCGCCATGCTCGGCGGCGCCATCCGCGTCTCGACGCCGTTCATCTTCGTGTCGCTGGGCGAAGCCATCACCGAGCGTTCGGGGCGCATCAATCTCGGTCTCGAAGGCACGCTGGTCTTCGGCGCGATGACCGCCTATGCCGTGGCGGTGATGACCGGCTCACCATGGCTCGGTCTGCTGGCCGCCGCCGCCGCCGGTCTTTGTTTCGGCCTGTTCCACGGCTGGATCTGCAAATTCCGCGGGGTTAACGACATCGCCATCGGCATTGCGCTGATGCTGTTCGGCTCGGGTCTTGCTTTCTTCTTCGGCAAACCGTTCATCCAGCCTTCGGCGCCCGACCTGCCGGCGATCGCCTTTGGCGGCTGGTCCGATATTCCGCAGGTGCAGGCGGCGCTCAACGTCAATGTGCTGTTCCTGATCGGTGCAGCACTTGCCGTGTTTCTGTGGTGGGCATTCCGCAACACCCGCGCCGGCCTGATCGTGCGCGTGGTCGGTGACAGTTCCGATGCGGCGCGCGCCATGGGCCTAAACCCGAATACGGTGCGCCTCTTCGCCACCGGCATCGGCGGCGCGCTGGCCGGCATCGGCGGCGCCTACCTCTCGCTCTACTATCCCGGCAGCTGGACCGAAGGCATTTCGTCGGGACAGGGGCTGATGGCGGTGGCGCTGGTCATCTTCGCGCGCTGGAACCCGCTCGGCTGCTTTGCCGCCGCACTGCTGTTCGGCGGCGCCGGCGCGCTGGGGCCTGCGCTGCAATCGGTCGGCGTCACGCAAGGCTACTATCTGTTCTACGCCGCACCCTACATTCTCACCCTCGTCATCATGATCGCCACCTCGTCGCCGAGCCGTTCGCTGGCTGGCGCGCCGGGCGAACTGTCGATCACCAAATGACGTTTCCAGACTGGAGTTTTGCTCAATGAACGCCAGAGCCGAGGTCACGCAGCGCTATATCGATGCCGATCCCTATCCATGGCCCTACAATGGCGAGCTTCGGCCCGACAACACGGCGCTGATCATCATCGACATGCAGACCGATTTCTGTGGGCCGGGCGGTTATGTCGACCATATGGGCTACGACCTTTCGCTGGTGCGGGCGCCGATCGAGCCGATCAGGTCGGTGCTCTCCGCCATGCGGGCGAAGGGCTACACAATCATTCATACGCGAGAGGGCCACCGGCCCGATCTCGCCGACCTGCCGGCCAACAAGCGCTGGCGCTCGCGCCGCATCAATGCCGGCATCGGCGACCCCGGGCCCTGCGGGCGCATCCTGGTGCGCGGCGAGCCGGGCTGGGACATCATCCCCGACCTCTATCCGGCCGAAGGCGAGCCGATCATCGACAAGCCGGGAAAGGGCTCGTTCTGCGCCACCGACCTGGAATTGATCCTCAACCAGCGCGGCATCGAAAACATCGTGCTCACCGGCATCACCACCGATGTCTGCGTGCACACGACGATGCGCGAAGCCAACGACCGCGGCTTCGAATGCGTGATGCTGGAGGATTGCTGCGGAGCGACCGACTACGGCAACCATCTCGCTGCGATCAAGATGATCAAGATGCAAGGCGGCGTGTTCGGCGCGGTGTCGAACTCGGCGTCCTTCGTGGCCCAGTTGCCATGAGGTTCGACCATGAGTGACCGCGGCAAAAAAGCGGTTGGCGTCGAGACCATCGGCATGAGCATGCGCTTCGGCGCCTTCACCGCGCTGGACAACGTCTCGATCAAGGTGCCGGCGGGATCGTTTCACGCGCTGCTTGGCGAAAACGGCGCGGGCAAGTCGACGCTGGTCAAATGCATCATGGGTTTTTATCACCCGACCGCCGGCGACATTCTGATTGACGGCCGCGAGGTCGGGATCACCAGTCCGAAGGATGCCTCGGCGCTCGGCCTCGGTATGGTCTACCAGCATTTTACCCTTGTCCCGTCACTGACGGGTGCCGAGAACCTGGTCATTTCGCGCGAAAAGGTGCCGGGGATTATCGACTGGCGCAAGGAGCGCGCCGCACTTGCCCAATTCATGGAGCGGATGCCGTTCAAGCTGCCGCTCGACGTCAAGGTGGCCGAACTCGCCGGCGGCGAGAAACAGAAGCTCGAAATCATCAAGCAGCTTTATCTCGGCCGCAGCTTTCTGGTGCTGGATGAGCCGACGTCGGTGCTGACCCCCGGCGAGGCGCAGGAAGTGCTGGGCCTCGTGCGCGGCATGACCAAGGCGGGCGACCTCACCGTGCTGATGATCTCGCACAAATTCCACGAGGTGACGGCTTTCGCCGACGACATCACGGTGCTGCGCAAGGGCAGATTGACCGGAACTGGGAAAGTATCGGACCTATCTCACAAGCAGATGGCGGCGATGATGATCGGTGACCAGCCGATTGCCGCGCTCGACAGCCGCGCTCCAGTGCCTGTCGGCGCCAGGCAAATCCTGACGGTGAATGCACTGAAGGCGCGCGACCGCACCGGCCTGAAGACCATCAACATCGGTGAGCTCGATGTGAAATCCGGCGAGATCGTCGGTGTCGCCGGCATTTCCGGCAACGGCCAGAAGGAGTTTTTAGAAGTCCTTGCCGGGCAGCGTACGCGTGATGCCGGCGACGTTCTGGTGAAGGGATCGCCCTACGGCGCCAGCCGCGCCGAGGCACGCACGCTCAATGTGCGCTTCATCCCGGAGGAGCCGTTGCGCAATGCCTGCGCGCCGAGGATGACGGTTGCCGAAAACATGGCTTTTCGGACTTTCGACCTGAACGAGGCCGGCAAACAGATCAACTGGATCAAGATGAGCGCCATCAGGGACTATGCGACGCGCCTGGTCGAGCAGTTCAAGGTCAAGACGGCCTCGCTCGCCTCGCCGATTTCATCGCTGTCCGGAGGCAATGTGCAGCGCGCGGTGCTCGCCCGCGAACTGACCGGCGAGGTCGATCTTCTCATCGTGTCCAATCCCTGCTTTGGCCTCGACTTCTCCGCCGTCGCCGAAATCCGCGCCCGCATCATGAAGGCGCGCAACGCCGGCGCCGCCGTGCTCCTGATGTCCGAGGACCTCGACGAATTGCTGGAGCTTTCCGACCGCATCTTCGTCATGTCCGACGGCGCGCTGGTCTATGAGACGCCGATCGCGCAGGCGAGCGTTCAGACGATCGGCGAACATATGGCCGGACATCATTGATGGCCGAGATCGATGCGCTGCCGTTTCCGTTTGCCTTCAAGCCTGAGGCGATGGCGCTGGTCGTCATCGACATGCAACGCGATTTCGCCGAGCGGGGGGGCTTCGGCGCCAGCCTCGGCAACGACGTCAGCCGGGTGGTGGCGATCGTGCCGACGGTGAAAAGGCTGATCGAGGGGTTCCGCGCCGCCGGCCTGCCGGTGATCCACACGATGGAGTGCCACAGGTCAGACCTTTCGGACCTGCCGCCGGCCAAGCGCAATCGCGGCAATCCGTCGATCCGGATCGGCGATGTCGGTCCGATGGGCCGCGTGCTGGTCGTCGGCGAGCCGGGAACGGCGATCCTCGACGAGGTGGCCCCGCTGCCTGGCGAAATCGTCATCGAAAAACCCGGCAAGGGCGCGTTCTACGCTACCAGCTTCGGTGAGGACCTGAAGCGGCTCGGCGTGCAGCAGCTCGTCTTCGCTGGCGTCACGACGGAAGTCTGCGTGCAGACGACGATGCGCGAGGCCAACGACCGCGGCTATGAATGCCTGCTGGCCGAGGATGCGACGGAGAGCTATTTTCCGGAATTCAAGGCGGCCGCGCTGGCCATGATCAGGGCGCAGGGCGCGATCGTCGGCTGGACGGCGACGACGGACCAGGTGCTCAAGGGAATTGCCGATGCCTAACATTGCATACCCGGCTCTCATCGATGCGGGCTGGCGTGATCTGGCATTCGAGCATTTTCGCGACGGCATCACGGTGCATTGGCTGCTCAAGGGCGGACCGGCCGAACCGTCCGTCGCCATCCTGAACTATCGGCCCGGCGCCGGCGTGCCGCGCCATCGCCATGTCGGGCTGGAAACCATCGTCGTGCTGGAAGGCACCCAGAGCGACGAGAATGGCGACTATCTTGCCGGAAGCGTGATCCTGAACCCGGTCGGGACCGAGCATTCGGTGTGGACGAAACACGGCTGCGTCGTGCTGATCCAGTGGAATCTGCCGGTGGTCATTCTGGACGAGACGAAATGAGCGACATCCGCTTCGATATCGGCAGCCTGCACGCGACCTATGCCTCCGGCATGTCGGCCGCTACCATTATTGAAACCGTGTTTCAGCGCGTAGCGAAAGCGGACGATCCAGGCATCTTCATCCATCTGGCGAGCAAGGCGGACCTGCTCGCCGAAGCCGAGGCACTCGGCGAATTCGATCCCGTGGCAAAGCCGCTCTGGGGCGTGCCGTTCGCAGTCAAGGACAACATCGATGTTGCCGGCATGCCGACCACGGCCGCCTGCGCCGAATATGCCTACTTGCCGGCGAAAGACGCCACCGTCGTCGCGCATCTGAGGGCGGCCGGCGCACTGGTCGTAGGAAAAACCAATCTCGACCAATTCGCCACCGGGCTAGTCGGCGTGCGCACGCCCTATCCGATCCCGAGAAACGCGATCGATCCGAAACTGGTGCCGGGCGGTTCCTCGTGCGGCTCGGCCGTGGCGACGGCGCACGGCATTGTTTCTTTCGCGCTCGGCACCGATACCGCAGGATCCGGCCGTATCCCCGCCGGCCTCAATAACATCGTCGGGCTAAAGCCGACCGTCGGCGCGCTGTCGGCCGCCGGCGTGGTGCCGGCCTGCCGCACGCTCGACTGCGTCTCCGTCTTCGCGCTCACCGTTTATGACGCCTACAGCGTCTTCAGGGCCGCGGCGGCCAAAGATGACGCCGATCCTTATTCGCGCGCTATCGCGGCGGCGCCGCTCGGTCCGCGCCCATCCGAGCTGTCTGTCGGCGTTCCGGCAAAGACGGACCGGGAATTTTTTGGCGACGCGGCCATGCAAGCGGGATTCGAAGCGGCGCTGCGAACGCTGGAAAAACTTGGCTGCCGATTGGTCGAAATCCCCTTCGGCGATTTCTACGCCACCGCCAACCTGCTTTACGAAGGCGCCTGGGTGGCCGAGCGCTATGCGGCGATCGCGGATTTCATGGACGCGAACGAAGCGGCCATGCATCCGGTGACGCGCACAATCATCGGCGGGGCGCGAAAGCTCTCCGCGGCAGACGCGTTCAACGGCCTCTATGCGCTGCAGGCCTACAAGGTCAGGCTGGCGCCTGTCATTGCCTCGGTCGACCTTTTCTGCGTACCGACCGCGCCGACGCATTACACTATCGGTGCCGTCTTGGCCGATCCGATCGTCACCAACAGCCGGCTCGGCACCTACACCAATTTCGTCAATCTGCTCGACATGTGCGGCATCGCCATACCGACGGGCGAGCGCGACGATGGCTTGCCGATGAGCGTCACTTTGCTTGCCGCCGCCGGCAGGGACGCCCTGACGGCGGCGCTGGCCAGCGAGCTCCATGCAGCCAGCGGTCTCGGCCTTGGCGCGACTGGCTGGGCGATGCCTGCTTCCCCCGCCAAAATCCCCGACTTCGATGACGACATGATCGAGATCGTGGTCGTCGGCGCGCATCTGTCGGGAATGCCGCTCAACGGCCAGCTCTGCGCGCTGGGAGGCCGAATGAGCAGGGCCGCCAAGACGGTCGCCTCCTACCAGCTTTACGCGCTCGCGGGCCAATCTGTGCCGAAGCCGGGGCTCGTGCGTGTTGCCGATGGCGAAGGGGCGGCGATCGATGTCGAGGTTTGGCGGCTTTCGCCAGACGCGTTCGGACGCTTCGTGGCCGCGATCCCGCCGCCGCTCGGGATAGGCACGATCGAGCTCGACGAGGGGACATCGGCCAAAGGCTTCCTGGTCGAAACCGCCGGGTTGTCACGAGCTATCGACATTTCGGCCTATGGCGGTTGGCGTAGCTTCATCGCAAAGGCCGGCGGAGAGCGACTGGAAAGCGTTTCGGCCGATTGAACGACCGGCTGTTCGCGCCGGCAACATCAGCGCGACCTCAAATCATAGCAGCGATGCTCGGCGAGCCGGTCACGCCGAATGCCGTAAGCGATCCGTAAGCGGGCGTGTTCGAAACGTTGCACCATGAGTGGCAGGCGTCACCAAGCGCTTGCCACTGCCGGAGACCTCGCGATGCGAACAGGCAGTGCAGTGGCCGCAACAGGTTTCGTCGGGACACATCAGACCCGGCGATGGTTCGTACCGTCGGGTTTTTCTTCTCGCCGGACGCTGTCGACGGCAGCGGTGATAATTCTCAGCCTGCTGCCGGCTTCGGGGATCGCTGGAGATCAGACCCCCGATTGGCGCCTGAACGCTCGAATCGTCGCCGTCGGGCTGCCCGACGTGGCCGGCGTGCGCGAGGTGGGCCGCTTTCATGTCGGCGGGCCGATACCGGGAAATCCGGAATTCCTTATGGCGACGCGCGAAGGGCGGGTGCTCGATCCGCTCAGGGTTCTCGTCGCCGCGGGCAGCAATTTCGGCGCACCACCGGGCGATCCGGCGCTTGAGGCCGGGGCGATCCTGTCCATCGATCCGCGCGCGGGCAAGTCTGGTGGCACCATTGTCGTACCGCAAGACCTCACCGGCAACGACGGAGATGCGCGAGTTCAGCTCTACACCGCGCAGAGCGAACGGTTCCTCAACCGGCAGTACAATGCCGGAGCCCGAACCGCGCGCCTCGCAGCCGCATCCGGACCGCGATATATTTCGATCAACAACGCCTTCGGAAGGCCCTGGATCGCTAACGCGCCTGGCGGGATTAATGGCGAGGGCAGCGTCACGGTCGTCGACCCCGATGGTGCGCCACTCGCCAACGCGCCAAGCCGCGAGGCCGGCGGCGTGTTCGCCGGCCGGCATACCGATCGCGAGCAGATGCCGAAAGCACAGCCCAGCGGCTGGCTTGGCAAGCTGTTGAATTATCAGGCAAGCGGCCAGCTGACATCGGGCGGAATGCAGAGGGGCGCGCTCGGAACGGCGTTTCTCGGTCCGTCGCCGGACGGCAGCGGCTTTGCTGTGTTCGCCGCCGTCACCGCGGATGGTGGCGTGGTTCAAATCCATGTCCAGGACGGCGTCGACGGCTTGGCCGGACCCGGCACGGTAAGCACCGGCCTTGGCACGGTAAGCGCCGGCCACGACATCGGCGACGATCCCGGCGTCATCGGCATCGCCTTCAAGTGGAACCCGAACCGCGTCCTCTACATCGCCGATCCGGGCCGTGACCGGCTGGTGCTGCTTGAACTGGAAGACGACCGCCGGCATTTCACGGTCGCCAGGGCCCGCACGATCTCGCTGCCGGAATTCGACCATCCGGTCGACGTTGCCGCCGCCATTCCCGAAATCGCCAATCCGCAGTTCTCGAGCCACACGACGCTGGCCGGCGGGTCCGATTTGTTCGTCGCCAACCGCGGCGACGGCTCATTGCTGCGCGTGAGCCAGGACGGCCGGCTTCTCGCCCGCGCGACGATCGAGGTTCCAGGGCTCGGCCCTTTGGGAGCCGATCGCCTTCGCGCGATCGCGACGTCGGCGGACGCACAGCATATCTGGATAACGATTGGCGGCGAGGTTCCGGGATTTCCGGGCCACGAAGGGGCGCTCGTCGAGGTTGGGGACTTCGACGAGCACGGCGCGGCGGCAGCGACGCAGGAGACACAGAGCGCTGCCGCCGACGCCAATCTTGCGGCGCGCGGAAAACAGGTGTTTCAAACCGACTTCACGCCGCAGACCGGCCTCGGCCCATTGTTCAATGCAACATCCTGCGTGGCCTGCCATCCCGGCCCCGGCGGCGCGAGCATTGATGAAAGCCTCTTTGCGCGCAGGATAGCCCGTATGGACCCGGGCTCTGGGCGAATGGTTCCGATCGATCATCCCAACAGCCCGGTCGCCCGACGCCATGCCTTGCGCGATGGCATGAGGATGGTGTCGGCGGCGATGCCAAGTCAGGCCAATGTGATTTCGCTGCGCATGCCGCTCGCTCTCTATGGTATCGCCAGGATCGACGAGATACCCGACAGCGTCATCGAAGCGCAGGCGGTCAGCAAGGGCGACGGCATCAAAGGCCGCGCGCATCATGTCGTCGATGCCCAAGGCGCATCGCGGGTCGGCCGATACGGCTGGAAGGCTGACATCGCCACCCTCGAAGACATGGTGGCGAACGCTTTCGCAAACGAACTCGGCGTCACCAGCGCGACTGTCGGCCGCGAGGCGGGCGCGCAGCCGATCGAAGACGATTCTGCACAGATCGACGCGGTCGCCTCCTATCTGCGAGCGCTCCGCCTGCCCGATGGGGCAAAGCCATGAGCCTCGCCTTGACGCTCTCCCATGCGCCGGAAAAAGTGCGCCCGGTCTTGCCTGGCGTCATCGTTGCTGCCGCACTTGCCCTTGCGGCCGGCTGGATCGCCGGCGGACTGGGCGAGCCGCTGTCACGCAACCCGGTCCTCGTCGCCATGCTCTTCGGACTGCTGATCGGCAGCAGCTTCGCCTGTCCGGACGCCTTGCGCCCGGGGCTCGACTTCACCAAGCGCTATCTGCTGCGGCTCGCCGTGGTGCTGGTCGGCTTCCGTATCACGACGCGGCTGTTCCTGGATCTGGGGTTCATGCCGCTCGCGGTGGCGGCCGTCGAACTGATCCTGGTGCTGACGCTGCTCTACGCCATTGCGCGCAAGCTGTTCAGGCTCGACGCCGAGATCGCGCTGCTTGTCGCGGTCGGCAGCGCCGTCTGCGGCGCCGCGGCGATCCTCTCCATGGCCGCGCTCGTGCGTGCACGCGACCAGAGCGCCGGCATCGCCATCGCCTTGATCACGCTGAGCGGCACCGTGGCGTTGCTCGCCTATCCGGTCATGTTCCTGAGCGGATGGCTGCCGCATCTCGACGACCGCCTCTATGGCGTGTTCGTCGGGGCGAGCATTTTCGAACTGGCGCAGGTCTACGGCGCCTCCTTCGCCGTTTCCGATGACGCGCTGAACACCGCCACACTGGTCAAGCTCAGCAAGGTGCTGATGCTCGTCCCGCTTCTGCTGGTCGCCAGCCTGGTCGTTCGCAGCCGTAACAAGGCGCAAGAGGCCACGCCGATCCCGTTCCCATGGTTCATCGTGGCGTTCATCGGCGTGGTGATGCTCAATTCGGGGATCACCCTCAATCCGCAACTGCGCCGCGTCATCCTCGATGCCGACCAGTTCCTGTTCCTCATGGTGATGGTCGCGCTCGGCATCACCACCGGGGTCGGCCGGCTCGGAGAGGCCGGCGGCGCCTGGCGCCTGATCGGCGTGGGTTTCGTCGGGGTGGCTCTGTCGGCGGCCCTGGCTTATGGCGCGCTGATCCCCTTCTCGGCGACCTTCCGGGCCGCATCGCCTTCATCGAGCCAGAGCGCGATGCTTGGCAACCATGGCGGACGGCTTTTCGCCTCGATCGGCTGCGCCAAATGCCATGTGCCGGCGCTGGAGGGCATCAACGGCGAGGTCCGGCTCTATTCCGACCTTTTGCTGCACGACATGGGGCCGGCGCTCGACGACAAGATCGTCCAGGGCGATGCGATCGGCGCCGAATGGCGGACCGCCCCGCTCGTCGGCATCCGCCTGCGCCAACGCTACCTGCACGACGGCCGCGCGACCACCCTGCGCGATGCCGTCTTCGCCCATGGCGGCACGGCGCAGATCGTGCGCGACCGCTTCTTCGACCTGGGCGAGACCGACCGCCAGGCGATTCTCGATTTCGTGGCGAAGCTATGATGCGGCTTTGTCACGCCACCACCGTTTTTGACCGGCCGAACCGCCATGTATGAATCCGTCATCGCAAAGCTGAACCATCTCGACGGGCCCGACCTGCTGGCGCCGCTCGTCACCGACCTGTTTTGTGGAAACATAGCGCTGGTGTCCTCGTTCGGCGCGGAATCCGCGGTGCTGCTGCATATGGCGGCCTCGGTCGACCGTTCGCTTCCTGTCATCACGCTCGATACCGGAAAGCTGTTTTCGGAAACGATCGCCTATCGCGCGCAGCTGACGGCTCTGCTCGGCCTCACCGATCTGCGCATCGTCACACCTCCGGCGGATCTCTTGCGGGTGCTCGACGGCGCTGGAGCGCTGCACCGCCGCGATCCGGACCGATGCTGCCACATCCGCAAGGTTCTGCCGCTCGAAAATGCCCTGACTGGTTTCAAGGCCTGGATTTCCGGTCGCAAGCGATATCATGGCGGGCTTCGCGCGGATGTTTCGACGCTCGAGGAAACTGACGGACGCCTGAAGATCGACCCGCTTGCCCGCTTCACCCGCCAGCAGATCGAGGCCTATCTCGATTGCTATAATCTCCCCCGGCATCCGCTCCTCGAAAAAGGCTATCTCTCGATCGGCTGCGCCCCCTGCACGGTCGCGTGCGGCAGCGCGGACAATCCGCGGGTGGGCCGCTGGAGCGGATTGTCGAAGATCGAGTGCGGGATCCATCGGTCGCCCGCCGGCGCTCCCTCACACAATTCGGTCTCCTCCGCGTCCTGATTTCGCGATCGCGCAGGCATCCAGTCGGCGCCTAGAATCGGCCGTTGCCGCTTCACTGCGAAGCCACTACGAATTGTCGCATGATTGCGCTACCCTAAGGTCAATCTGGGCGGCGGGACGGTCATGGCGGCACGACCGACGCTCGATGATTGGTCGAGCGGGAGCCCCCATGACCCCCCTAGACGCCGTTGAAGCCGATGCGAAGCGCCCGCTCTCGGGCACAGGCCGGATCGCCAAACTGGCGGCGCCGCGCAGCGCCAGGATATTGAGGCGGAACCGCGTTCTCGAAGCGATCGACCTGAAATCGCGATCAACCATATGCTGGGTGGCCGCGCCGGCCGGCTACGGCAAGACGACGGCGGTCATCGACTATCTCGAAAGCATCGAGGCACCGCATGTGTGGTTCCGCATCGACGAGGGCGACCAGGATATTGCGCGCTTCTTTCAATATCTGGCGCAGTCACTCGCCTCGGCCGCGGACATGCCGGTGTTCGGCGTGGAGTATGCCGAGCAGCCGAAGGAGTTCGCCAGGCGCTTCTTCAGGGCTTATTTCGCGCGGTTGAAGCCCGGCACCATTCTGGTCCTGGACGATTTGCAGGACGCCGACACGCTCGAATTCCGGGCGGTGCTTTCCGTGATGTTCCGTGAGCTTCCTGACACGGTTCGCTGCATCTGCGTCTCGCGCACGCTGCCCCAGGACGAATTGGGCGACCTCGTTCTCAAGGGTCAAATGGCCGTCGTCGACCGGTGGGCGCTCGAATTCTCGACATCGGAAGCACGCGATTTCGTCAAGCTGCGTTCGAGGAACGGCGCCGTTTCAGTCGATGTCGAAGCGGCGCGCGGCTGGGCGATCGGGCTGGTTCTCCTCGCTGACCACGGTTCGGCGGTCGGACCTGACGACACGAACGGGACAGCACCCGGCGGGCAGAACGCGCTGTCGGACGTTCTCGGCCGTCATTTCTTCCTTTCCCTCCCCGCCGCCGACCAGGACATGCTGCTGAAACTCAATCTGCTGCCCGAAATCAGCGCCGAGCTGGCGGACGTTATGATCGGGTCGGGCGAAGCGGGAAAGCTGCTCGACAGGCTCTACAAGCGACAGTTGCTGGTCACGCGAACGGAAAACAGCCGCGGCGTCTTCCACCTGCACGACCTCTTGCGGGACTTCCTCGACCGACGCTTCGCGCAGCGTGTGCCGATTGAAGAGCAGAAGTCGCTCAAACAATGGGCGGCAAAGGTCCTCGCGGACGCCGGTCGTTATGACGAAGCCATACACCTCGCCTTGCAGGCAGAGGACTGGGACCGGTCGAGCGGACTCATGCTGGGCCGGGCGGAGGCCGTGCTGGCGCAGGGACATCGGACAACCTTCATCGAATGGGTCGGCCGGTTGCCGGAAGCTTTCATGAATGGCTGGCATTTCTATTGGCTGGGCGTGGCCCACATGCCGGACGACGCGGCGGCAGAGCACTGGCTGTCGAAGGCATGGCACGCCTTTGGCGAGGCCGACGATCAGCGCGGGCTTTGTCTTACGGTGTCGCGCGCGGTGCTGGTCAAGACGGACAGTTGGCGCACCTACGAGGGTCTTTCGGTCTGGACTCGCCGGGCGTTCGAAATCATCGAGCGCGGCCTGCCGGAACTGCCTCCCGAGGAAGCGATGCTGGTGCGCATCGGTATGGTGCGGGCGCTGAACTTCGGCGACGACTACTATGGCAACAGCCCGGCCGGACAAGCGCTGGAAACCGAACTCCTGCAGCGGTTGACCCGGAATCCCGAGCAGGATCCGAGCGGCTTGCGGCTGCTTGCCAGCGAATCCCTGATCGAGCATTCGGTATCGATCATGCGGGCCGATTTGTTCACGAAGGCCGTCGACAGCGTCGTTGACGATTTGAGCGACAAGGAGATGCTGCCTTGGGTCCTCGGCATGTGGCTGGTCGAGTTTGGCGCCAAGAGCGGCCGTTATTTTCCCTACAAGAGACGGGGTTTTCCCTATCCTTCGGCCGAAGCGGCGTTGCGGGAGGCGATCGCCATCGGCGAGCGCGAATCGCTCAAGGGCGTGGAGTTCGGTGGCCTCTATCACCTTCAGATGCAGATGAAGTTCCGCAACGATTTTGCCGAGTTCCAGCAGGTGGTTGAGCGCCTGGCCGAGATCGCTGACAGCCGTTTCAGCACGCAAGTCGCCGTCGTCGCCAATTGCTTCGCTACGCTTCATGCCAGGCAAGGCGATTTCGCGGCCGCCTATCAGGATTGCGAGCGTTTCATGGCGGCGAGCGAGGCCGCCAACGAGCCGATGGTCGAGCGCTGGGCACACTATATCACGAAGTTCCAGGTGCTGCTCGCCGACAGGAAGCCGCGCGAAGCCGCCACGTTTCTTGACGATTTGCTGCCGCGGCTGGACGGCGGCGCCCGCAAACGTACCGAGATATGCATTCTGGCAGCGGCCGCGCTGGAGAGCCTGTGGGACGGCGATCCGCACTATGGCGATCGGCTGAAGCTCTTCATGGAGGCGCTCCGCGACATCAGCTGGCCAATGGTGCTCCTTAACGTTCCGGAGTTGCTCGCCGAACTGCTTGGCGATGCACTTGAGCGCGGCATCGAGCCCAAGCTTTGCCGGTCGCTGATCGGGGAACGCCGGCTGGACGTGCCGCAGCGGCGGCCCGCGGCCTGGCCATGGCCGCTCAAGGTCCACGTTCTCGGAGGCTTTCGGCTCGAACTAGACGGAAACCCTCTCCCTCTCGGCGCCAAGCCACCGACGAAGGCTCTCGACATACTGCGGGTACTGGCGATCTCGAAAGACAACACATGCTCGATGGAGACCCTTCAGGACTGGCTGTGGCCCGACCTCGACGGCGACCAGGCGCGGGCGGCCTGCGAGCAAGCGCTGCATCGGCTGCGCAAGCTGCTCGGGCGGATCGACCTCATCGTTCAGCGCGAAGGCAAGCTTCGGCTCGCATCGGACAAGGTCTGGGTCGACCTCGCCGACTGGCATGCACGGCTCAAGGCCATCACGACAACCAATGGCCGGCCGTCGGGACTGCGCCTGGAAGCGGAAGCGCTCTTCCTTGCATTCCCCGGTCCGCTGTTTCTGCACGAGCGAGCCAGCTTCTGGTCGCTCGCCGCCGCCGAAAAAGTGCGTCGCGATCTGATCGATCTCGCCTTGCGGATCGGCCAGCGGCTGGAGGCGACCAACGCCCATGAAGCGCGCTCAATTTATCTGAGGACGTTGGACCTCTATCCGGATGCCGGACCCGTCTGCAAGGCGCTGATCAAGGAGCGGCTGTCGCGCCGTGATTTCGAAGGTGCGGTCGACGACTATGCGCGCTACGAACGGGCGCTGCGTGTTGCCGGAGAAGCGGCGCCCGCTGCGGAAATACGCGCCTTGGTCGACCCCCATCTTGTGCGACACACGCGCTGAAGACGATGTGTTGCGCTGTCTGGCGAAACACCGGGCTATCCTCGATCTGGCGGTCATAACTCAAGCTCCGTTCAGGATGTTTGCGGCCAGGAGAATGGCTGCCAGGATCAGAACGAGACCGGCGATCGCGTCCATCCGCCTGCGGTAGATCGGGCGGTCGAAGCGGCGGGACAGGCTCACCCCGGCCAGGCTCCAGCCATAGAACTTGATCGCGGAAGCCGCGAGGAACCCGGCTGCGAACCCCGCCTGTTCCTCGCTGCCGTAGCTGAACGAGAGAACGCCGACGAGAAACATCGCCTCGAGCCAAACCAGAGGATTGAGCCAGGTGACGGCAAGCATCGAACCGATCGCCCGAGATCGGGACTTGCCGCCTGTCGTGGCAGCTGCCGTCCTGCGTTTGCGGCTGATGTTGAGCAAGGTGCGCGCGCCCCACCAGGCGAGGAATACGGCGCATACCGCCTGCAGGACACCGGAGATTGCGGGATGGTGCGTCAGCAGCGTCCCAAGCCCGCCGATTCCCATGGTCACCAAAGCGATTTCCGAGAGGTAACCGGTGGAAGCGACCGCAAAGGGGTGGCTGCGCGTCAGTCCCGTCTGGATCAGCATGAGGTTCTGGGGGCCGAGGGAAAAGATAAGCCCGAGGCCGAACACGAAGCCGGACACCGCTGCCGGCGACAACAGGGCGTCGGCTGTCATGTGACGCCACCCGGCTTTTTCGGTCGCGCACCCTTCGGCATCTGCCGCCTCCCACGCGACACAGTTTGGAAGGCAGGCGCATATGGATCGCTTACGGCAAAGCCGGCAGTCTCAGTTCATGGTTCGACGACCACAGCTGATTTGCCGAAATCGCACGAAAAAAATGGCCGGGCTCGAATACGGCCCGGCCAAAAGAAGGTTACAACCTTCAGAGGGGAACGCCGTTCAGCGGAATGGGAGGAAACCGTCGAACGGTCTTACCTGTTTGAGCTTGTTTGGGCGTGTTGGCGACGAACAAAATTCCAAAAGCCGGCGGGATAACGAAAATTCCCGTTCTATTTGCTCAGGCGTCTTCAGACAGGTGACGCCCTCGTCTCAAGGAGATCGGCATAGTGCCGGCGCGCCACGTCAGGATGCGAGCGCAAGCGACTTTTCAGGACGTTGGTTCCGACATCGCGAAACAGCGGATTGTCCGGATCGCTCGCCGGTCCGCGAGCCTCGGCAGCCAGTTCTTCAGGCAGGGTGAGCAACGGGATCGTCGCATCGAGCCGGGCGCTGAAGAAGAACGGAACGGAAATCCGCTCGACACCGGCCGGCGGCGTGACGACACGGTGGACCGTCGCCCTGAGATAACCATTCGATGCCAGTTCGAGGAGCTCGCCGATGTTGACCACCAGCGTTCCGGGGATGGGATCCACATTCACCCAGCTTCCGTCATATTCGACCTGCAGCCCCTTATTGTCGTCCTGAAGCAGGAGCGTCAGGAAACCGCCGTCCTTGTGTGCGCCGACGCCCTGGTCGCCGCCGGTTGCACCGCGTCCGGGATAACGCACGATCTTCATGCGGTGGTTGGGCTCACCGCTATAGATCGGATCGAAAGCGTCCTCGGCCTGGTCGAGCGACAGCGCGAAAGCCTTCAGCAGGCGGATCGCCACCGCCGTCGCCCTGGTCTGCCATGCCAGCAGTGCCGGCTTGAGTTCCGGCAGGACCGAAGGCCACTGGTTCGGCCCTTGCAGCCGCGTCCAGGCAGGAATGCCCGGCCCCTGTGGTATGGGTCGACGCTCGACGCCGATGTCGAGCTGTTCGCGCCAATCGGCCTTGCCCTTGGTCAGTTCGCCACCGGTGCGCGTGTAGCCGCGGAATTGCGGGGACTTGACCATTTCGATGGCCAGCTTGTCGGCTTCCGGCAAGGCAAAGAACCGGCGCGAGGCGTCGAGCACCTCGTCGACCTCCACAGTCGAAATTCCGTGGCCGCTGAGATAGAAGAAGCCGACATCGCGGGCCGCCGTGCGCAGGTCGAACAGAAAGGTCCGACGCTCCGACGCGCCCTGTTCGAGACGGCTGAGATCGAGCACGGGTACAATCCTGGCCATGGTCAACCTCCTCCTGCCTCAGGCTTGGATCAGGCCTCTACGGTGACACGCAGGTCGTTGCGATCAAAGCAACGCTCGATCCAATCTCAATGCCAATGGAAGAAAGTCAGCGCTGCGTTTGGCGGCCGGCAGGCAAATAACGTCCGCACGGATGTTCCACGGCACGAAGGCATCATGACAACCATATGGACGAATTGCAGTCCGGCCGAGACTCAGAAATTTTCGACCCATGGCCTGAGTTCGAGCTCCCAAGTCCAGGCGCTGCGGTGCTGCCGGTGGATTGCGAGATAGGTTTCGGCGATCGCGTCCGGAGACAGCCGGCGATCCTGCCGGTCGGGTTCGCCGGCCTGTCCGGGCTCGTTCGCCGCGATCACACCGTCGATGATGAAATGCGCGACATGGATGTTTTTCGGCGCAAGTTCGCGGGCCATGGATTGGGCCAGTCCGCGCAGGCCGAACTTTGGCATGGCAAAGCCGGCCGAACCCGGAAACCCTTTGACGCTGGCGGTGGCGCCGGTGAACAGGATCGAGCCGGAGCCGCGGGAAAGCAACCGGCGCGCGGCCTGCTGGCCGACCAGGAACCCGCCATAGGCGCCGACCAGTAATGCCTGTCTGACCGCTTCGGGTTCGAGGTCGGCGATCGGTCCGCGGGCGCGGCCGCTGGCGTTGAAAACCACAAGCGACAGCGGACCGGCCTTGTCGGCGACGTCGAACAGGTTTTCGACCGACGCAACATCGGCAACGTCCGTCTCGACCGCCAGCGCGCCCGTCTCGTCAACCAGCGCGCTCAGCTTGCCGACGTCGCGGGCAGCCAGGACCACGCGAAAGCCCTCCTTGGCGAGAAGACGTGCAAGCGAGGCGCTCAGCCCCGGCCCTGCTCCAGCGATAATTGCCACGTCCGATGTCATGGAGCTTCTCCTTTACGGATTCTGGTGTGGTACGGATTCTAGTGCGGCGATTCAGGTCCTACCACTCGTGTTTCTGAGGTAGACCATCGGTCAGATCGTAAAAATCGGATTTCGAGCCGACATACATTTGTCCGCCGAGACGAAGGCCGGTCGGCCGATCAAGGGTCGACTTGCAGCCCGCCATGACGGCAAAGTTGCCGCTTGGTGCGCGCACATTGAGCAATGCCAGGCGATCGGCTGAGCAAGCTCGCCTGCAATCTCGTAGCGCACGCCGCCGCAGAGACAACGTCCCGTCGCCATCCGGTCCTCCGTGATCCGCCGCAATCGAGTAGTGCGGTTGGATTGTTATGACATCGAGGGTTTCGGCGCCAGCACAGCCGCTGGTGTGGTGAATGGCCCCTGCGTAGCGAAAAGGACAATGCCCGCATCGCGCACGAGGTCGATGCGGACCGCTTCTTCAAACTGATGTCCGATCTGCTGCGGGATTAGGGCGAATTCGAACGGCACCCTCCTGATCTTGCGTGGATCGCAGAGGGGCGGCGCTACCGACTTGAAGGATCGGTGCGCGCACCCGCCGACGGCGCGCGATTTCGACGCCATCGGCGGCTTCCTGTGCCTCACCCCACTGCCCTCTTCCTTCGGATCAGGAAGGCGTGAATGATCTTGGGAAAGTCTTCCACGCTGCGAGCCCAACTCTATGCGTGCCGGCGGGTACGCAAATCGGTGCCATCACCCATTTTTGGGCGGCCGGTTTCCCAGTTTTCGCGGGCGTGTTCTTGCTTTTGCGGGAATTACCTACTTTTCGTGCGGTTCCAGGCGATAGGCGCCCGTCGGGAACGACGCGTTTTTGTATGCAGCGGTATCGCCATGCAGTCCGCGGTGGCTCCGATGCCCACGGCGCTTATGAAACCGAGCAGGATGATGGAAATGCAGCAAACAGCGTTGATCGCGAGCGCCGTCACCATCTGCCAGTCCCGCACCGCTACGAGGGTGTAGGCGACAATGGAAAGATACGATGCGGCGAAAAGGCTCCAGGTCCAATAAGAGACCGCAGTCGCACCGAGCGGCCGCCCATTACCGGCTCACCGGTCGAGAGCATCCTGGATCGATGCTTGTTCCATCGGATCGGCCATCGGAGTGGCAGCGGGCTCGCTCACGAGAACCGTGGCGCCGTCTCGCATAATCTCGAAATCGAGAGATGGCTGGCCGACGGCTTGAGGCAAGGAGATCACCATGTTTTGCCCCGGTCCGAGCGTGGAGACGAACCGCATCGGCTGCGCATCGGCCCCTGAAGCCAGGGTCGCAACGACCCGGTAGCCGTCCTGCTCGACCGTGTAGTAGACGACGCCTTTGACGTGGCCGAAATGGATGCTGTGGCCGTTCCCCGGCGCAAGTTCCGAAGCCGCGGCCACGATCGTGGTGGCGAGCAAGACCGTCGCAAATGCGGTAGAATATCTGATCATTGCTATTCTCTCCGATTGGCGAGCTCATGGACTGCTTCGCAGTCTGTTCCAAACTCACAAGCGCAACCTATGCGCGGGGGCATTCGCGCACATCGGTACGGTCACCTAGTTTCCCGGCAGCTGATCTCCTAGTTTTTCACGGGCTTGCCTAGTTTTCACGGACTTGCAGCGCAACTGCCGACGGCAAAAGCCAGGGCTCGCCGCGAAGGCGGAGCAGAATTTCCATCCGGTTTGCTGCGTTGAATTTGCCGAGCACGGCGGAGACCTGGTGCTCGATTGTCCGCGGCGAGCGCGACAGACGCCGTGCCGCCTCCTTGTTGCCCAAACCTTGAGCGATCATTGTGAGTACCTGTTGTTCTTGCCTCGTCAGGCCCAGTGGATGCTGCCTAGCCACGGTGTACGGCCCCCGGCGCTGCTTCGGCAGCTGATTGGCAGCTCCGATGCGCTGCGCCAGCTTTCGCGCCAGCGCTGCCGCGGGGCGCGCTTCGACGCCCTCGAATGTAGCCACGGCGCGAGCCAGCGCCGCGCCGGCATCGGTTCCGCGGACCTGCATGAGGGCGAGCGCTGACTCATAGGGAAGACCCAGGCGGGACCATTCTGCCGAGGCCGCCGTCGGGTCGCCGCGGAGTTCCAATGCTTGCGGCAAAGGAATAATGCGGCCGGCCGGCACCGGCAGCGATCCCGCCATTCCGCAGCGCTGCCACCAGACTGCCAGTTCACCGACGTCCCAGGGACGGAAATTGTCGAGGTCCATTTCGGTGAGGGCCGTCAGCTGCTCGTGACCGGCGCCGGGCTCCTCGGCAAGCCAGGCGGCCTCGGCCAGCGCCAAGCGAACCGGTATGACGCGTTGAGCCTCGCCGGTCGTCAGACCCTCCTGGAGCGCCTGCTCCAGCAGGGCCGCGCCACTGGGTTCACCCAGCCGGATCCGCGCCCTGCCGAGTTCCGTCAGAGCCGGCAGGTGCATCACCATCGGCAGGCGTTCCAGATTCATGACGCCTTGGGCAATCGTCTCGGCCTCGCGAAAGCGGCCCTGCTCGGTACGAAGCTGTGCCTGCCGGCCGAGCAGGTATTGCGCAGCCGAATCGAGGTCGTGCCTGGCGCAAAACGCAATCCCTTCCGCGAGCAGCCGTTCGGCCAAGGCGAAGTCCTTGGCCACTACCGCGCATTCGGCGAAGTTCGTATAGGCTCGCGACGCATGGTCGTGAAACCCGTGATCGAGCGCCAGGGTAAGGCTTTCCTCCAACCGCTCACGCCCGCCCGGGCGGTCGGCGAACATCAGCGCTGTGCCGACATTGTTCAGGGCGTGGACGCGTGTCTCGACCTCACCCAACCGGTCCGCCAGGCTGATCGCGCGCTCGCCCCATTCGATCGCCTCGTTGAAGCGATAATGCAGCATGTGTAGCTGCGAGCGCGTGCTGTAGGCCATCGCCAGTTCCGGCCCAGGCGGCAGGTTCTCCACTTCACGCACTGCCTGATCCGCGTAGTCTTCCGCCTCCTGACCCTCTCCGCGGCGCCAGTGGAGACGCGACAGCCAGCGCAGATTGGCCCCGACCTTGTCGATGCGCCCAAGCTCCCGCCAGATCGCAATGGCGCGATGCCGCGCCTCGATGATTTCATCGTAGACGAACAGTGACAGGCCCGCCTCGTAGGCCCAGTCTTCACAAAGCTGGGCAGCCAGCGCCGACGGAGCCTCTGAAACGTATCGGAGTGCGGTCGCCAGATGTGAAGCCGCCTCTCTATGCGCGCCCAGACGCGCGGCCTGCTCGGCGGCCTGCGGCGCGAGCTCCAGGACGCGTTCGCCGTTGTCGGCGCCGCCGGCATGGTGTACCCGTCGCGACAGTAGAGCGCTTGCCTGCGCCGCCGGAAGTTCGGAGAGTGCCGCTTCGACTTTCGCATGCAGTGACCGTTGGAGAGACGGAGCGAGGCGGTCGAGCGTCGCTTCCCTGGCAAGCTCGTGGCGAAACGTCAGCGCGCCTTGAACATCCCGCCGCAGCAATCCCCGTCCCACGCACTGATCCACGAGAACTTCGGTCTCGTCCCCGAGAAGTGCCCGGATCAGCCACGGCTCAACGCTGCCCGGCATGATGCTCATGACCTCCAGCACCTCGCGCTCTCCTGGGGTCAGGCGCGACAAGCGCGACCAGACCGCATCGCGTATGGAATCGGGCACGCGCCCCGATTCGATCTCACTGCTAGACAGGAGTTCGGTGACGAAGAAGGGATTGCCCTCGGTAATGCGATAAAGCCCGTCGGCGGAGCGGCCGGCCCGCTCGGCCAGCACCGTCACCGCCTGGGAAGACAGCGGTTCCAGGGTCACGCGGCTCACCGAGGCGGACGGAAGGTCGCCGAGCACGTGGGTCAGAGGATGATCGGCACTTATCTCGTCTCTGCGCATGCTGAGCACCAGCATCGTGCGAAGCAGGGAGACGCGGCGACCGAGGTATCTTACCAGGTCAAGTGTCGCATTGTCGGCCCATTGCATGTCCTCGAAGACGAGCACGGTCGTGCTCTTGGTGTGCTGAAGCGCATTCAACAACGCCGGAAAAAGCCGCTCCGGCGCCGCGGTCTCCTCGAGCAGCTCCGCCACGCGGGGGTCTAGCAGGTGCGCCATGTCCTGAAGAGGACCGAGCGGGCGCGGTGTGAAGAGCGCCTCGCACCAGCCCCACAGCATCCGGTAATTCCTGTCCGCGTTTTCAGCGAATTCGCGCAGGAGGGAAGTCTTGCCGACGCCCGCTTCGCCGTCCACCAGCACGGTCCCGCCGTGTCCGGCCGCAGCTCTCTCGGCGCTAGCCAACAAAGTTCCAAGCGGCCCCTCTCGCTCAAGCAGCATAAAAGCTCACGCCTCCTTAACCTTGAAGGTACAGCAGTAAGCCTCGAGTGCAACAACGTCATTTCACGCGGATTGATTGGAATGACGGCTTTCGTCTATTTCGTCTTCGATCGCATCGTGGATGGCTGCCGACGGCGCGAACGCCGTCGGATAGGCAGATAGTGTAGAAAGACCTGCTGCCGATGAAGATGACATCCTCGACCCGTCCCACCGCCGATTGCGTGGTGTCGTTGTCCCGGTTGAAGCGGAAGGATTCCGGTCGGATTGAGACGATCACCTTGCCGCCTATTCGCCTGTCGGAACGATGCTGCTGTGAAAGCGGCGCCCCGATCCGGTGCCACGACGCATCAGTCATGGAGTTCCCTCGAGATCGCCGGGCCGACCGAAAAATCGCTGAATGTGACTTCGAAACCTTCACGTTGCGGCGAACAGCACATCATGCCGATATCGACTGTTTTCGAGGGCGGGAAGTAGGCGAGCCGCACCGGCTTCCAGTGATGGTCGGAGGCATCACGATACTGAACACGGATGGTCCCGGCATGGCGGGTCAGCCGGATCCTGACGCCGTCCGGACCAGCCGGGATGCTGACCAACGACCAGTCGGAAGCATCATTGGTGACGACGACGGAAAAATATGCCAGCCCGTCGGTGAACTCGATGCCGGCCTTGACCCAGTGCGTCTCGCTCAGCCGGACCATCAAACCGGCCTGATCATAGAGCACCTTGTAGTCCCCCTTGACGGTGACCTCGGCGCTGAAGTCGCCCTCGACCTGCCGGTAGAGGAAGTGGCCATTGTCGCGCCAGAAGCCATAAAACGTCTCGCGCCAGAAATCGGTCTCCTTGCCGGTCCGCACATGCACGGAGCTGTCGCCGAAAGCATGATGCGGTGGCGGGTTGAGCCAGGTCAGTTCTGCATTCTGAGATGTCATCGACTTGCTCGTCTCTCCAGTTCGCCTTGCCTTGTCCGTCGCTCATGCGAAGAGGCGGCTACGATCTCATCCAGATCATTTGTACCCGGCTTCAACCGTTTCATTTCGGCGCTTGGTAAAGCTCGGACGCGGCCTCTCTCAGCGCGCGCCGGCTGTCTGGCCTGAAATACATCATGTGGCCGCCTTCCAGCAGGTCGACGCGGATGGGCTTTGCGCCGGGAAGCGAAGGAACCTGGCCGACCAGGTAGCGTGACACCAGATAGGGTGTCACCAGGTCGGTGTAGCCGTTGACGATCAAAATGCCGAGGCCGGGATTTAGCACGCGAGCCTGCTGAAGGTCATCCATCACGCCGACATAGCCCTGTCGCGTCGGGCTCGTCCCGTAATCCCAATTGCCGCTGACTTCACGGTTGAGAAGCCGGTAGCTTAGATCGGTGCGGAATTTCAGTTCCTCCCTGATATAGCTGACAAAGGCGGATGTGAGCGCCGGCACACTTCGGTCGAGCACCGGATCAGGGCCGCGAGGCCTTGGGCTTTCCGGAGCGATGTCTGCGGTTTCGATCGTGCCGTCATAGGCGCTGAGGACATTGCCCCTTGCCCGCGCAAACTCCTTGGCGAAGAGGGCGGTGGGAATGCGCGCAAAGTTTCGTTTGACGAGTTCGAGCGGCAGGCCGGTGATTTCGGCAACGCGCGGGCTCGCCAGGCGCCCACCCTGTTCGAGCCCGCTGGCGAGCGCGACGAGGTAGTCGCCAAGCGCATAGCGTTCGACATCGGCCAACCGCTCCTGCAGTTCGGAACCGGTGACGCCTTCGCTGCGCAGGCGCACCGCCGCTAGCGACGGCAGTTCAAGCGCCCAATGGAGCGGCTGGAACTCGTCGGGCCGCACGAGTGTGAATTCGAGCGCCGGCGAGATGAGCACGATGCCGCGAGGACTGATGCCGATATCATCCTGAAGCGTCTTGGCAAGCAGTGCCGCCCGAAACCCACCATAGCTTTCGCCGGCCAGAAACACTGGCGACGCCGTGCGGCCCGCCTGCGCCAGATAGAGCCGGATGAAGGCGCCCATCGCGGCACCGTCTTGGTTGACGCCCCAGAAGCTGCGTGCCTCGGTTCCGGGTGCTTCGCGGCTGTAACCCGTTCCGACGGGGTCGACAAAGACCAGGTCGGTCATGTCGAGCCATGTGTTCGGGTTGTCCAAAAGCCGCTGCGGCGATGGGAGAAAACTTCCATTAGCCGCCGTCGCCATCACGCGTGGACCGAGCGCGCCGAGATGCAGATAGGCGGAAGCTGCTCCGGGACCACCGTTGAATACGAAAGTGATCGGGCGCTGGGGATCAGGTTCCCGGCTTGGCTCGGGACGCAGCGTGTAGGCGACATGAAAGATTTCCGCGGTGACGTCGCCCTTGCCGGATAGCAACGACAGCGTGCCGGCCCTTGCCTGATAGTTGAGCGTGCGTCCCGCGATGACGATCGAATGATCAGAGACCTGGGGCGGCGGAAGCAGCGACAGAACGCCGCCCGAAGGCGACGGCCGCTCGGCCACTTCCGCATGGCCGGCTGGAAGGCCGCCAACCAGCAGCAGCATAGCAAGGGTGATTTCTAGCAGCTTGGTACGCATGACGACTCCGCAGCGGAACGACTGGAAGCTACCACGCCGATGGCTCAGCCGAAATCACAGGACCGTGCACGCCCTCGCTGCTGGAAGGAGACAGCGTGACTTTCAACGCACGATCTTCACGCACATCGGCGTGCCGACATCGATGGATCGCCCGGTGTTGGCCAGCCGCCCCGTGGCCGCGTCGCGCGCGAAAATCGAGATGCGGTCGGCGTTCTGGTTGGCCGAGAAGAGATGGCCGCCCGAGGGCGTCAGTGCCAGATTGCGCGGCGTGGCGCCCCCGCACGGCGCATAGTCGACGAGCGCGAGCCTGCCAGTCTGCTGGTCGACAGAAAACACCGCAACGCTGTCATGGCCGCGGTTGGAACCGTAGAGGAAGCGGCCATCGGGCGAGATCTGGATGTCGGCGCAATGATTGCCGCCGCGCGCCTGCTCTGGGACCGCCGGCTTCGTGTCGATGACCGAGAGCCTTCCTGTCGTATCGTCGAGCGCAAGCGACGCCACCGTTGAATCCAGTTCGTTCATCACGAATACGAAGCGCCCGCCTGGGTGCAGCGCCACGTGACGTGGGCCGGCGCCGGGCGCAAGCACCGACTCCGCCAGCCTGGTCAGGCTGCCGTCACGCCCGATGCGGTACGAGACAAGCCGATCGATGCCGAGATCGGCGACGATCGCCACGCCGCCGGCAATCGTCTCGGTGACGCTGTGAGCATGGGAGCGTTCCTGACGAGCTGTATCGGGGCCTGTTCCGGCATGGGTAACGCTCGACAACGGCGCGGTCAGACCACCGTCCTCGCGCAGCCCATAGACGACGACCGAGCGATCGGGACCGCCTTCGCCGATGCCGTAATTGGCGACCAGCAGCTTCGTTCCGTCGCGCGTGATGGTGTTGTGCGCGGTGATGCTGCCAAGCGTCGGCTGCTTGTTGATGTAGGAAAGCGCGGCGGTTTGCCTGTCGAAGCGGTAGGCCGAGACCACGCCTTCGCGCCAGGTGAGCACCTCGGAATTGGCATAGACGTGGGAGCCGTCCGGCGTCACCGACAGAAAGGTCGGATTGTCGATGTCACCCGTCTCAGTCAGTTTCCTCGTCTCCAGCGTCTCTTCGTCGAAGCTGTAGACGCCGAGCCCGACGCCGCGCGCGCCCTGAAAATAAGGCGCCTCGCGGTTGAGACTGCCGACAAAGACCAGACAGGCATTCCGCATAAATCCTCCCTTGTTCCGCGGCGTTGGCCGCCGCGGATTCGCGCGAAATTTCGCCTGTTCACGCTTGCAAGGCAATCCCATATGTGAAAAGTTTATTCACAAAAGAAGACTGACGGGAGGATAGATCATGCAATTCGCTGTTCCACGGTTCGTCGGCACCGGTGATCGCGAAGGAGAGCTCGTGCTTTACTGCGAGCACCTGCAGACGGTGAAGTACCGCAATCCGGCCGATTTCGCCGGCAAGACGGAGAAATAGGCGATGGCTGCCATTGCCGAATTGCCGCTGACCGGGCTCGTCGTCGTCGACATGAGCCAGTTCCTGTCCGGGCCCTACTGCTCGCTGAGACTGCTCGATCTCGGCGCCCGCGTCATCAAGATCGAACGCCCGGATGGCGGTGACCTGTCGCGCCGGCTTTATCTCAGCGACACCGAGATCGGCGGCGACTCTACAATCTTCCACGCCATCAACCGCGCCAAGGAAAGCTTTGCCATCGACCTCAAGGACGAGGCCGACCTTGCGGCGCTGCGCGGCCTGCTGGCCAAGGCCGACGTGCTGATCCAGAATTTCCGGCCCGGCGTCATCGAGCGCCTGGGTCTCGACTACGAGGCGGTGCGCAAGATCAATCCGCGCCTGGTCTATGCCTCGATCAGCGGCTATGGCGAGGAAGGCCCCTGGGTCAAGCGGCCTGGGCAGGATCTGCTGGCGCAAGCCCGCTCCGGCGTGATGTGGCTGAACGGCGACGAGGACCAGGGGCCGGTGCCCTTCGGCCTGGCGATTGCAGACATGCTGGCGGGCTCCGCCGCCGCGCAAGGTATCCTTGCCGCACTGGTGCGGCGCGGCGTGACCGGTACGGGCAGCCATGTCGAGACCAGCCTGCTCGAAGCGCTGGTCGATTTCCAGTTCGAGGTGCTGACCACGCATCTCAATGACGGCCGCCGCCTGCCGCGGCGATCGGGGTTCCGCAGCGCCCATGCCTATCTGTCGGCGCCTTACGGCGTCTATCCGGCCAAGGACGGCTATCTCGCGATCGCGATGACGCCGATCCCGAAGCTGGCCGATCTTTTGGAGCTCGAAGCGCTTGCGCCCTATCGCGATCAGCCGTCGACCTGGTTCACCGCCCGCGACGAGATCAAGGCGATCATCGCGCAAAAAACCGCGACGAAGACGGTCGACGAATGGCTTGTCATCCTCGAGCCTGCCGACATCTGGTGCGCCAAGGTGCTGACCTGGCCGGAGATGATGGCCAGCGAGGGCTTCCAGGTGCTCGACATGCTGCAGACGGTGACGCGCGAGGATGACGTCTCGATCCTCACCACGCGCTCGCCGCTCAGGGTCGATGGTGTGCGCGCCAAAGTCGAGCGGGCCGCGCCGCGGATCGGCGAGCACAGCGCAATGATCCGCAAGGAATTCGGACTGTGAGCGAGGTGACGCTCAAAGGCATGACCTGGAGCCATCCACGCGGCTACGACCCGATGGTCGCTTGTTCGGGACTGTGGAAGCAACGGACCGGCGTCACTATCGAATGGGACAAGCGCTCACTGCAGGATTTCGAATCCTTCCCGGTCGAGGAACTGGCCCGTGCCTATGATTTGATCGTCATCGATCATCCGCATGTCGGCCAGATCACCGCCGAGAATTGTTTGGCGCCGCTCGATGTAGTTGGCCGCGAAGCGGAGCGCGCGGCGCTGGCGGCGGGCAGCGTCGGCCGGTCCTATCCGAGCTACAACTGGCAGGGCCGGCAGTGGGCGTTTCCGATCGACACGGCGAGCCAGGTGCAGGCGTGGCGGCCGGACATGCTTCCCGCCGCCCCGGCGAACTGGGCCGATGTGCTCGATCTGGCACGGCAAGGCCGCGTGCTGTTGCCGATGAGGCCGCCGCATTCGCTGATGGTGTTCTACACGCTTGCCGGCAATCTCGGCCGGCCCGCCGTCGAAGAGCCTGGCGCCCACGTAAATCCTGACACGGGCAGCCGCGGTTTCGAGATGATGCGCGAGGTCGCGGCTCTCGTCGATCCGGCCTGCCTCGGCATGGACCCGATCGACGTCCTGGAGCAAATGGCCAGCTCCGGCACACGGATCGCCTGCGCGCCGCTGATCTATGGCTATGTCTCCTATGCCATCGCCGGCTTTCGGAGCAGCCGCCTTGCCTTCGCGGACATTCCGGCTGCGGGCAATGCCGATCCGGTCGGCTCGGCGCTCGGCGGAACCGGCATTGCCGTGTCGGCCTTTTCGAAGGCGAAGCAGGCGGCAATCGACTTCGCCTACTGGATCGCCAGCGGCGAGGTGCAGCGCGGCCCCTATGCGTCGGCCGGCGGCCAGCCCGGCCATGCCGCAGCTTGGGACGATGCAGCCGTCAACGCAGCCGCCGGCAATTTCTACATCAATACCCGCGCCACAGTCGAGGGTGCCTGGGTCAGGCCACGCCATGATGGCTACATGGCATTCCAACAGGCTGCGTCCGATCGCATCAATCTCGGCCTGACCGAGAAGCACGATGCTGGCCGCGTCGTTGCCGATCTCAATCGCCTGTTTGTGGAGAGTTTCCCGGCACCCGGCGCTGCCGGTGGAGGATCCTGAAACCAACTAAATGGAGGAGAACATGAACAGTCTGATCCGCGGCAACCCACGCTGCTGATCGGCCTCGGCTTCCGGCTGTCGACCGCAGGCGGCAATCGAGCGCGGTGATCGTGCTACTGGTTTCGCTCCACGGCCGCGAGCGGGACGTGCGACGACGATCTGAGGCGGCTTACAAGCTCCACAGCCGCTTCGCGTTGGCGGACAGCAGCTTTGTCCGTTCGTCGACGCTTGCACCGGCAAGCAGCGCGTGCGTCGCCGCCACCCAGGTCGCAAGCCCGCCGCCAAGCGTGCAGACCGGCCAGTCACTGCCCCACACGACGCGGTCCCAGCCGAAGCATTCGATGGTGTGCTCCACATAGGAACGCAGCGTTTCGATAGTCCACGATCCAGTGTCCGCATAGGCGACCACACCGGAAATTTTGCCGACGACGTTCGGGCGGCGCGCAATCTCCGCCATATGCTCGCGCCAGGGATGCTCACTGCTGCCCTTGATGTCGGGCACGCCGCAATGGTCGAGCACGAACTGCACGTCCGGCGCGAGATCGGCGAGTGCAATCGCCTTGGGGATTTGGTGCGGCAGGACGACGAGGTCGAAGGTCAATTGCGTGCCGGCAAGCCGTTTGATGTTTTCGCGAAACAGCGCGCCTTCCGAAAGCTCGTCCGGCATGACGTGGAGCACACGGCGAAAACCCTTGACGAAGGGATCGGCGCGCTGGCGCTCGAGATAGGCGGCAAAGCCCGGCTCTTCCGGACGACAGGAGGCGATCGCCCCGCGCAGCAAACTGTCCTTCTGATGTGACAGCGCTTTCACATGGCTGGTTTCGGCCTCGATATCAGCCGGATCGACATCGACTTCCATATGCAACGCGCCCTCTATGCCGGCACGCCGGGCCTGGATTGCATATTCGTCGTAGGAAAAATCGCGGTTGAGCGCCGGCACGCCGGAGAGCCAGGGATAGCGCAGTGCCGACTGGTCGATCAGGTGCAGATGGGTATCGAAGATCATGACGGCGCTCTCCTCCTTCGGCGTTTCAAATCAAATCTTTCATTCAAATAAGAATTTACGTCACCTGCCTGACCGTTGATCCCGCCAGTTGCGACAGCTTTTCGGTCGCCGCCAGCAACAGCTCTATCGTCCTGGTGATATCGGGCGCCTTGGGTGCGTTGACCAGGGTTATGTAGGGGATCGACAGCGCGGCGATCGCCCTGCCGTCCGAGCCAAGCACGGGTGCCGACAGGTTGAAGACACCGGCGGTCTGCATCGACGCCATCATCTCATAGCCGCGTTCACGAATCTGGTCGAGGCGGGCGAAGAATTCCGGCGATTGAGGCGGCTTGTCGGTGCTGCGCAGATGTTCGGAGATCATCATCTGCCGCTCTTCCGGTGAGCGGAACGCCAGCAACACATGTCCGGAGCCGGTGTCGAACAGGCTGATATGGGAGCCAACACGAATCGAGATGCCCCAATAGTCCGGAGCTTCTTGCTGCGCGATAACCACGGCAGAACCGCGGTCGAAGACGACAAGCTGGTTTGCCTGCTGCGAGGTTTCGGCAAGTTCACGCATCAGCGGCGTCGCATAGGAGACCAGCCGCCGCACCGGCGCGTGCAACTGCGCCAGTCCAAACAGCTTGAGCGTCAGCGAATAACGATCACCGTCGGGCCGCGTGACGTAGCCGCGTCGCACCAGCCGGTCCAGCATACGGTAGAACTCGTTGGGGCTGCGGTCGAGCTTCTTGGCGATTTCCGCCTGCGTCAGGCCGCCGTCGACGCCGGCCAGAAGCTCGAGGATGTCGAGCCCCTTGTCGAGCGCCGGGGCGCGATAACGGTCCTCGTCCTCGTCCTCCGCCATAGCACTCCCCAGTGAATTTTGACATTCATATACGCACAATGGCTGTATCCGGAAAGAACTTTCAAACTTGACGACCCCGTAAATGTTTTGTTTGTATATGAATTAAGCCTGCAAATCGGGTCGGCGCGACGGGAACCGCTTAAGGCCAGGCGACCGGGTGAAAATGAGCCTGGACCTGTCGCCGGCCCATCTGTTTTCTGCCCGATACCGGCAAGACATTGCGAGGTTGACGTCATGGCAAAGATCGAAAAAGTCGAACTGCGCATGGTCGACCTGGTGCCGAAGGTCAAGCGCACCGATGCGATCCAGAGTTTCGTCAGCCAGGAGACACCGATCGTCACCATCACCGACACCGACGGCGCGGTCGGCACCGGCTACAGCTACACGATCGGCACCGGCGGCTCCTCGGTGATGCGGCTCCTGGCCGATCACCTCGCGCCGCGGCTGATCGGCCGCGACGCCGATATGATCGAGGCGATCTGGCACGAGCTCGAATTCGCCACCCACGCCACGACGATCGGCGCGATCACGGCAATCGCGCTCGCGGCCATCGATACGGCGCTGTGGGATCTCAGGGCGAAGAAGCAAAACCTGCCGCTGTGGAAGCTGGCCGGCGGCGCCAAGGACCGCTGTCCGCTCTACACGACCGAAGGCGGCTGGCTGCACATCGAGACCGAGGCGCTGGTCGAAGACGCGCTGGCCGCCAAGGCCAAGGGTTTTCGCGGCTCGAAGGTCAAGATCGGCAAGCCGCACGGCTCCGAGGATCTCGCCCGGCTGACCGCGGTGCGCCAGGCGGTCGGCTCATCCTACGAGATCATGACCGACTGCAACCAGGGCTTTTCGGTCGACGAGGCGATCCGCCGGGCGGAGCGGCTGCGCGATCTCGACCTCGCCTGGATCGAGGAACCGCTGCCGGCCGACGACATAGACGGCCATGTGCGGCTGTCGAATGCGACGTCGACGCCGATCGCCATTGGCGAGTCGCTCTACTCGATCCGGCACTTCCGCGAATATATGCAAAAAGGCGGCTGCTCGATCGTGCAGGTCGATGTCGGCCGCATCGGCGGCATCACGCCCTGGCTGAAGGTCGCGCATGCTGCCGAGGCGTTCGACATCCCGGTCTGCCCGCATTTCCTGATGGAACTGCATGTCAGCCTGACCTGCGCCATTCAGAACGGCCGATATGTCGAGTATATTCCCCAGCTTGACGAGTTGACCGGCAAGAAAATGCGCATCGAGAACGGGCACGCATTGGCGCCCGACGAGCCCGGCATCGGCATTGACTGGGATTGGGACGCGGTCAAGGCGAAGAGCATCGCGGAATTCACGACCGAAATAATGGAGTAGGGAGCCGGAAATGCAGCGGATGGGAATGGTGCTCGGCCTCAAGCCGGAAAAGGTCGCCGAGTATGTGCGGCTTCACGCCGCCGTCTGGCCTGAAGTCCTTGCGATGATTTCGGCCTGCAACATCAGGAATTATTCGATCTATCTCAAGGAGCCGGAGCACCTTTTGTTCAGCACTTTCGAGTACCACGGCACCGACTATGCCGCCGACATGGCGAAGATGGCCGCCGATCCCAAGACGCAGGAATGGTGGGCACTGTGCATGCCCTGCCAGGAGCCGCTGCCGACCCGCGGGGAAGGCGAGTGGTGGGCATCGATGGACGAAGTCTTCCATCATGACTGACGGTGTTTTCGATCCTGCCTCGCTCTCCCAGGCGTGGGCACAGCCGTCAAAGCCCAAGCCGATTGTGATTTTCGGCGCCGGGTCGATCGTCGGCGATGCGCATTTCCCGGCCTATGGGAAAGCCGGATTCCCCGTCGCCGGGGTTTTCGATCCCGACCATGCCAAGGCGGAAAGACTGGCGCAGAAATGGGGTGTCACCGCTTACCGGTCGGCCGAGGAGGCCGCGGCGATCAAGGACGCGGTCTTCGATCTGGCGACGCCGCCGGCTCATCATGCCGGCGTGCTCAGGGCGTTGCCCGATGGTGCGGTGGCGCTGATCCAGAAGCCGATGGGCAGCGATCTCACCGAGGCGACCGAGATCCTCGAAATCTGCCGCTCCAAAAACCTGAAGGCGGCGGTGAATTTCCAACTCCGCTTTGCGCCGATGATGCTGGCGCTGAAGGATGCGATCGCCAAGGGCTGGCTGGGCGACGTGGTCGATTTCGACGCTTGGCTGGCGCTTGCCACTCCCTGGCAACTCTGGGAGTTCCTGCTGAAGGCGCCGCGCGTCGAGATCGCCATGCATTCGATCCATTATCTCGACCTGATCCGGCAATTGCTCGGCGATCCCGGAGGCGTTCACGCCAAGACGCTCGGTCATCCCGGCCACAAGGTTGCGCAAACGCGCACCAGCGCGATCCTCGACTATGGCGACACGGTACGCTGTGCGCTGTCGATCAATCACGATCATAAATTTGGCCGAAAACACCAGGCTTGCGAGTTCCGCATCTGCGGAACCGAGGGCGCCGCCTACCTCAAACTGGGACTCAATCTCGACTATCCGCGCGGCGAGCCGGATATCCTTGAAATCTATCCGAAGGGCGGCTCCGACTGGATTACGGTGCCGCTCGTCGGCGAATGGTTTCCGGACGCCTTTGTCGGCCGCATGGCCAATGTTCAGCGCTACGCGTCAGGCGAGGATGCCGAACTTGTCAGTTCCGTCGAGGACGCCTGGAACACCATGGCGCTGGTTGAAGCCGCCTACCAATCGAGCGCGGCGCCGGCAACACTGATCGCGGCGAGGCCCTGACATGGAGCAGACTGTCTATTTCGAAGACTACAAGATCGGCTCGTCGCGCACGACCAGCGGGCGCACCATTACCGAGACCGACTTCGTCGTTCACGCCGGCCATACCGGCGATTTTTTTCCTCACCACATGGACGCCGAGTTCATGAAGACGACGCCGTTCGGCCAGCGCATCGCCCATGGCACGCTGGTCTTCTCGGTCGGCGTCGGGCTGACGGCAAGCGTCATCAACCCGGTCGCCTTTTCCTACGGCTATGACAGGTTGCGCTTCATCAAGCCGGTGTTCATCGGCGATACGATCAAGACCCGCACCACCATCTCGGCCAGGGAAGACGACCCCAAGCGGCCGGATTCGGGCCGGGTCATCGAACGCTGCGAAGTGATCAACCAGCATGGCGATGTGGTCCTAGTGGCCGACCACATCTACATCGTCGAGCGCCGTGATAAGCCCAACAGCGCTTCGAACTCAGTTTGACAAAACGCGCTTTTTTAGCCAGGCCTCAAGTTCCCGGAAGTGGCTGACGGTTAGGTCAATTCGTGCCGCCAGCCTCGATCTCGCGGGCCAGTGAAAGATGGCGCCGAAACCCCGAGACAAAAACCCGCCTTGGCGGCGGCCGTCACCTGTCAAGTTGAAACTACCTACAGTTGCAATTCCATCGCTTCAGGTTTGCGCTGTCCCTTTTCCGTGCGGTCCAATCGGTTCGTCAAAGGGGAAAGCGCTTCGGTTACTTGCTCGTGGAGGCCTGCCTCGGCCGGCGGATGGCTCTCACCTTGCCGCTGTTTCCACCGCCGCAGAAGAACTGATCGCCACCATCGGACTCGAGCCCCGACACGCCTGTTCCAGGCGGCATATCGAGCTTCTCCAGAACCTTTCCGGTTTCAGGATCTATCCGCCTGACGTCGCTCTCGTCACCTTCCCAGGTGCCGTGCCAGAGTTCGCCGTCGATCCAGGTGACCCCTGTGACGATACGGTTGGAATCGATTGTGCGAAGAACTGCCCCTGTCTGCGGATCGATCTGATGGATTTTGCGACCGCGATTCTGCCCAACCCAAAGTGTCCCTTCGGCCCAGGCGAGCCCGGAGTCGCCGCCGCCACCTGGCGCCGGGATCGTGGCCACCACTTGGCCGGTCTTCGGGTCGATCTTCTGGATGCGATCTTCGGTGATCTGGAACAGGTGCTGACCGTCGAAGGCCGTTCCGGCGTGCGCGGCGACATCGATCGCGCGCACCACCTTCCCGCTCGCAGGATCCAAGGCGTTCAGTCTGTCTCCGGACGCAAACCAGACGTGCTGACCGTCGAACGTAACCCCAGCCACCTGGTCGACACCCGGAAAGGGTCCATATTCGCGGAGGACTTCGGCTGCAGATCGCTTCATGATTCTATCCTAATAGCCCGACAGCGAGCCGGGGAGTAACAAGATTGTCGGGAATCCCGGCACGGGTGGGGTCATCCAACGACGCGCTCGCCCGCGACCGAACGACTGCACCTTGCCTGCTGCCGCAAGCTGCTCGAGCGATCGCTGCACAGTGCGCGAGCTGGCTCCGAGCGCAATTGCGAGCGCCGAGCTCGACCACGACTCGCCGTCGGCGAGGAAGGCGAGCACCGCTGCATGCTGCTCGTCGACGGGCGGCGCCAGCACCATGACATCGCGTGGGCGGCGCGGCTTAAGCGCAAAGCCTCGCTTGGTCGCGCTCACATCCGCCAGTGACCGCAGCTCTGCGCGAAGCCGGCCGACTTCGACCCGCAAACGGGCGCGATGCGATTCATCGGCGTGCTTGCCGCCGAAGGCGCGGGCGACGAGCGTACTTCTCGGCACGTCTGCGGGCCAGGCTTCGCCCAGCGTGCGTGCAAGCGCGAACAAGACCGGGCGCGTCGCGAGCGAGACGATCATGCCGGCGTCCCGCACGACATTGCGGCACGCGTCGACGACGAGCGCCCCCGACGCCAGCAGCGCTTCGACCTCCTCAAGCAGGAGCGGGCGCTCCTTGCCACGCGCGATCAGGCGCGCCGCGGGCGTGTTCATCACGAGGGATGCGCCTTCAACCTCGGCCGTCAGCGCGGGAATGTCCGCCTGGCGCGCGGCGTGCTCGGCCCGCGCGAGCGCAACGCGCGCCGCCTCGGTCCGGAGGCGGCGAATCGCGAGCCCCGCAATCACCAGCTCGTGGGCGGCCCTCGACGCGGGTGGGAGCGTTGTCGGGTCGAACCCGGCGAGCCTGCTCTCGGCCTCATCGAGGCGTCCGATCAGGAGTAGGCGCCGAGCCTCGAGATTGCGCGCATGCGCGGCATTGACGTGGTCGCCGTGCTTTTCAAGCGTCGACCGCGCGGCGTCGAGTGCCTTCGCCGGCCAGCCGAGGTCTCGCGAGACGAGTGCGATCTCGGCTTCGGCGACGACGCACCTCGCCCGGGCCACGGCCTCTTTCGGACCGAAGGCGCGCGCAGCACTTTTGAGGAGAGCCTTTGCTCGAACGAGATCGCCGAGCTGCGCCATCGCGATGCCGCGCAGCGCAAGCGCAGGCGCATCGTCACGCAGGGCGACCCGCTTCAATGCGCCGAGGGGATCACCCGTTGCGAGGGCGCGCGCCGCAGCGGTGATCAGCGAGTCCATCGGAATCCCGTCACACTTGTAACTCTCACCATTCGAAATCCGGTCCTAATCTATCTCAGGACCAACAACCAGCGCGCCGTACGAAAACGGTGCGAACGAGGCAGGACATAGAGGACAGAACATAAAGGAGAAGAACGATGCCGACACACAGGACCGGAACACGTGAGGAGTGGCTGGCAGCGCGGCTTGATCTGCTCAAGGCGGAGAAGGAGCTCACGCGACAAAGCGACGAGGTGGCGCGGCGGCGGCAGGAATTGCCTTGGGTTCGGATCGATAAGGATTACCGATTCGAGACCGACGAAGGCAGCGCTTCACTGGCAGACCTTTTCAGGGGACGCTCGCAGCTCCTCGTCTACCACTTCATGTTCGGGCCCGATTATACGGCGGGCTGTCCGGCCTGCTCGGCGATCGCGGACGGATTCGACGGCTTCGTCGTCCACCTGGCCAACCACGACGTCATGCTTTCGGCGGTATCGCGGGCACCGCTCGCGAAGCTGCAGGCGTACAAGGGGCGGATGGGATGGACGTTCCCCTGGGCCTCCTCACACGGCAGCGACTTCAATTTCGACTTCGACGTTTCGTTCACCGAGGAGCAGCAGCGCGAGGAAGGCATCGAATACAACTATGTACGCGAGGCGCCTCTCGCCAAAATACCCTCACGTACGACTGCCGACGGCTCCGAGACGTTCGCTGCAATGAGCGGAACAGACATGGCCACGTACACGCGCGAGAGGCCAGGCATGAGCGCATTCGTGCTCGAGGACGGCGTCGTCTACCACGCCTATTCCACCTATGCGCGCGGACTGGACGGCCTCTGGGGCATGTATCAGTGGCTCGACCGCGCGCCCCAAGGGCGTAACGAGACGGGCGTCTGGTGGCGCCGCCACGACGAGTACGGCCAAGGCTGACGTTCGATGACACTGCACTCCAACCACACGCAGAAGATGCCGCCCGCAGGCAGCGGATCTGCCGATTTCCCAAGCGACAATGTCGCCGCCCGCGGCGCGGCCGACTGGCTATCCCTGGCAGCCGCGCCAACCTTCGCAATGATGGCGCTGCTGACGGCCGTCACCGGTGATGCGGACATGATCTGCTCGGCGGCGCGAGATGCGTCGCCGCTGAGCGGAATGGTCGTAATGTACTTGCTGATGAGCGCCTTCCATTCGGCGCCTTGGCTGAAGCTGGTTGGCAGCCGACGAAGCGCTGTCCGCCGGTCGTGATCCGGCGCTCGCCGGATCAAACGGCAACCGGCGCGCGACCTGGCGCAGCCCCGACATGGCGATGGCAGTCGATTTTGTGCAAATGTCATTCCCGGCGGAAGAGGGAATTCAGAGCGTAAATTACAGAGTTCCGCCGGATGTGCTGGCCTCGCCTGCATGACGCATCATGCGGCGAAAACTCATCGAGATATGAGCTCGCCTTATGTGCCCGATGGACTCCCAGTCGCCGATCTCGGCGGCGGCAAGCACCTCTTCCATTTCGCGGCGGAACGCAGTGAACTCCTCCACAAGGCCCAACTGCGGCATCATCTTCAGGACGACGCGCGCGACCTGAAAATACAGGCGCTCGCTGATCTCGCGCAGCGGCTGGTTGCCGGTCATCGCGGTGAGCTCGTAGAAAAAATCCATGTTGAGGCGCAGGAAAGCGCGCTGGTCGGGATTGAGCACATCGGAATCGCAGCGCGCGATGAGTGCCCTTATCCGGTCGAGGTCGTCCGCCGTGCGCGGGATCGGCGAAAGCTTGCCGACGAGGAGCGCCAGTTCCAGGCGCAAGTGATAGACCTGCTGCAATTCCTCGATGTCGACATCGGTGACGATCGTGCCGACGCCATGGACGGATTGAACCAGACCCTCGGATTCGAGGCGCGCCAGGACACGGCGAACCGGCGTGCGGCTGATCTGGAATTCCTGGGCAAGCTCTTCCTCGGAGAGATGGCTACCTGGCGCGTAGTCGAGCAGGCAGATGCGGTCGCGCAGTATCCGGTAGATACGCTCGAACCGCTCCCGCGCCGAGAGCGGACGCGGCGGTGCGGCGGTCACGGCCAGGGGCGTGGCATCCGTCTCAACCGTCATCCAGCCTCCAGGACAGCGTGCAGGAACTGCTGTGTCCGCTCGTTCTTGGGGGCGCCGAACAACTCGCTTGGCGGCCCCTGCTCGCAGATCTTGCCGGCATGGAAAAAGCAGACGCGATCGGAGAATTCCTTGGCAAATCCCATCTGGTGGGTGACCATCAGCATGGTGAGGTCATGTTCCCTGCCGAGTTTTCGGATGACTTCAAGCACTTCGCCGACGAGTTCGGGGTCGAGTGCCGAGGTCACCTCGTCGAACAGCATGATCTTGGGCCGCATGGCGCAAGCGCGGGCGATGGCGACACGCTGCTGCTGGCCGCCGGAAAGCTGCGAGGGATAGTGGTCCTTCTTCTCCGACAAGCCGACCATGTCGAGCAGCTCGGCCGCACGCGCCTCGGCATCGGCGCGCTTCATGCCGAGCACGGTTATCGGGGCCTCGATGCAGTTCTGCATAGCCGTCATGTGCGGGAACAGGTTGAACGACTGGAACACCATGCCGATCTTGGCGCGGATCTTGCGAATGTGCGCGAGATCGGCGGGAACAAGCTTGCCGTTCCTCTCCATGTGGGTGAGCGGCTCGCCTTCGACCCAGATGACGCCGTCATTGATCGTCTCCAGCGTCATCAGCATACGCAGCACCGTGGTCTTGCCGGAACCTGAAGGGCCGATGATGGAGACCTTCTCGCCGCGTGCTATTTCCAGATGGAGCCCGTCGAGAACGGTCAGCGCGCCGTAGCGTTTCGAAACATTGTCGAAGCGGACCATCGGTTGTTCCGTCATCGCATGATCCTCCGGTTGAGCAGGCCTTCGAGGGAGCGAATGAGCGCGGCAGAAACCAGGCTCATGGCAAGGAAGAACAGGCCGACCAGCGTCATCGGCTCAGTGTAGCGGAAGGTTTCGGAGCCGATGATCTTGGCCGTCTGCATCAGCTCCAGCACGGCGATTGCGGAAAGCAATGGCGTCTCCTTGAACAAGGCAACCAGATAGTTGCCGAGCGCCGGAACGATCGGCGGGATCGCCTGCGGAATGATGATGTCGCGGAACGTCGTCCAGGCCGACAGGTTGAGCGCGACCGAGGCTTCCCACTGGCCGCGATGGATGTTGTCGAAACCGGCGCGATAGACCTCGGAACAATAGGCAGCGTAGTGGATGCCGATGGCAAGCACCCCGGCGGTGAAGGCGTCGAGCACGACGCCAAATTTCGGAAAGACGAAATAGAGAAAGAATATCTGGATCAGCAGCGGGGTCGACCGGATCAGTTCGACCAGCACCGAAATCGTCCAGCCGGTCCACGGCACGGCGATGCGGACGACCGCCAGCACCAGGCCAAGCGAGGCGGCAAGCGCAAAGCCGATCAGCGTCGCCTCGATGGAAACGATGGCAGCGCGGGCGAGCACCGGCAGGATTTCAAAAGCAAATGCCCAGTCCCAGATCATGCTGCCTTCCCCCGCGCCAGTCCGAGCGAAGCCCGCCTTTCGAGAAGCCGCATGCCGATGGTCACAACCAGCGACATTGCCAGGTACATCAGCAGGACGAGGGTGAAGATCGGAATGGTCTTGAACGTGTTCTGGTTCATTTGCTGCGCCTTGAAGGCGAGGTCCGAGAGCGTGATCAGCGAGACCAGCGCTGTCGATTTCAAAAGCTCGATGAACAGATTGCCCCAAGGCGGGATCATGGCGACAAAAGCCTGCGGCAGGATGATCCGGCGCAGCATCTGGGGGCGGCTCATGTTCAATGCGGTAGACGCCTCCCACTGTCCACGGGCGACGGACTGGATCGCGCCGCGCACGACTTCCGACCCGTAAGCACCAACGTTCAGGCCGAGCGCCAGGACAGCAACCAGGAATGCGTTGAGCGTGACACCGAATTGCGGCAGCACGAAAAACAGCCAAAACAATTGCACCAGCGCCGAGGTGCCGCGGAAGATCTCGACATAGACCGTGGCCAGCCATCTGAGCGGCGCCGGGCCATACATCCTTGCCAGCGCCGCCAGCACGCCCATGACGATTGCCAGCAGGCTACCGAGGATAGCGATCTCGATCGTCAGGACCGCGCCTTGCAGCAGCCCCGGCATAAACACTTTGTAAGATTCCTGCGTTGCCAAGGCACCGATCACGACAAGCGCGACGACCAGCATGGCAACGAGCGTACGTATCCCCATGCGGATTCCCCCAGGAAAAAGGGGCGGCGCTTTCGCGCCGCCAGCAGTTGGGAACCTATTTGCCCGCGCAAAGCTCCGCGGTGGTCTTGTTGGGGAGGTAGTCCTTGCCGAAGCCGAGCGGCTCGACCAGCGCGATGTGCTCCGGCGAACCGAGGAACGTCTTCAGCTCGGCGTTGAACGCCTCCTGCAGATCGGTGTCTTCCTTGCGGAAGCCGAAGCCGCCATGGCCTTTCACCGACTTGCCGGCAACCTCGCCGAACGGCTTGGTCGATTCGACGCCGTCGGCCTTCTTGGCCATGTCGGCGATCGAAAGAGCGGTTAGTGCGGCAGCGTCGGCACGGCCCGACTGGACGGCGGCGACCAGGCTGGACTGGTCGGGCAAGGCAACGATCTGCCCTGCGGCGACGCCTGCGTCCTTGGCGTAACCGCCCTCGACGGCGCCGGCCATCACGGCGAGCTTGAGATCCGGGTTTTCCTTGAAGCTGGAAAAGTCCTTCACGCCCTTCGGATTGCCTTTTGCCACCAGCATGGCCTGACCGATGCCGTAGGACGGCTCGGAGAAATTGATCTCGGCGCAGCGCTTCGGATTGATGAACATGCCGGCGGCGATGATATCGAAGCGGCCGGCCTTGAGACCTGGGATAAGCGAACCGAATTCGGTCAGCACGCCGTCAACCTGCGCGATACCCATCTTGGCGAGCACCGCCTTGGCAACTTCCGGCGCTTCGCCGGTCAGCTTGCCGTCAGGCGTGGCGTAACCGAACGGCGCCTCGTTGGCGAAGCCGACGCGGATGTAGCCGTCCTTCTTGGCCCGTTCGAGGGTGGTTTCCGCATAAGCGGGCAGCGCCGTGAGTGATGTCGCGGCAAGCGCGAGGCAGGCGGCGGCTTTCACGACCATCCGGCGCGATATCGATGATTTGAACATGCTTTTCTCCCATTGAACAACTGACTGATGATTCCCAGGGCGCGGCCTTCTTCGAGATCGACACCTGCTTGTCAAGACGTATACAACTGCCCTAGACATTGTGCAAGCGAAGATATAAAAACCACGGAAAGTCGGTAATAATTCGTAGTCAAACCACGAATTATTGCCCTAGTTGTGCACAATTTAAGAAAAACCAGCGTACCGGTGGGTGGGATTTCGGTGGCGAGCGCGAGCGGTTTCGGGACTTTCACGCAAGCGGAGTATGCGCAGCGCCTGGTCGGCGTGAAGACGCGCATGGAGAAGGCCGGCTTCGACCTCATCATCTGTCAAGATCCAGCCAATATGTGCTGGCTGACCGGCTATGACGGATGGTCGTTCTATGTTCCGCAATGCGTGCTCGTCCATCTGGAGGAAGACCGGCCGATCTGGTTCGGCAGGGCGCAGGACGCCAGGAGCGCACGCCTGACCACCGGCCTGCCGGAGAAGAACATCGTGCCGTTCTCGGAACGGCTGGTGCAGCAGCCCGTCGAGCACCCCTATGACGAACTCGCCCAGCTGATCCGGTCGCGTGGCTGGAGAAACGCCCGCATCGGCGTCGAGATGGACGCGCATTATTACACCGCGCGCTGCCATGCCCATCTCGTCAGCGGGCTGCCTGACGCGCACTTCGCCAACAACCACGATCTCGTCAACTGGGCGCGGCTGGTCAAATCCGAAGCCGAGCTGGTGCTGATCCGCGAGGCCGGTGCGATCTGCACGCACGCCATGAAACGCGCCATCGAAAAAATGAGACCCGGCGTGCCGCAGAACCATGTCATTGCGGAAATCTATCACGCACAGATCATGGGCGTGCCTGGAGCGGGCGGCGACTATGCCGCGATCTGTCCGCTGATGCCCGTCGGCGAGGGCACCAGCACGCCGCATCTGACCTGGTCCGACGCGCCGCTGCCGGACAGCGGCCTCGCCATTCTGGAGATCGCCGGGGTGCGGCGGCGCTATCATGTGGCGCTGACGCGGACCGTACATTTCGGCAAGCCGCCGCAAGCCATCATCGACTTGGCCAAGGCGATCGTCGAGGGCGTCGACGCCGGCCTTGAGAAGGCGCGCCCCGGCTACACCGCCGAAGAGGTCGAAGCCGCCTGGCAGGCAGTGTTGAGGAAGAACGGGCTGAAGAAGGAGAGCCGCGTCGGCTATCCGGTCGGGCTCGCCTACCCGCCCGATTGGGGCGAACGCACCGCAAGTCTTCGTCCCGGCGACACCACCGAGATGCAGTCCGGGATGTGCTTCCATTTCATGGCCGGCGTTTGGCTCGACGATTTCGGCATCGCCATCTCGGAATCCTTCGTCGTCACGGATCACGGCGGCGAACGCCTCTGCGACGTGGCGCGCGAACTCATCGTCATCGACTGACCATGACGGACGGGAAGCCGGTAACTGACGAAAGATCATGCCGGCAACGAAACCGGTAACCAGCACGAGGACGCCTGATGGACCGTAATCCGTTTTCCGAGGCCGAAATCGCCGGCCGCCTTGTCAGGGTCCGCACGGCGCTGGCTGAGCGCGAGCTGGACGCGGGGGTCTTTGCTTCGCCGGAGAACGTCTTTTACCTCACCGGGCTCGATCACTGGGGATATTTTGCCCCACACCTGCTGATCGTGCCGCTCGAGGGAAAACCTGTTCTGGTCACCCGCTCGATGGAAAAGGTGACGATCGAAAAACAGGTGACGGCAGCGGAATTCCGCGGCCATTCCGACAGCGAAACGGCAGCTGATCTTGCCGCGCGGGTCATTGCGGAGACCAGCCTGTCCGGCAAGCGGATCGGCCTCGAATACTGGACGGCGGGCCTCAGCCATGGGCTTGCCGTCGCACTCCAGACGCAGGCCGATGCCAGATGGAGCGATGTTTCCGGGCTGGTCGACAAGATGCGGCGGGTGAAGAGCGCCGAGGAACAGGCGCTGATGCGTCAGGCGGCACAAGTGACCGACGCCGCCGCCGGCGCCGCGATCGCCGCGATCTCGGACGGCGCTTCCGAACAGGAGGTCGCGGCCCAGTGCGTTGCGGCGATGATCCGCGCCGGCGGTCATGCCCCGGGCTTCGGACCTTTCATCCGCCCGGCCGCCCGCCTGGGCGAGGAGCATACGACCTGGGGCGACGGGATCTATCGCAAGGGCGAACCGGTCTTCGTCGAACTGTCCGGCTGCATCTCGCGTTATCACGCGCCGCTCGGCCGGCTCGTTCGCATCGGCCATATCAGCGACGAAGACGCCGCGATGGCGGAGGTGACCGCCAAGGCGTTTGATGCTGTCGTCGAGGCACTCAGGCCCGGCGCCAGAGCGCGCGACGTCTACGCCGCCTGGCAGACCGTCGCGGACGAGGCCGGTCTTTCCCACTATCGCCGCCATCACTGCGGCTATCTGGTCGGCGCCGGCCAGCCGCCATCATGGACCGGCGGCAATTCGGTGACCGGCTTGAGGCACGATTCCGACCTCGAAATCGAGACGGGGATGAGCTTCCACATCCTGTCGTGGCTGATGGGCACCGGTCGCGGCGATGACTTCGTCTCCAACACCGTACTTCTGACCGATGCGGGCGCCGAAGTGCTTACCCGCACGCCGGCCGGCCCGATTGTCCGCTAGGCCCGCACGCATGTCTCGCTACTCGGCATTTTCAATTTTCCGCAACGCGCTGTCTGGCCAGAGGAACTGGCAGCGCGCCTGGCGGGCAGCGGAGCCAAAACCGGCCTACGACGTGATCGTCATCGGCGGCGGTGGACACGGCCTCGCTACCGCCTTCTACCTCGCCGAGAACCACGGCATCCGCAATGTCGCGGTGCTCGAAAAAGGCTATATCGGCGGCGGCAATGTCGGGCGCAACACCACCGTCATCCGCTCCAACTACCTGCTCGACGGCAACACCCAGTTCTACGAATTCTCGATGAAGCTCTGGGAGGGCATGTCGCGGGCGCTGAACTTCAACGTCATGTTCTCGCAACGCGGCCAGCTCGTCACGGCGCATTCGGCCGATCAGCTCGACGGCTTCAGTCACCGCGCCAACATCATGCGGCTGAACGGCATCGATGCCGATATCCTCGACCGCGACGAGGTGCGCCGGCTGGTGCCCTATCTCGATTTTTCCGACACGGCCCGCTTTCCGATCCATGGCGCCATCTTCCAGGGCCGGGCGGGCACGGCGCGCCACGACGCCGTCGCCTGGGGCTATGCGCGCGCCGCCGACGGTCATGGCGTCGACATTATCCAGAACTGCGAGGTGACAGGCTTCCTCCGCGACGGCGACAGGATCGTCGGCGTCGAAACGACGAAAGGCCGGATCGGCGCCGGCAAGGTCGGCCTCGCTGTTGCCGGTCATACATCCGTGCTCGGCGCCAAGGCCGGCCTGGAACTGCCGATCGAAAGCCACGTCCTGCAGGCGTTCGTCACCGAACCGCTGAAGCCGTTGGTAGACCACGTCGTCGCCTACGGTGCCGACCATTTCTACGTCAGCCAGTCGGACAAGGGCGGGTTGGTCTTCGGCGGCAATCTCGACGGCTACAATTCCTACGCCCAGCGCGGCAATCTCGGCGTCGTGCGCGAAGTGGCGGAGGCGGCGATTGCGCTGATGCCGTGCATTTCGCGCGTCCGTCTGCTGCGCCATTGGGGCGGCGTCACGGATATGACGCCCGATGCCAGCCCGATCATCTGCCCGACATCGATCGAGGGCCTCTATCTCAACGGCGGCTGGTGCTATGGCGGCTTCAAGGCAACGCCGGCTTCCGGCTGGTGCTTCGCCCACACGATCGCCACCGGCAAGCCGCATCCCTTGATCGCAGCCTACGGGCTCGATCGTTTCCGCACCGGCCACACGCTCGATGAGGCTGGCGCCGGCCCCTCAGCCTGGCTGCAATAGGAGGCGGAAGACAATGCTGCGCATCGAATGCCCATGCTGCGGTCTGCGCGACCATGACGAGTTCCGCTACGGCGGCGATGCCTCGGTCACGCGTCCGGCCCACGACGATCCCGATCCGCAGGCCTGGTACGTTTATGTCTATCTCAGGGCGAACCCGGCAGGCCCGCACCGCGAATTCTGGCAGCACGTGATCGGTTGCCGCCAATGGCTGGTGGTCGAACGCGACACGCGCAACCACGCCATCGCGTCCGTCGATCTCGCCAGGAAATTATCGGCCAGGAAATCACCAGCATGAGTTCGAACCACAAGCGGTTGTCGATGGGTGGCCGTATCGACCGCGAGCAGCCGGTCGAGTTTACCTTCGATGGCAGGACGCTGGCTGGATATCGCGGCGACACGCTCGCCTCCGCGCTGCTCGCCAACGGCGTCACCCTGGTCGGGCGCAGCTTCAAATATCATCGTCCACGCGGCATCTTGTCCGCCGGGCCCGAAGAGCCGAATGCGCTGGTCACGCTCGCAACCGCAGGTAAGCGCGAGCCGAACCTGCCGGCGACGACACTGGAACTTGCAGACGGCGTAGTCGCAGAAAGCCAGAACCGCTGGCCTTCGCTTGCCTTTGACGTGCAAAGCGTCAACGGCCTGTTGGCGCCGTTCCTTTCTGCCGGCTTCTACTACAAGACCTTCATGGGCCCGACGCGCCGCGCCTGGATGTTCTACGAGCACTTCATCCGCAAGGCGGCCGGGCTCGGCAGAGCCGGCACCGACCCTGATCCCGACCGCTACGACATCAGTCATGCCTTTGCCGATGTCGCAATCATCGGCGGCGGCCCGGCAGGATTGTCGGCGGCGCGTGCTGCCGCAGCGGCCGGCGCGCGGGTGGCGCTGATCGAGCAGGATTTCCTGCTCGGCGGCCAGCTTCTGGCGGAGCCGTCCGACAGCGCAGCGGCCGCATGGTTGAGACAGGCCGAGGCCGAGCTGGAGAGCTCCGAAACCGTCACCCTGATGAAGCGGACAACCGCTTTCGGCATCTATGACGGCAATGTCATCGGACTGGTCGAGCAACGCGACCCAACCAATCCGCAGCTGGCCGGCGAAGCGCGGCAGACGTTCACCATGCTTCGCGCCCGCTCGATCGTTTTCGCCACCGGCGCCATCGAGCGGCCAATAGTGTTCTCGAATAACGACCGGCCCGGCGTCATGCTTGCGTCGGCCGCCCGGACCTATCTCAACCGTTTCGCCGTCCTGCCCGGCAAGAAAATAATCGTCGCCACCAGTAATGACGGCGCCTGGCGCGCCGCCTTCGACCTTGCCGATGCCGGCGCAGAGGTGACGGTTGCCGACCTGCGCGCAGCACCACCCGCCGCGCTCGCCACAAGAGCCGCACGGCTCGGCGTGGTGGTGCGGGCCGCAACACGCATCATCGACTTGCGCGGCGGCCATGCCGTCAGGCGTGCAACACTCAACGGACCGGACGGCATATCCGAGGCCGCCTGCGACCTGGTCTGTGTATCCGGCGGCTGGTCGCCAACCGTGCATCTCACCTCGCACCTGGGCGTCAAACCTCAATATCGCGACGACATTGCCGGCTTCGTGCCGGGCGCGTTTACGGCGGACCGGTTCGGCGCCGGCTCGATGATGGGAGCCTATTCGACCGCCGATGTCATCGAGGACGGTCATCGCGCCGGCACCGAGGCGGCATCGTTCTGCGGCAAGTCGGCGCCGGTGCCCGCTCCGTCGAAACTCGATCTCGGCGAGACCGCCACGGCACTGCTTTTCGAAGTCCCTTCTCTCGGACGTGGAAAAGCCTTCGTCGATTTCCAGATGGACGTGACGACCGGGGATATCGAACTCGCCCATCGCGAGGGCTATGAATCGGTCGAGCACCTGAAGCGCTACACCACGCTCGGCATGGGCACCGACCAGGGCAAGACCAGCAATTTTGCGGCGCTTGCCTCGATGGCGGCCTTACGCAACGCAACGATCCCCGAGACCGGCGCCACGACCTTTCGCCCGCCCTACACGCCGGTTGCCATCGGTGCGCTTGCCGGACGCGCCATCGGCCATCATTTCAAGCCGATCCGCCGCACCCCGATGCACGACTGGCACATGGCGAACGGCGCCGAGATGCTGGAGGTCGGGCTCTGGATGCGGCCCTATTTCTACAGGCAATCCGGAAGTGACGTGAACGAAGCCTATGTCGCCGAAATGCGGAATGTGCGCCAGGCCGCAGGCCTGATGGACATCTCCACCCTCGGCAAGATCGACGTCCAGGGCCCGGATGCGGCGATTTTCCTCGATCGCATCTACGCCAACGGCTTTGCCAAACTGCCGGTTGGTCGTGCCCGCTACGGCGTCATGCTGCGCGACGACGGCATCGTCTTCGACGACGGCACCACGACGCGGCTGGCCGAGAACCGGTTCTTCATGACCACCTCGACCGCCAAGGCCGCCGACGTGCTGTCGCGTCTTGAATTCCTGCTCGATACGGCCTGGCCGGATTTGCGTGTAGCCGTGACCTCGGTGAGCGATGAATGGGCGGCGATGTCGGTTGCCGGACCGAAAAGCCGCGCAATTCTGAGTGCCGCGTTTCCCGCTCTCGATGTTTGCGACGCGGCACTTGCGCATATGGGATTGCTCGAAAGCGAATGGCAGGGCCGTGCGCTCCGCATCCTGCGCCTCAGTTATTCCGGCGAGCGCGCCTACGAAATCTATGTCGGCGCAACTGCCGGTGAACAGCTTTGGAGCCGCCTGCTCGAAGCAGGCAGGCCGCTCGACCTGAAACCTTACGGGGTCGAGGCGCTCGGCGCGCTGCGCGTCGAAAAGGGCCATGTCGCCGGACCTGAAATCGATGGGCGCACGACGCTCGACGATCTTGGCCTCGGCCGCATGGCCGGCAAGCGTACCGGCTTCGTCGGCGACGTGCTGCGACGGCGCCCCGCCTTCCAGGCGCCCGACCGCCAGCGCCTGGTCGGACTGGAATGCATCGAGGAGGGAAAACGCCTTCGCGGTGGCGCCATCCTGTTTCTGCCGGGCGAGAAACGTTACGGCCACGGGCGCGGCCGCGTGACTTCCGTCACCTTCAGCCCCGAACGCGGCCACTATGTCGGGCTGGCCTTGCTTGCCGGCGATCTCGCTAGCGAAGGAAGCGAGGTCGTGGCCGTCTATCCGATGAAAGCCGAAACGGTGCGTGCCCGCATCGTCTCGCCGGTATTCCTCGATCCGCAGGGGGAGCGGCTGCATGGCTAGCGTTATGTCTTCGCAGGAGTTCAGCCTGTCTGTGGCCGATTGTCCGCTCATCCAGGTTGAGGGTTGGGACGGGACGCTGACGCAATTCGAAAAGAGCGTCAAGGCGTCGCTCGGTACGAAACTTCCCGCCTCGGTCGGAGAGACGGTTCGCCACAAGGGTTTCCTCGTCATCCGCGTTTCACCTCGCCGTTTCTGGCTGGCTCTCGACGACGGCGCGCAAGCACCTTCGCTTGCCATCGACCCCGATCTCGGCTGTTCGGTCTCTCTCGGCGAGGGCCGCGTGCGTTTCAGAATGGCTGGGGCCGACGTCGCGCGGGTCCTCTCCAGATGCATCACAGTCGACTGGCGCGCGCCGGCGGCCGCCCCGGGCCGCTCCGTGCTGACATCCTTGCACCATGTGCCCGTGCTCTTCCTGCGCACCGGCGAGACCGCGTGCGAACTCATCGTGCCGCGAAGCTTTTCGCGAAGCCTCTCGGACTGGATTGCTGACGCCGCGGGGTAGGGAAAGGACCAGGCGCGAACGCTCCCCTCAGGAGCCGCTCCACGGTCTTGCCCCTTGGATGATCTCTTGAGCACGTGCGGCAAAGCGACCGGCGAGAGGCCACTTGCTGGCGGCATCGGCCGACGCCGCGCTGCCTGCCCGCGCCCGGTCGGCGATGCCGACGAAGATCACCGCGAAACGAAACAGCGAAAAAACCAGGTGGAAGCGTTCCAGGGGCGCAGTGGGCACGGCATGGGCGAAATAATGGTCGAGGAATTCGCGCTGGCTGGGGATACCGAGGGCGGCATGATCGAGGCCGAGGATGCCGCCATATTCGTCCGGGGTCGAATGCCAGGTCATCGAACAAAAGCCGAGATCGGCGAGCGGATGGCCGATCGTCGACAGCTCCCAATCGAGAATGCCGATCACCTCCGGCTTGCCGGGATGGAACAGCAGATTTCCGAGGCGGAAGTCGCCATGGGCGATCGACACGCGTCCATCATCGGCGGGCAGATGCTGCGGCAGCCAGTCGGCCACCGCTTCGAGTGCCGGAATTCTGTCACTCGGCGATTCCCTGAGCTGTCTGGTCCAGCGGCCAATCTGGCGCTCGAAATAGTTGCCGGGCCGGCCGTAGTCGCCGAGACCGACCTCGTCGGGACAAACAGCATGCAATTTGGCCATCGCTTCGGCCATGCCGAAATAGATCGCGCGTCGCTCCGCGGGGACAAGGCCAGGCAGCGAACAGTCGTGGAAGACGCGACCATCCAGCCGCTCCATCAGGTAGAAGGGCGTGCCGAGCGGCTCGGCACCGTCGTGATAGAGCACCGGCCCGGGCACCGGGACATCGGTCGGCGCCAGCGCTTCAAGCACGCGGAACTCGCGGTCGACGGCATGCGCCCCGCGCAGGATCGGCCCGGCCGGCTTCTTGCGCAGCACCATGCGATGCGCACCATAGTCGACGAAGTAGGTGGGGTTGGACTGTCCGCCGCCGATCCGCTCGAGCGTCATTACAGCATCGCCGAAGCGGTTCGCGAGAAAGCCCTTCAATGCCGCAGGATCGAAGTCCGCATTCAACGGCATCTTTTCCTCCTGAGATGCCACCCCGCGTCGCCTATGCCTCGCCTTCGACAGTCCAGCGCCAGAAGCTGCTCTCTTCCTCGTTGAGGAAACGGTTCAGCACCATCTTGTGGACCTCATCGGCGCCATCGACCAGCCGCGCCTGGCGCGCATAGCGGTAGATCCATTCGAGCACGGTGTCCTTGGAATAGCCCCGCGCGCCGTTGATCTGGATCGCCACATCGGCGGCGTCATGCAGCACATTGGCGACCTGGACCTTGGCCATCGACACGTCCTTGCGGGCAAAGCCGCCGCGGTCCAACTCCCACGCAGCCTTCATCACCAGGATGCGACCGATCTCGATGCGCATGGCAAGGTCGCCGAGCTTCAGCTGGACGCTTTCGCGGTCGGCGAGGCGCTGGCCGAAACCATGGCGCATGGCAGCGTAGGCGCGCGCGATCTCGACGCAGCGCTTGGACAATCCGAGCCAGCGCATGCAGTGGGTAAGCCGCGCCGGGCCGAGCCGCACCTGCGTCACCTTCATGCCCCTGCCCTCGCCGACCAGCATGTCTTCGACAGGAATTTCGAGCCCATCGAATTCCAGCTCGCAATGCCCGCCATGCTCCTCCGGGCCCATGATCTCGATACGGCGCATGATGCGCCAGCCCGGCTGATCCTTGTGGAACATCAGAGCCGACAGACCATGGCGCGGATCGTCCGAAGTTCGCGCGATCAGGATGAAATGGCTGGCCTCCTCCGCGCCTGTGATGAACCATTTGCGGCCGGTCACGACATATTTGTCGCCGCGCCGCTTCGCACGCGTCATGATCATCGAAGGGTCCGAACCGCCGCCGGGGTGCGGTTCGGTCATGGCAAAGGCCGAGCGCACCTTGCCCTCGACAATCGGCTTCAGCCATTTTTCCTTTTGTGCTGGCGTGCCGAGCGCCTCCAGAACCATCATGTTGCCATCGTCGGGCGCTGCCGAATTGAACACCACGGGTCCGAAGATCGACCGGTTCATCTCCTCGTAACAGACCGCTATGTCCATCTTGCCGAGACCGGCGCCGCCGGTTTCGGGCTTGAGCTGCAGGCACCACAAGCCCGCCATCCGCGCCTTGGCGCGAAGCGCCTCCAGCAGCGGCAAGGCAATATTTCCATGGGCGTCATAGGACATCTTGTCGGCCTCGAGCGACAGGATCTCACGCTCGACGAAGTCGGCAATGCGGACGCGGTAATCTTCGGTGCGGGCTGGAATGTCGAAATTCATGGACAAACTCTCAGCGAAGCGAGGTGGCCGCCATCGTCTAGAAATCGAGCGAGCGCTCGTTTTCCTTATTCGCCTCTATCCCCTTTTGCAGCCGCCGTCATCCGGCGAAGAGTGGTTCCGCAACGCTCTTGATGCCAAGGCCGGTTATTGCGAACAGGCTGCCGCGCAGGACGCCATCGCCGGGGAAGCGCGGTAACGGCGGTTTTGCCATCGAGGTCACATAGAGGGTGTCGAGTTTCGGTCCGCCGAACATCACGCTGGTGACCCTCTTGACGAGCATGTCGGGGCGAGCCGCCTCAGAACGCGACCTTGTCGCCGCCCTTCAGTGACAGGATCTCGCGCGCCTCGTCGGGCGTCGCCACCTCCATGCCAAGCCCCTCGATGATCTTGCGGGCAAGCACCACCTGCTCGGCGTTCGATTTGGCAAGCTTACCCTTGCCGGCCCAAAGACTGTCTTCGAGCCCGACGCGGATGTTGCCGCCAAGCGCTGCCGATTGGGCCGCGATCCGCAATTGGCTGGCGCCGGCACCGAGCACCGACCAGCGGAACTGGTCGCCGAACAGCCGGTCGGCGGTGCGCTTCATATGGGCAACGTCTTCGGGGTGCGTGCCAATGCCGCCAAGCAGACCGAACACCGACTGCACGAAGAACGGCGGCTTGACCAGCCCGCGATCGGCGAAGTGCGAGAGGTTGTAGAGATGGGCAATGTCGTAGCACTCGAACTCGAAGCGCGTGCCGTTGTCGTAGCAGGTCGCAAGAATGTATTCGATGTCTTTGAACGAGTTGCGAAAGACAAGGTCGCGCGTCGCTTCCAGATGCGGCTTTTCCCAATCGAACTTGAAAGTCTCGTATTTGTCGACGAGGTGATAGAGCCCGAAATTGATCGAGCCCATGTTGAGCGAGGCGACCTCGGGCTTGAACTCGGCGGCCGGGCGCACGCGTTCCTCGACCTTCATGTAGGGACTGCCGCCAGTGGTGATGTTGATGGCGGCATTGGTGGCCTGCTTGATGCGCGGCAGGAAGCGGGCGAAGGCCGCCGGCGTCTGGTCAGGCTTGCCGGTCTCGGGGTCGCGGGCATGCAGGTGCAGGATCGCCGCACCTGCCTCCGCTGCCGCGATCGCCTCGGACGCGATCTGGTCCGGCGTGATCGGCAGATAGGGCGACATGGTCGGTGTGTGGATCGCCCCGGTCACCGCACAGGTGATGATCACCTTGCCTTTGGTCTGCTGGGCGCCGGGATTGCGGCTTGTTTCCGTCATCTTCCAAACTCCTGATCCGATTTTTTCTTGTGCGCCGCCAGCGCCATCAGCCGGCGGTCGCGCCAAACCTGCCGTTCACCGAGTTCTTCCCGCGGCAGCCGCTTGCTGCGGTCGGCCTCTACCGTTTCGATGACCTCGCCGGCCCAGTCAACGCGGCGCAGCATCTGCGGAAAAATGTTGGCATAGATCGCTTGATAGCGCTCGACATAGTCGCGTACACCGCCCGGCGCATTGAGGTCGATCGTTTCGAACGGACCCATGAACGACCAGCGCAGCGCCAGCCCGTCGCGAATGCCGATATCGACATCCTCGACGCTGGCATAGCCGTCCGCGACAAGTCGAAAAGCCTCCTCCAGCAGCGCGCCCTGCAGGCGGTTCATGATGAAGCCGTCGAGCTCGTGCTTCATCACCAGCGGCGCGTGGCCCGCATCGACGAGGAAGGCGCGGGTCCTTTCGACCGTTTCGGAAGAAGTCCATGGCGCCGGCACGACTTCCGCGGCCGGGATAAGATAGGGCGGATTGATCGGATGAACCACCAGGCAGCGGTGCCGCCCTTGCAGATGGGCGGTGAATTTCGACGGCAGCAACGCCGAGGTGGAACTGGCGATGACCGCTTGCGGAGCGGCCATTGCATCGATCTGCGAGAACACCTTGCGCTTCACTTCGAGGTTTTCGGGCGTGTTCTCCTGGATATGGACTGCATCGGCCAGCGCCTCGCCCAGTTCTGCCACGATGGTGATGCGACCAAGCACCGCGTCGATTGCCTGTCCCCGCAGCAGATCGTTCGCCGCGAGGTCGCCGAGCACGCCGGCGATGTAATCATGCGCGCCGGTGGTCGCGGCCGGCGACTGGTCCCACATCCGCACGTCATGACCGGCGCGGGCAAAACTGATCGCCCAGGCCCGTCCGATGAACCCGCTGCCGACAATTGCTACTTTCACCATGGTCGGGCTCCTCATAGGGTTTCGACGTTGCCGTCGACGCCGAGCGACTGGCCGGAGATGTTGATCGCCGCATCGGACAACAGGAAGGCGACCATCGCGGCTACGTCATAAGGGCTGGTCATGCGGCGCAGCGAGATGTTCTGGAGATAGCGCTCCGTCATCTCCTTGTTTGACACACCGAGCTGCCTGGCCCGGTCGGCGATGACCTTGTCGATGCGTGGTCCCTCGATGATGCCGGGCAGGATAGCGTTGACCCTTATGCCGTGCGGCCCGAGTTCCTTGGCGAGGCTCTGCGTGAAACCGATGACGCCGAACTTGGCGGCCGAATAGGGGGTGCGGAAAGCGTAGCCGTGGCGGCCGGCGGCGGACGACATCGAGACGATCGAGCCGCCGCCCGCCGCCTTGATCAACGGCACGGCGCGCCGGGCGCAGAGGAACTGGCCGGTCAGGCAGACGTCGATGCAGCGCCGCCAGTCTGCCGGATCGATTTCGTCGACGCCGCCGGTCGGCCCGGCAATGCCGGCATTGTTGATCAGCGCGTCGAGGCCGCCGAGCTTTTCCTTCACCGTCTCGAACAGCCGGTCGACGTCGTCTTCGCGCGAGACATCGGCCTTGACCGCGGCGACGAGGGCGATCTTGTCCGGAGCAGCAGCCAGCGCCTCGTCGGAAACGTCGCAGACGACGATGCGCGCGCCGAGCCGCGACAGCGTGTCGGCAATGGCCAAGCCGATGCCGCCGGCGCCTGCCGTCACAAGCACGCGCTGCCCCTTCAGCCCGGTCAGAAAATCGTCCGGGGATGACGGTGCCCCTTTACTTATCGCCGTCGCACTCATCGTCCGATCCTTTCTCATTGCAGCCGCCGTTCGCGCAGCGCCATGACAGCGCCCAGAACGACCAAACCATACAGTATTGCCCTTGTGGCATAGGGCAGCTGAAATAGTGACGAAAGCATTGCCCGCTGGTGGCTTGGCGAGCAAAGGCAGCTGCTCGGGCACGCCAGACTTTCGAATTTCCGGTAAGCCGCCCTGGGTTTGCATTGATCTCCACGACCAAGCCATAGCGCGGGCTTGCTCGATTAGCCCCTAAGGCCGTCCTGGGGGCTGCTCCTGCGGAAATTTGTTTTCGTCTATGATTGCCACGGCCTGTTCGATGCTGTCTCTCACCTCGAAACCGATCCAGTGTCCGTCCATCAGATGCGTTTGCCTCGCACAGGCGAGGAAATAGCTCCCGGCCTGCTGCGCAACAAAGTTGAGTTGCCTCCTCTCATTGATTTTAATTCCCTCTGGCGGATCGGTGTACACCCCCCAGATCGCATCCTCGGCCGTCAACTTCACCGGCATCTCTGACTGAGCGTAGACCCTGGTCAGCATCAGGCTGTGCCGGAAAGACGAGGAGCCATTGATGAACTCGATCTTTACCGACCATTCCGCTGGCACGACGATGGTGAGATTGCCGCCCCAGTAACCGTTGAAGTCGATAATGTCGGTCCGGATGTTGTCCCTGCGGTACCGCTCGACTTGGTTCCAATCGGCAACAATCTCTATGGCCACTGTCTTGGCTGAAGGATCGTTCTTGATCCAGCTCGGGACGAAAGGCTCCCCAGCCAGTGCAATTCCAGGCAATAATCCCAAGGCGACGGCGAGAAGGGCAAGGTGAGCAAAGCGCGCCATCGCAATCAGAGGCTCCTCCCGAGCGGGGCGGCCGAGCGCAAGCGACCGCCAATCGAGGTCGACCCGGCTTCTGCTTTAAGGAAGAGAATATCCTCAAAATAAGATCCGCACCAGCAAACCCAGAATGCAGGTAGTGTCTCAGTTGAAATATGCGGAAACGCCTGTCACGTTTGATCCCATAGGCGAAAGCGCCTATCTGCTTAGCGGAAAGCATGGAGGAATGCGTGGCTCGTGTGAAACTCCCCGAAAGTGCGACCATAGCCGACGTCGTCAGAACACTCGACCAGCCGGTGGACTATGTCGCGGGCGTGTTTGGCAGTATGCACACCTACAAGAAAAAGCACGGCTCCGCGTTCGTGCGGATTGGGATCACCGGGCACGGGAAGCTACCGAACTATCGAATTGAGCCAGACGGCGACCGCCTATCTTTTCTGGATGACTACATCGCAGGAGGTAACGTCGATCGATATTTTGTTGCCTTTCATGGTCGCAACCACAAACAGCTCGATTGGGGCGTGGACGAACTAAAGGGGCCACATTGGAGCCAGGGCTACATGGACTATGACGCCTTGCGCGCCCTTCTAGGAGAAATGCGCGCCTTAACTGGAAAGAGTGTTCGGCATGCCAACCGGACCTAAAGGCGAGAAGCGCCCCGCCGACGTGATCGGCAACGCCGTTCGCGTCATGCGCATTGCGACTGGCTAGGAAGCCGACGACGTGATTGACGACGGCAAGGACCCTGCCGCCAAGGTGTTTGGTGCGAAGGGCGGCAAGAAGCGCGCCGTCACATGACGCCAGAGCGGCGCGCCGAGATCGCTAAGAAGGCTGCAGAAAAGCGGTGGGGAAACCGGTAATTCAGTTGACCTGAGATTAGGTTTCTGGGAATCTGGTTTACTCGAATCAGATTGGAGCCCGCTCTGCATGCCCATCATTCCCGAAATTCAGGACCGCTTGAGGCTCGCCTTCCCGCAATCAAGCGACTTGGCTCTTGCTCGCGCGGTCCAAGAAGGCAGTTTCTTGGCTGGCCATCTTTTCGAGGGCGAATCGTTCCTCAACAACGCAATCGGTAGGGACCTCCGAGGCCATATTCGCCGAATTGGGATCGCGTACCAGATTGATCTCTACTGCACTCGGGGCGATCTTCCATTTCTCACATCGATGAAGCCGATGCCGAAAGGCAGTTGGCATTGGTTGGAGGTCTCCGCGACCGGTGCGATTGCCCATGTCTGCCGGACCGATGATGTCGACGGCTTCCCAGAAGAAGCCGAGAGTAGGCAGGACACGCGGCTTTCGTTGCAGCCCGATCTCTTGAGCTGGTCAGAAAAGGACAAGGACATCAAACGGCTCGTCCGCGAGATACCAAAGCTTTACGCTTGGCTGACGTTTCGCGCGGCGCGTGATGGCAAGCTCAGCCATCTTTGCTGGGGTGCGCCGGCTCCCGACTCAGATACATGGATCGGGCACATCAATGTTCTTGATGAAGTGGCGAAGCGTGGCGCAGAGGTTCCGGTGGGCTCGACGGTCCCCGACGCTGGAGCAAAGCTCCGCCTGAAGGACCACATTGCCCAAGCGCTCGAAGAGAGCGCCAAGAAGGAAGGCGCATAAGCGCGACCCAATGAGTGATCTATTTTCATCAGACAGGCGGAATCTGCCTCGGGTTATCCCCGAGCGAATTCGCGAAGCGCGAGAAGCTCGCGGGCTACAGCTTGAGCCATTCGCCGAACTCTTGAACGTTACAAAGCAGGCTGTATCCCGGATGGAAAGCGGTCTCTCTGCTCCGAGTGGGGAAACGTTCGGTCGGATCATAGCCGTGACTGAGCAGCCGCCGGCGTTTTTTACTACCCCGAGACAACGGTCTGGGGCGGGCATCGCACCGTTCTGGCGAAGTCTAAAACGAGTCGAATTGCATCATCGTAAGCGCATTGCTCGTCGGCTTGAATGGGCTAGTGATGTCGTCGCCTATTTGGAGCGTTTCATCGATATGCCATCGGTCGATCTCCCGGCTCTTGATTTTGATCCGTCTTCTCAATCAACGGATCAAATTGAAGCGGCGGCAGATGCACTGCGATCCGCCTGGTCGCTTGGGCGCGGTCCTCTCCGAGACCTCTCAGCGATCATGGAATTGCATGGCTTCATCCTGATTCGCGAGGCGGTCGATTGTCCTGATATGGATGCCGTTTCATGCTGGCAGGCAGGCCGTCCGTATGTCTTGTTTTCAGCGGATGTGACTAGCGGACCGCGCACCGCCTATAACCTTGCGCACGAACTCGGGCACATGCTGCTGCATTCGCCTGTTGAGGTCACGTCCGACAATATCAATGATATAGAGCGTCAGGCGGATCGCTTCGCTAGTGCTTTTCTTCTACCTCAAGATACGTTTAGTCGTGAGGTCCTAGGGACATCTCTTAGTCACTTTGAATTCCTTAAACAAAAGTGGGGAATTTCGATTGCTGCAATGGCCTATCGCTGTAGGGATCTTGAAATAATTAATGGAAATCAGCACAGCTATGTTATGCGACAACTAAATATGAAACGCATTCGCACGCACGAGCCCTTTGACGAATTATTCCAAACCAGAGCGCCTGCTATTCTGGGGGCGTCTGTGAAAATGCTTTTGGATCAATCGGTGCAGACAAGAAATCAGGTTGAGCAAGCGTTAGCGTTGAACCTGAGCGACATTGAGCGCCTTTGTGGTCTACCGAAAGGCCATTTGGATACCCGCGTCGTCCCTTTCACTCCAAAGCTGCGCAATTCGAATTGAACTCTTGATGCTTGACACTAAGCATCAAAGTTCACATTCGGGGCATCAACAAGCTGTCCCTCAAGACCGGCGTCCAAATCCTCACCATGCTTTGCGAGGGAAGCTCGATGCGTTCGATCTCACGCGTTGCCGACGTGCGATCAACACGGGTTCTGCGCCGATCTGCACGACCGCGAAGTTCGCAATGTGACGGCCAAGCGCGTCCAGTGCAATGAAATCTGGTCGTTCACTGGCGCGACGCAAAGGAACGTCGCGACCAAGAAGAACCGCATTGAAGGCGCAGGCGACACATGGACATGGACCGCGCTGGACAGCGACAGCAAGCTTCTCATTTCGTGGCTGGTTGGCGATCGTGATGGCGAATATGCGCTGGCATTCATGGATGACGTCCGCGACCGTCTTGCCAATCGCGTCCAGCTTTCAACCGATGGTGACCGCGCGTACCTGAATGCCGTCGAGGAAACCTTTGGCGCGGACGTTGACTATGCGCAGGTCATCAAAATTTACGGCGATGTTCCCGAAGGCACCAAGGGCCGCTACAGCCCCGCCGAATGCACTGGCATCAAGAAGAACCGCATAGAAGGCTCGCCCGATCTGGCGCACGTCAGCACGTCGCATGTGGAGCGTCAGAACCTCACCATGCTTATGCAGATGCGCTGCTTCACGCGCCTTACGAATGGATTCTCAAAGAGTTCGAGAACCACATGCACATGGTGGCGCTGTACACTGTCTGGTACAACTTGATCCGCATTCACAACTGAAAATGTCCCCGGCGATGGCCGCCGGCCTTTCGCAGACTCTCTGGTCGATGGACGACCTATGCCAACTGATGGACGCCGTAGCGCCGAAGCCGCGCGGTCCTTACAAAAAGAAGACTTAGGTCAATTTTACTTCCGATCACCGTAGTGTGCGAAGACAGTTTCGATCATATCTCCTGCCTTCTTCTTCTGCTTGTCAGTAGCAGGCTTTGCTTCTTTGAAATCGATCTGGCTGGACAATCCGTCCTTATTAACTACTAGGAACGTAATATCTGGCGTCTCTTCGCGACTGATTTCGTCTAGAACCGGCTTCCAAGGTCCCTGAGCAGGAATGCCGACCGCCTTCCCGAGCACTCCGTAGCGAACTGTTTGGCGCTGCATCGCGCAATATTTGAGAACGGCTCGAATGGCTTCTTTTCGATCGGCATATGGGATCATCCGCCAAGCATACCGATCTGCACTAAAAATTCAAACTGAGACACTAGCCAGAATGCGCTATCGTCAACAGCCAGAAACAAAGCCATCGCTGCGAGGGCGACGGGCAATCCGTAATGTGAAGACCCGCAGCCGCCGAGTGAAAAAATTTCAAGGCGTTGTGGCCGTTTCTGCTTCAGCTGTTGCGAAGGGTCTGTTGCGCAATTCGCCAGGCCTGCTCCACATGTCGCCGGGCCGCCGCTTCGGCTTCATCGCCGTTGCGCGACTTGATCGCGTTCATGATGTCGGTCATTTCGGCAATTGCGGCATCGCGGCGGTCCACCGAAGCGATGGTCATGGAACGCAGCTGGTTGATGCGGACGTTCAGACCCTGGACGATCTCCCAGGCGATGCGCTTGTCGGCGGCATCGAAAAGCACTTCATAGAATTTTGTCGTCGCCCGCATCACCTCGATCGGATTGGCTGAGGCCCACGCCGTGAGCAGCACATCGAATGCGCGCTCAAGCGCAGCGATCTGGTCCTCAGTCGCTGTCAGCGCGCAGGCGCGCGCCGCGATGCCCTCCATCAAAGCGCGGAGTTCATAAATCTCATCGGTGCGGCTGAGATCTGGCCTGGCCACCGCGGGTCCGTGGCCTGGTATCATCTGGACAAGGCCCTCAGTCTCCAACTGCCGCAGAACTTCGCGCACCACCGAGCGACTGACGCCGAGCTGGTCGCAAAGCGGCCGCTCGACCAGCCGTTCGCCCGGCTGGAAGTGAAACCCCATGATCGCGTCGCGCATGCGCTCCAGCGCCAGCGTTCTCAGCGTCTTGGTGGATCGTTCGATCCTCAGTGTGTCGTCGGCCAATTCATCTACTCCCAGCATCCGCAAACAAACAGATTCGACGATCCGTTGACAAGGGATTTGGTCTTCAATAGTATGGTATACCATAAGATCACCGTGGCGGACGGGAGCTTTTCCGGATGCCTCGGCCGAACGACCACCGAGGATTCGATGAAGCCGGCCATCCGAAAGATCGTCACCTATGTCGAGAACACGCTGATTGAAGGCGGCAAGGTGGCCCCCCGGCCGCTGCGCCTGATCGGCGTGGCGGCAGTGCTCGACAATCCCTGGGCCGGGCGCGGTTTCACTGAGGACCTTTCTCCCGAGATCCGCGCCTATGCGCCGGTTCTGGGGGAGATGCTGACCCGTGAAATCCTCGCAGTTGCGGGATCCGGCGAAGCGATCGAAGGCTACGGCAAGGCCGCAATCTGCGGCACATCAGGCGAGATCGAGCATGCCTCCGCGCTCATCCACACGCTGCATTTCGGCAACCATTATCGGCGTGCCGTCGGCGCCAAGACCTATCTTGCCTTCACCAACCTGCGTGGCGGGCCGAACACGCCGATCATGATCCCGCTCATGGACAAGAACGACGAAGGCCGACGTTCGCACTACCTGACTGTGCACTTCCAGATCGGTGACGCGCCGGCGCCAGACGAATTGGTGGTGGCGCTTGGCGCCTCGATCGGCGGACGACCGCATCATCGCATCGGCGACCGCTACCAGGATCTCAAGGAGGTCGGCGACCTGCATGGCTGAGCTGACGAAGCCTGACTGGCATCGCGGAACGGCGCCTGACGGTACCGGCTTCATCCGTGCCGGATCCGGCGCGCCGGTCCTCCTCATCCACGGCGTCGGCATGAACGCGGAGATCTGGGTCCCGCAGATCGCGCTGATGAGGGACAGATGGGATGTGATCGCGATCGACATGCTGGGACACGGCCTGTCGCCACTACCACCTGAAGACGCGAGCCTTGCCGACTATGCCGGACAGGCAATCCGGCTTCTTGATCACCTTGGCCTGGATACCGTCTCGATCGTTGGCCATTCAATGGGGGCGCTGGTCGGGCAGGAAATCGCTCTCAACGCACCCGAACGGGTCCGCCGCATGGTGTCGCTCAACGCGGTCTTTCGCCGCCCGGCGGACCTTGCGCAGGCGGTGCGCGAACGCGCCGCCGAATTGAACGGCGCGGAAAACCCGTCAGGGACGGACGCAACGATCGCGCGCTGGTTCGGCAACCCCGTCCCCGACAGCCTGGCCGAGGCCGCAAGGACAACGCGCGCGGCACTGCAAAGCGTCAACCCGGAAGGCTATGCGCGCACATATCGACTTTTCGCCCATGCCGATGCGGCGCATGGCGATCGTCTTCCCGGTCTCGCGATGCCGGCCCTGTTCATGACCGGCTCGCAGGACAGGAATTCCTCGCCTGCGATGTCGGCGGCGATGGCGCGCCTCGCGTCGCGCGGTCGCTGCGTCGTTCTGGAGGGCGAACGACATATGATGGCCGTTGCCTCGCCTGACGTGGTCACACGGCGCATTGTCGATTTTCTCGAGAGCAACGACGGCGCAAGCGCATCGGCGCGACCGGCGATGGACACAGCCTTCGACGCGGGCGAATTCAGGCGGGCGCTCGGTTCCTTCCTGACCGGCGTTACCATCGTCACCGCGATCGGGCCGGAAGGAGAGCCTCGAGGCTTCACCGCCAATTCGTTTACATCCGTTTCGCTCGATCCGCCGCTTGTTCTGGTCTGCATCGCCAAGAAAGCGCTGGGCCATCCGGTGTTTTCGACCTCGAAGTGCTTTGCCGTCAACGTGCTCTCGGAGGAACAGCGAGCCGCATCCGGCGTCTTCGCTTCGAAATCGCAGGACAAGTTCTCGGCTGTCGAGTGGCGCTTCGGCCCGACCGGCAGTCCACTGCTCGCTGGATCGGTGGCTACGTTTGACTGTGACATGGAGCAGTTGGTCGACGCCGGCGACCATTCGATCCTCATCGGCCGCGTTCGCGAATTCTCCCACAATTCATCGCAGCCCCTCGGCTATTGCCGTGGGGCGTATGTCTCGCCCGGTCTCAGCCAGGAAGCGTTGGCGGCCGCGCCTCCGGACATGGAAGTCGGCGCCATCCTCGAAGATGAAGGCCGCGTGCTGTTCTTCGAAACCGTCGACGGCTTTTTCGAACTGCCGGCGGGCCGAGGGCTCGGAACGCCCGGCGACACGCGAAGCCTCAAGGGACGCCTCGCTGCGAAAGCCATCGAGGCTCATCTCGGATTCCTGTTTGCGGTCTGGGACGACGCCGCAAACCCATCGCGAACGCATGTCTACTACCGCGGCACGGTGGACGCGCCCCACTCCAGCGATCGCCAGGTCCGGCTCGTCGACATCGACAGGATTGCCGGACTGAACATCGCCGACGCTGCTGTGCGCTCGATGCTCGCCCGCTATCTTCGCGAATGTCGGGAGGATGCATTTGGAGTCTATGTCGGCAACGAGGTCGAAGGTGAAGTCCGTCCGCTCGCCAAGCCGGTATCCATGAACACTTCTAATCCGGGTCAACAGATATGAAGTTCTCGCTCTTCGTCCATATGGAACGCTCGGACCCGACAAAGCCGCATGCCGAGCTCATCGACGAGCTTGAGGAACTGGTCCTGATGGCCGAGGCGGCAGGCTTCGAGATGGCCTGGATCGGCGAACACCACGGCATGGAGTTCACCATCTCGCCAAACCCGTTCATCAACATCGCCTATCTCGGCGCCAGGACGAAGCGCATCCGGCTCGGCACAGGAACGGTCATCGCGCCGTTCTGGCATCCGATCAAGCTCGCCGGCGAGGCAGCAATGACCGATGTCGTCACGGCTGGCCGGCTCGACATCGGTATCGCGCGCGGAGCCTACAGCTACGAATACCAGCGCCTGTTCCCGGGGCTCGACGCCTGGGGCGCGGGCCAGCGCATGCGCGAGATTATCCCGGCCATCAAGGGCCTCTGGGAGGGCGACTTCGAGATGTCCGGGGAGTTCTGGTCGTTTCCCTCGACCACCTCGTCGCCCAAGCCGGTGCAAAAACCGCACCCGCCGATCTGGGTGGCGGCGCGCGATCCGAACTCGCACGACTTCGCCGTCTCCAACGGCTGCAACGTCCAGGTGACGCCGCTCGCCTCCGGCGATGACGAGGTAACCAGCCTGATGGAGCGCTTCAACGCGGCGTGCGCGGCGCATCCCGACATGGCCCGCCCCGAAATCATGCTGCTGATGCATACATTCGTTGCAGAAGACGCCGCCGATGCGGAGCAGCTGACGAAGGACCTGTCGCTGTTCTACTGCCAGTTCGGCGCCTGGTTCCAGAACAAGAAGCCTGTTCGTCAAGGCATATTGGAGGCGCTCACCGACGACGAGATCGCAGCCATGCCGCAATACGCGCCGGGAAAAATCCGACAGAACCTGGTCATCGGCGAAGCCGAAGAGGTGATCACCCGGCTGAAGGCATATGAGGCGCTCGGCTATGACCAGTACTCGATCTGGATCGACAGCGGCCTGCCACACGAGCGCAAGAAGAAGTCGCTGCAGCTGTTTGTCGACAAGGTGATGCCGGCCTTCGGGCATGGGAGGCCGCAATGACCCTTGTGGCTTTCAGCAACTTCATAGATGGGGCGTTCGATACGCCGACAGCCACCTTCGAAAGCATCGATCCATCAACCGGAGCGCCCTGGGCGACGATGCCCGCCGCAACCGAGGCCGATGTCGACCGCGCCGTCGAGGCGGCGCACCGGACGCTGCACTCCGCCGCGTGGGCCTCGCTGACGGCGACGGCGCGAGGCAAGCTGCTGGTGCGCCTCGGCGACCTGGTCGTCGCCAATGCCGGCCGCCTGGCCGAACTGGAAACGCGCGACACCGGCAAGATCATCCGCGAGACCCGCGCCCAGATCGCCTATGTCGGCGATTATTACCGCTACTATGGCGGGCTTGCCGACAAGCATGAAGGCTCGCATGTGCCTATCGACAAGGCCGATATGGACGTCACCATCAGGCGCGAGCCGATCGGCGTCGTCGCTGCCGTCGTGCCGTGGAATTCGCAGCTCTTCCTTTCGGCGGTCAAGCTCGGCCCGGCACTGGCGGCCGGCTGCACGGTCGTCTTGAAAGCCTCGGAAGACGGCCCAGCGCCGTTGCTGGCCTTCGCCGAACTCGTTCACGAGGCCGGATTTCCCGCCGGAAGCGTCAACATACTAACCGGGTTCGGGCACGATTGCGGCCGGCGCCTGACAAGTCATCCGCTGGTTTCACGCGTCGCCTTCACCGGCGGACCTTCGACCGCTCGCGCTATCGTCCGCAACACGGCGGAAAATCTCGCCTATACGACGCTGGAGCTGGGCGGGAAAAGTCCCGTTGTCGTTTTCGCCGACGCCGACCTGGACAGTGCGGCCAACGCGGTCGTGGCCGGGATTTTCGCGGCGTCTGGACAAAGCTGCGTCGCCGGCTCGCGGCTGCTAGTCGAGCGTTCGATAAAGGCCGAGTTCCTGGACAGGCTGAAGCACAAGGCTGAGGCCATCAAAATTGGCGATCCGCAGGATCCGGCCACCGAAATGGGACCGCTGGCAACGCCACGTCAGCGTGAATGGATCGAGAAGATCGTTGCTGAGAGCCTCGCCAATGGCGGGACGCTGGTCACCGGCGGAAAAAGGCCCGACGATCATCCGCACGGCTTCTACTACGCACCGACCATCATCGATGCCGAGGATTCAGCGCTGCCCTGCGTGCGGGAGGAATTGTTCGGTCCGGTGCTCAGCGTTCTCACGTTCGACACGGAAGCCGAAGCACTGGCGCTTGCCAACGATACGCCATTCGGCCTGGCCTCGGGCGTGTTCACCACCAATCTCGCCAAGGCGCACCGCATGGCGCGCGACATCCATGCCGGCGTCGTCTGGGTCAACACCTACCGCGCGGTTTCGCCGCTCGTGCCGTTCGGCGGCTATGGTCGGTCGGGGCTCGGCCGTGAGGGCGGACTTGACGCCATCCGCGATTACACGCGCTCGAAATCCGTCTGGATACGGATATCCGACGAGCCAATCCCGGACCCGTTCGTCATGCGATGAGGGCAGCGCGCCAATCGCGCAATTTCATAAAAACAAGAAACCAAGCACCAACAGAGGAGAATGACATGAAACTGATTTTGACCAGCATTTTGGCCGGACTCTTGGCAGCCACTGCCGCGCACGCCGATGAGATGGTGTTCACCAGTTGGGGCGGAACCACCCAGGAGGCGCAGACCAAATCCTGGGCTGCTCCGTTCGAAGCGAGTTCCGGCATCAAGGTCCTGCAGGACGGCCCGACCGACTACGGCAAGCTGAAGGCCATGGTGGAAGGCGGCAGCGTCGCCTGGGATGTCGTCGATGTCGAAATGGATTTCGCCATCAAAGCGGCCAAGGACGGCCTGCTGGAGCCGATCGATTTCAACGTTGTGCCGAAAGCCGATCTCGATCCTCGCTTCACCACCGAGCATGCGGTCGGCAGCTTCTACTACTCCTTCGTTCTTGCCTGGAACAAAGGGGCGGTGTCGGGCGAGCCAGCCGGCTGGGCCGACATGTTCGACCTGACGAAATTTCCCGGCAAACGCACGTTTTACAAATGGTCGGCACCGGGCGTCATCGAGATTGCGCTGTTGGCCGACGGCGTGCCTGCAGACAAGCTCTATCCGCTCGACCTCGACCGGGCGTTCAAGAAACTCGACGCGATCAAGTCGGAAATCGTCTGGTGGGACAGCGGCGCGCAGTCGCAGCAGCTGATCGCCTCCGGTGAAGCAGCCTTCGGGCAGCTCTGGAACGGGCGTGTCTTCGCCCTCGAGCAGGACGGCGCTGATGTCGGCGCATCCTGGAAGCAGAACATGACTGCCGCCGACGTGCTCGTCATCCCCAAGGGTTCGAAAAACAAGGCAAGCGCGATGAAATTCCTGGCCACAGCGACAAGCGCGAAAAGCCAGGCAATGTTTGCTGAAGCAAGCGGCTACGCACCCATCAACACGGCAGCCAAGGCCGAAATGCCGGCCGATGTCGTCAAGTCGTTGCCGGACGCCTATGTCGACGGGCAGATCAACCTCGACATGAACTACTGGGCTGAAAACCGCGACGCGATCGCGGAGCGTTGGTACGCCTGGCAGGCCAAATAGCCGCCGACCTCACCCATGAACCGGCGGGGCGTCGCTAGGCGTCCCGCCTGAGCTGCCGGGATCATCGTCATGTCGGGCAATTTGCTTCATCGACAGCCAATCCTTCGAAGGCCAGATGGCGTCGGCGGCGCCTTGCCGGCGCTGACCCTCATCACCCTGTTCTTCGTGGTGCCGGTCGTCGCGTTGCTGTTGCGCAGCGTGACCGAACCCGTACCGGGCCTGCAGAACTACGCCATCCTGTTTGGCGACGGCACCTATGCGCGGGTCTTCTTCAACACCTTTCTGGTCGCCACCGTCGTCACCGCCGTCACCGTGATCGTGGCGTTTCCGGTCGCCTGGATGCTGGCGATCATGCCGCCTGCCCTCGGCTCGATCGTCTTCGGCATCATCATCCTGTCGATGTGGACCAATCTGCTCACCCGCACCTATGCCTGGATGGTGCTGCTTCAACGCACCGGCGTCATCAACCGGACGCTGATGGATATTGGCCTGATCAGCGAGCCGCTGCCGCTGATCAACAACCTGACCGGCGTCACCATCGGCATGGTCTACATCATGCTGCCCTTCATGATACTGCCACTGGTCGGAACCCTGCGCGCCATCGATCCGATGACGCTGCGCGCCGCCGCCCTGTGCGGTGCGAGCCCCTTCGACGCCTTCCGCCGCATCCTGCTGCCATTGTCGCTTCCCGGAATCGCTGCAGGCGGCCTGATGGTTTTCGTCATGTCGCTCGGCTATTTCGTGACGCCGACGCTGCTCGGCGGCACCTCCAACATGATGCTCGCCGCAATGATCGCCCAGATGATCCAGTCCTTGCTCAACTGGGGGCTCGGAAGCGCGGCGGCTTTCATCCTGCTTTTGGTGACCATGGCACTCTACGCGCTGCAACTGCGCCTCGTCGGCGCCAAGCGCATGACAGGAGGCATGTGAGATGCTGCTCGACTACGACCGGCTGGGCTGGCTGCGCGCGGCACTTCTGGGTTTCACCGGCCTGGTTACCGCGTTTCTGCTGCTGCCGGTGGTCTTCATCGTGCTTTTGTCGTTCGGATCGTCGCGGTGGCTGGCTTTTCCGCCGCCCGGCTGGACGCTGAAATGGTATGAGGGGCTCTTCGCCGATCCGGCCTGGCTCGAAGCGGCGCTGACCAGCGCGCGCATTGCCACCATGGCCGCGATTCTCGCCGTCGTCATCGGGCTCCTGGCTTCTTTCGCCCTGGTCCGGGGACAGTTTCGCGGGCGCAACACGCTTCGCGGCCTGCTGCTGACGCCAATGGTGCTGCCGGTCGTCGTCTTCGCCATCGCCATTTATGCATTCTTCCTGCGGATCGGGCTCGGCGGCACCACGGCAGGCTTTGTCATCGCACACACAGTCCTGGCACTCCCCTTCGCCATCATTCCCATCACCACGGCACTCGAAGGTTTTGACAAATCCATCGAGGATGCGGCGATCGTCTGCGGCGCAAGCCCATTCGAAGCAAAACTCCGGGTTACCTTGCCGGCTATCAAAATCGGGATCTTCTCGGCGGCGATCTTCGCTTTTCTCGCCTCATGGGACGAGGTGGTGGTCGCGATTTTCATGGCCAGCCCCACCTTGCAGACCTTGCCGGTCAAGATCTGGGGCAGCCTGCGCCAGGATCTGAGCCCGGTCATCGCCGCCGCCTCCAGCCTCCTGGTACTTCTGACCTTGAGCCTGATGATCGTAACCGCACTCATTCGGCGGAAATTGTTGAAATGACCGAACCGTTCCTCTCCATTCGCGACCTGCGCAAGGCGTTCGGCGGATTCGTCGCCGTGCACGATGTCACCATCGATATACCCAAGGGCGAATTCCTGACCTTCCTCGGCCCTTCCGGCTCTGGCAAATCGACGACGCTCTACGCGATCGCCGGCTTTCAGCAACCGACATCCGGCAACGTTCTTCTCGAAGGCAGGTCGCTGCTGTCGGTGCCGTCGCACAAGCGCAATATCGGCATGGTGTTTCAGCGCTACACGCTGTTCCAGCATCTCACCGTCGCTGAGAACGTTGCCTTTCCGTTGCGCGTGCGCCGTCGGCCGGACGCCGAGGTGAACCGAAAAGTCGACGAGATGCTGTCGCTGGTGCGGCTCGAGAGTTTCGGCGGCCGATATCCTGGCGCGCTATCCGGCGGACAGCAGCAGCGCGTGGCGCTTGCCCGGGCGCTCGCCTACGATCCGCCGATCCTTCTGATGGACGAGCCGCTTTCGGCGCTCGACAAGAAGCTGCGCGAGGAGATCCAGGCCGAGATACGGCGCATCCACCGCGAAACCGGCGTAACGATCCTGTACGTCACCCACGATCAGGACGAGGCGCTGCATCTTTCGGATCGCATCGCGCTGTTTCGGGACGGACGCATCGAGCAGATCGGCACCGGTGAGGACCTCTATCTGAGACCTGCGAGCGAATTCGTGGCCAGCTTCATCGGAAATTCCAATTTCCTGCCGGCAGAGCATCTTGAAACCGTCAACGGCTCCGCCACGATCCGCCTGGCCGATGGCTCGGTCGTCTCTGGCGTCAGGATCGATCAGGACTTCAGCCATGGCCAGAAGACCCGGCTGATGGTGCGGCCGGAAGCGTTTCGGCTGAAACCCGGCCCGGCCACTGCCGGGCTTGCGGTCGAGTTCATCGACACCGCCTTCTTCGGCGAGCGGCGGCGCGTCATCGCGCGCACGGCCGCCGGCCAGGAGATCGACGTCAGGCCGACATCCGACATGGCAGAAGCACAGGAAGGTAGCGCCTCGAGCAGACAGCAGATTTTTTTCGAGCCCGCCGCCGCATTTCTGTTTCCAGCCTGACAGACGACAGTTTGATCTCAGCGCGGCGGATCAGCCGGCGGCTCGATGGTGACTCCGTATTTGGCGGCGATGGCCACGAGCTTTCCCATTTCCGGTATGCCGGCAGCGGTCGCGGCATCCAATTCCGCGAACATCTGATCAAGGCCGCAACTCGGCGCGCAAAGGACGAGCACGCGGGCCGGCTTGTCGCCGAAATTGCGGATGGCATGGCGCCGGCCGCGTGCGCCGAAGAAGAAGCCGCCGGGCACAACGCGATGGGGCGCGGAGTCGCCCTCGAATTCGATGACGAGTTCGCCGCTCAGCACATAGAAGGCTTCATCCTCACGGGCATGGGTGTGCGGTGGTACTCCCGCGCCCGGCGGAACCACGGACTCCCAAAGCGAGAAGGACCCGGCGGTCTCGGCGCAGGTGGCTTTGTAGATATGGGTGATGCCCAGAACGTTGAGCGTCGAGCCGGCCGCCGGCTCGCGAACGAACGCTTCGGCTGCTGTTGCTTTGGCATCCATCGTCGATCTCCTTCGTGGTTCGGGTCGCTCACCAAGAGATAGGCCGTTCTCGTCCGTCGATTAGCCGGAATTCTATGGACATGCCGTCTGGATTTCAGGACAATCCGATGATGGACCCGCTCGATGGCATCGCGGCGTTCGCTCGCGTCGTGGACAGCGGCAGTTTCTCGGCTGCGGCTCATCGGCTCGGACTCTCCAAATCCGCCGTCAGCGCCCATGTGCAGCGGCTCGAACAGCGCCTGGGCATTCGCCTCCTCAACCGCACCACGCGTCGGCTGTCGATGACCGAAGCGGGCGCAGCCTACTACCGCCACTGCGCCCGGATTCTCGCCGAAGCTGAAGCGGCGGAACAAGAGGCGAGCGCGCTGCAGCGCGAACCGCGCGGCACGCTTCGCATATCGGCGCCCGACAGCTTCGGCTGGATGCATGTGGCGCCGGCCGTCCCGGAGTTCCTGAGGCGCTATCCGGAGCTTTCCGTCGACATTGCCTTGAGCCCGGCGCATGTGAGCCTGGTCGATGAGGGGCTCGATCTGGCGATCCGTATCGGCGTGCTCCAGGATTCGCCGCTTGTCGTGCGCAAGCTCGCGCCATCCCGGCTCGTCGCCTGTGCTGCGCCCGCCTATCTCACCAAGCATGGAGTGCCGCACGAGCCGGGCGATCTTGCCAAGCACAACTGCCTCTGCACCAGCCTTTTGCCTTGGGGCGATGAATGGCGCCTTGCCGGCAAAATTGGCGAGGTGCAGGTGGCCGTGGGCGGCAACTTTCGCAGCAATAATTCGGAGATGCTGCGCGTTGCGGCGCTTGACGGCATCGGCGTCGCCCTACTGCCCACATGGGCGGTGGCGGAGCCGCTGCGTACTGGCGCGCTGCGACGCGTGCTGGATGCCTGGGAGCCTCCAGCCAGCACGATTTATGCCGTCTATCCCAGCAACAGGCTCATGTCGATGAAGGTCCGTGCCTTCGTCGACCACCTTGCGCGATGCATAGGGCGCACGCCGTATTGGGACGAAGGCCTTTGAGAGGAGCGCCCGTTTTGGATCGTTTTTGAGCTACGGCAATCCATTGATCCAGCCGCGCAACTGAATGCCGTAACAACCGTCTCCCATCGGTCAGAAAACTTGCGATCTAGACTTCAACAGGGAATTTGGGCGGCGGCTTGAAATTTCCCCGGTTTCGCCCAGGTACCGAGGGTTACGCCGGCTGCGAAGTGAGTTTTTTGGCTGCAAAAGCGTCGCTTATAGGGCCATCAAACCGGCAGCCCCGCAGCGCTCAGTAGCGGAGGCCGCCGGCGTTGCGCCGGTCTTCTCACTCGCGATAGCTGGAGCATCTGATGCCGACCCGCCCCTATGCCATCCTTGAAGCGCCGTCCGCACTGGGTCTGGCGACCGACGGCGTGGAGCGCTTGCCTGGTCGGCTGCTGGAACTGGGCCTCGCCGAACGCATCCATGCGCGCCATGCCGGGCGGCTGGCGGTCCCGCCGAAAGACCCGAAGCCCGACCCTGCCACCCTAACGCTGAATGCCAACGCGATCGCGGCGTGGTCGCCCAAGCTCGCCGACGCCGTGGAGGAGGTGCTGGACGCTGGCGAATTCCCGGTGGTGCTGGGCGGCGACTGTACGATCTTGCTGGGTCCGATGCTCGCGCTGCGCCGGCGCGGTCGCTACGGCCTGTGCTTTATCGACGGCCACGCCGACTTCTTCCAGCCCGAGGCCGAGCCCAACAGCGAAGGCGCGTCGATGGACCTGGCCTTCGTCACCGGCTACGGGCCGGCGCTGCTGACCGACCTGGAGGGCCGCCGCCCGTTGGTTCGCTCCGAGGACGCTGTCGCCTTCGCATTTCGCGACCACGAAGACCAGGCCGAGTTCGGCAGCCGGCCTTTGCCAGCGGAGCTCATGGCCTACGATCTCCACGCAGTCCGCCGCCTGGGCGTCAAAGCCGCCGCCCGTGCGGCCGTTGACCACCTGACGCGGGCGGAACTCGACGGCTTTTTCATCCATCTCGACGCCGATTGTCTCGACGATGCGATCATGCCGGCGGTCGATTTCCGCGTACCGGGCGGGCTGTCGTGGGACGAACTGTCGGCGGCGCTCCGGATCATCCTGGCGAGCGGAAAGGCGGTCGGACTCGAGGTCACCATCTACAATCCGCGCCTTGACGAGGACGGCAGCGCCGGCCATGGCCTTGCTGATGTCCTGGCCGCAGCTCTCGGCACAGCCGCGCCCGCTTAAGCGGATGGGAGCTAGCGGCTATCGGGTGGCGTTGAAGCGCCACATGCAACCACTTGTCCGCCGAACGAGAACCCCGCGCCTTGTCCGCCGCCTGGATGATGGCAAGCAACCAGGCGACCGTTTCGAGCCGGAGCATTGAGGCTCTCCACCTGACGGCCACCGCCCCCTGACAGGGCAAACCTATAAATAGTGCTAGCTGTAAATGCGCCGGGCCGCTTAGTACCGTTCGGCCGCAAACAAGGCTTGGGAGGGTCCGTCACTTTGGTTCCTGCCGCGCCATGACGCAGAGCTTGGAACTGTGACGGCACATGCGACCACCGAAGGATTTAGCGACTACCGGGATTACCGCACCTGGTATCGCGTAATCGGAGATCTCAACTCGGGCAAGCTGCCTTTGGTCGTCGCTCACGGCGGGCCGGGTTGCACCCATGACTATGTCGATTCATTCAAGGAGTTGGCCGATACCGGGCGGGCCGTCATCCACTACGATCAGATCGGCAACGGCAAATCGACCCATCTCCCCGACAAGGGCGGCGACTTCTGGACCGTCGATTTCTTCCTGGGCGAACTCGATGCGCTGCTCACTCACATTGGCGTAGCCGACCGTTACGCCCTGCTCGGCCAATCCTGGGGCGGCATACTCTCGGCCGAACATGCCGTGCGACGCCCCGCCGGGCTCAAGGCATTGATCCTGGCCAATTCGCTGGCCTCAATGGCGCTATGGGTGGAAGGCGCGCTGCAATTGCGCGCCGGGCTGCCGGCCGATGTGCAAAGTGCGCTTGACCGGCACGAGGCAGCCGGAACCACCGGTCACCCGGACTATGTTGCGGCAACCAAGGCCTTCTATGACCGCCACGTCTGCCGTGTCCTTCCGACGCCGCCGGAAGTAGCCCGGACATTCGCGGCAATCGAGGAGGATCCGACGGTTTATCATACCATGAACGGACCCAATGAATTCCACGTGATCGGCACCATGCGGAACTGGACCATCGTCGAGCGCCTGCATCTGATCGAGGCGCCAACCCTGGCGTTCCGCGGATTTTACGACGAAGCGACCGAGGCCTGCGTCCAGCCCTTTCTCGATCATATTCCCGACGTCGAAGGCATGGTCTTCCCGAATTCCAGCCACATGCCGCATGTCGAGGAGAAGGACGACTGCCTCGCCGCCGTCGGACGCTTTGTGGCCAAATACGATTGAGGTCCGCGCCCCACAGCAGCCTGTCTTTGCACAAGCTTATCGTGCAGGGCCTGGCCATTGCATTCATCCTGATGCGTTCCGTCGTTCCTTGAGCGCCTGGGCCAGGAAATCCTTGACCGGATCGAGAACCGCGTCCCGTTCGTGGGCTACCCCGGGCAGCAAATCAAAGCGCACCCGCACACCCGCTTCCTCGAAAGATCGACACAACGTCCCGAGGCGTTCCGGCCGCGTCCGTCCGGCATCGTTGGCGCCCGGCATCCAATGGGTGCTGCCCTGGACATGCGTGATTTCCCAGGTCTCCAGGTCGGCATCGCCAACGATCATCTGGACCGGCACTTTTGCCAGCGCTGGGGCATCGAAGGTGATGCCGAACTTCTCCGGCAGGTCGCGAATGCCCACCCACCAATCCCGCGCGGGATCGAGCAAGGTCACAGAGCCCGGCGCGCCGATCGACGCCGCCCATAGCCTATCGGGATGGAGGATGGCGAAGCGGTGGGTGAATTGCCCGCCGCCGGAAAATCCGAACATGGCGAAGCGGGTCCAGTCCTGACGGTATTTCGCCACGACTTCCTCTATTATGGCGAGCAGCACCTGATCGTAGCGGATGTCGCCCTCGATCATGTATTTGTATCCGCTGCGGGCGTCGTCGCCGAGAACGCCCATTGGAAACACCGGGCACAAGATGGCGCAGTCGTTCCAGCGTCCGAACTCGGCGAACGCGTCGCGGAAACCCAGGAACGAGGTGCGGCCAGTGCCGTGGACGGCCACCAGCAGGTCGACTTGGGCGCCTTCCCTAACCGCGGGCGGTACATACAGACAATAATGGAAGCGTGGGTCTGATTTGGAAGCAAAGATGGCGGTCGCGCCAAGATCGTATGTAACGCGACCGCGATCCGCAACGGACCCCCTGGTGATGTTCGTCAACTCTACACCTCCTCAGACAGTTTTGGCATTCATGGCTAGCGTATACTGGTCGGCCCGCGTCGTGAACTGGAAGGTCCTTTCAGGCAGGCAGCCACGATGAGGACCTCGCATCGGAATCAGGGCGACGTCGTTGAAGACGATCTCGCTAAGTTCCGAGAGCATCTTTTCGCGCTTGCCATCGTCCAGCGTCAGCTTAGCCACAGCCAGTTCGCATCGAGATCGGGATTGGAGTAGCATCCCGAACTAGCGATACCCATACCAGCATCCGGGTTCTGCGTCGCGGCCAGCGCTGTCATCGGTTAGGGTTTCGCCCGTGGTGACGCCCGAGGAGTCCAGATTGGTGCTGAAGTCATGGGCCTCCGCTTATCGGCATAAACCGACCAGCAAAAGCGAACTGGGCGGCAGGTAGCCCAGACAGCCCATCGTATTTCCGCCGCCCTTGGCTTTCGCTCGCCGGCTGCCAATGGGTTAGCGAGCTGAACCGGTGCCAAGCATCACACGACCTCGCCAGATTGCGACGAGGGGTGTATCTCCGGAACGGTGAAAACCGGCACCTCGCCCTTGAAGCCTTGGAGTTCAAAGGCGCCCGCCTGGACAACCGGCATCGATGCTCCTTGGGCAAATCCGGGACCAAGCACCAGGGGGATGCTCAGCTTTTTGGTCGTTGACTCGAGCCGTGCCGCGCGGTTCACCGGCGAGCCGATCGCGGTGTAATCGAAGCGCCGTTCGGAGCCGAAATTCCCTACGGAGCAGATGCCAGTCTCGATGGCGACGCCGATTTCGATAGGGGGGTGCCTGCGCGCGGTGAACGCGGCGTTTTCGCGCTTCACCCGTTCGATCAGGGCGAGCCCCGCTTCGAGCGCGCGCTCGCGATGATCTGGCTGATCAAGCGGCGCGTTCCAGAAAGCTAGCACGGCATCGCCCATGAACTTATCGATAGTCCCATCGCGCTTGAGTATCTCATCGGTCGCAAGGCCGAGGAAGTGGTTGACCACCTTTCCGATTTCTTGGGCATCGAGTTGTTCGCTCATCGTCGTGAAGCCGCGTATATCACTCAGCAGGATTGTGATCTCGCGCTTCTCTCCGGACAGGATCGCTTCGGTATCCGAATTTGCGAGGCGCTGCACCACGGAGGGCGACAGAAATTGCGAAAACTGCCGGGCCAGGGTGGACCGGCGCTGCTCGCTGCGCCTGTAGAGGGCATAGCCTTCGAAGCCAGCTACGAGGATCGTCGCAAGCGCCGGCTGCAGTGGATCGTAGAGCACACCCTGCAGGCTGTATTCGAGAGCGCCAAACACGAAGGGCGTGGCTGCCAGGAGCGCCAGAGCGAATGCGCCAAGCACGACCCGCTCGGCGAGCACTCCAGAAAGCCCGATGAAAACGATGCCACTGAGGACAAACCAGAGCCGCTCGAGCATTCGCGCTTGCACAGGCTCTACAAGATAGCGCCCGGCAAGCATCTGGCCGATTGCATCTGCGTGGATGTCGACGCCTGGTCGCGCCGGACGCGTCGGGCTGGGCAAATACTGGGTCAATCCCACGGCCGACAGGTCAATAATCGCGATGGCATTCCGCAGCAGAGGATCGCCGTGGCCCGAAAGGACATTGCTGGCAGATATGCGCGGCGTATTGGTGTCGGTTTCCCAGAGGCGGATGCTACCCTGCGGCTCGAGCGGCACAATGCTGCCGGACATCCTGAGTGCGTCAAACCCGGCGGCATTCATTCGGGCTACGAAGCTGTTCTCTCCGGCGTAGAGGCGTAGGAGTTCCACTGCGAAAGAAGGCCAAAGCTGCACGCCTTGATCCGTATTTCGAAGCCAGAGCAGCGGCACATGGCGCAATACGCCGTCGGGATCGGGCAAAGTGCGAATTACCCCAAGGCCTGCAGCGGCGCTCGAGAAATCCGCAAGCGAGCCCGTCAGACCGGTGAAGCCAGGAAGCGTCTCGGGTACTTGCCCTACGATCGACCAGCCGGCTTTGGGCTCTGCTTCTGAAACCGTTGCCTCATTGCCCAGGCTGACGGCGAGCATGGTTCGATGTTTCGCCAGTGCCCGGGCGAGGCGCTTGTCTCCAGCGATGCCATCAGGAGAGGTGTCAGCCTCGGGCAGCACCAGCGCAAGCCCGATCACGGCGGCACCAGACTCGGTGATACCATCGACCAGATCGGCCAAAAGGCCACGATTCCAAGGCCATCGCCCATATGCCTTAAGGCTCGCGTCGTCTATCGAGACAATTACAACCGGATTGCTAGTCGCCTGGCGCGGGGCAAGGGACTGGTAGAGGTCGTACGTGCGCTCGCGCAGACGCGACAGCGGCCCATCGAAAGCAAAATGGCAAGCGAGCAGCAAGAGTACGACCGCAAGACCAGGTATTTTCCGCCTGGCAGCCCGCCGCCAATCAAGCGAGGGGCTCATGCCGGTCGGCCGGCCTTACCGGCAGTCGGGAAAGCAGTCATCATCCTCATCATCCACCCCGCTGCCTACAGGGGGCGTTGGGCTGTCAGGGAACTCCATGGCCACGCCGGGCAATGCGCCGTCGGTGGACTTGCAGGCTTTGAGCGAATTGCCGAGTGCTGACGCACAAATCGCGCTTACGTTCAGCCCCGGACCCGGTTCGCCTGGCAGGCCGGTGCCGGCTATCCGATCGATGCTGTCCAATATCGGGAAGGCGTCGATACCGCCGTAGCCGGTCAGCAGTTTGTCATTGTCCGACGTGCAGGCGTGGCCCGGGTTTGTGATCACGAGCTTGCGACCATTCATCATGCAGGTCATGCGGCCGGCGCGCAGTATGCCGACGGTCTGACCAGCTATCACAAGCACTTCAATGATGCCGCCTCTGGCTCCGAGCACCATGTGTGGCGTCGCAACTTGCATGTCGCCGCCCTTCGAAACCTGACCGCCGTAGAAACGGGCCAGGCCGCTGTTCATCCTGATGTCGATCTTTCCTGATCGGGAGCCCGGATTGTAGACGAATTCATCGATCGTCAGGCTGGTGTTCGGACCAATCTTGGCGCTCGACTCGTCCCGGAATACGAGCATTCCGAGACCGGTGATATTGCTGCGCAGATGGTCGCCGAGTTCGACGCCAGCGCCGACGTTCATCGCCTCGCCGTCATTGCGGATGATGTTGGTCTGGTAGGCCGTCATGGACCCGACCGTTTCAGCGACAGATGGTGCCGCAAAGGCAAGGCAGGCGATACAAGTGGCTATCTGACGATACAGGGTCCTCATCGCGGCCTCTTTCAGTTGAGCGTCAACGTGTAGCTCACGAGCAATTCGAATGAATTTCGGTCGCCGCTGGCGATCTCGAAGTCGGTTTCACGATAGGCGAGGTCGACACTGACCTTCTGCGACTCCGTGAGCTGAAAATCGCTTTCCGAGGCAATGCGCCAGAAGTCGCTCTCTATGTTCGTGCCGATGCCGAAGGACAAGTCGGGAGTGTCGCCGTGGCCGGCCGAGACGGCGACCTGGTGAGACCATACGAAAAGGTCCGGGACTTCCATTACCACGCCGCCGTAGCGGACCCCTCCCATGTAGCTGCTGCCGATCTCGCCAGCTCCGGAGGCGAAGTCAGTCGAGCCGACCAGGCGCAGTCCGAGCGCCTGGCCATTGCGGAAGCGGTAGCTGCCGCCTGCCTCATAGAAAATCCTGCTATCGGCGAAGATGCCTTTCGAGCCGCTTAGATCGATGTAGCCGGCACCTGCAAAAAGCGTCGTCTCGACGGTGGGGCGCACGAGGACGCGCCCATTTAGACCGACGCCGGTCTCGTTGATATCGCTGTCGAAGCGCTCTGTAACGGCGAACGCGGAAAGTAGCAGCCGTAGCGAATCGATCCCGCTGTTGGGCAGTCCCTTGTCCAAGGTAATGGCGGTGTTACCGAGGATAAACGTCTCCTCGGTACCGGGAACCGACAGGTCTTTGGTGAAAAAGCGCTCTGTCGCTGCCAGCGAGCCCGAGAGGACAAGTGCATCAGCACTTGGCGTGCCGAGATCCCATCGGACAAAGCCGTCCGCCCGCCCATAGGGCGAGACCAAGGTGCGGTCGTCTTCGGCCCCGCCCGGTTCAAAATCGGTGGATTCGCTGAACATACCGCCAGTCAGAGCGATTTCCCAGGTGACGCCAAGTAACGCGCGCTCGATGCGGGCGAGCAGGCGAACGGCTTCCTGTTGCTCATCCGCGGACAGATCCCCGACCTCGAGGCCGTACTGCACCTGCCGCCGGGCCAATTCATAGGAGCCGACGTGATAATACAACCGGCTGGCCGAGAGCCGGGCGCGCGCATCGCGAGGATATTTGATGAGATACTGCTCGATCGACGAGATCGCCTGATCGTACTGCCCTGCGTTGATGGCAACTGTGACGAATTGAGCTAGCGCTCCGTTGTCGGTCGGATTGGCAATGCGGGCCGAAAACGCATCGTCATAGACCGGATAGAGACCTTGTGCGCCGGCCGGCAATATGCCGGTACAAAGCAGCGCCGCGGCGAAGCCGAGGATCATTGAAAACGAGGAATGCATGCCGAGAACCCACCCCAACCCGACTAGTGCAGCGGATCTAGCACGCCTGCACGAAAAAAAGCGACAGAACTGTCAGGAAACCTCCGAGTCTTCAGCAGCTGTTGCAGCTGCGCAACAAACTATCGGGTTCATTCGCATTTCGCCTACGCTGGTTAATCAAACATCTTCTCAGCGTTGCTGGGCTTCCAGCAAGTATTCGCTACAAACGGCAACTAAGCCAAATCATAATCAGCCGTGGATTGCGCAGCCGACAAGATCAATATTGTTTGCGCGATTCTCCACGTATCTGGTCGCCGCACGACGCATCAGGGACACATGTAGCTCATCCGAAGGTCTTCCGCCGCGTTGCGCAAGCGCTCGGAGAGCTGGCGGGCGATGCTTCTCAGGACGGCCTGCGCGATGTGCGGCTTAGCCTTTGTTATCTTGTTGAACGCCGACGAGGTCAGCTCATAGGCAACAACGTCCTCGTCCGCGATCACGTCCGTCGAGCGTGCCTACAGCACGAGCATGGTGGCCAGTCCCAGCATCAGGCCCATGCCTACAATATCAGTCACCGTCGTAAGGAAGATCGCGGAAGCCACGGCCGGATCGGCGCCGACCCGCCGCAGGCCCAACGGGATCAGCACGCCGGAGATTCCGGACATGAGGCACGATCCGGACATTGCGAGCAGGATCACAAGTGCCAGCATGGGCGCCTGGGATGCCGACTCCGGCTGCCGTGAAGCGTAGAACCACATGGCCGCCGCCGCCACCAGACCGACGAGCAAGCCGTTGGCGATCCCGAGCGCTCCCTCCCTCAGCACCAGGTGCAGCTTCGGTCGTTTGTCCACATCCCCTAATGCGAGGCCACGCAACGTCATGGCCAGCGCCTGGCAGCCGGTGTTTCCGCTCTGGCCGGCCAGCACCGGGAGGAACGCCGCCAAGGCGACGATCTTCTCGATCGTGCCTGTGAACGAGCCAACCACGAAGGCGGCTATGAAGGCCGTCAGCAGGTTGAGCTGCAGCCAGGGATGACGTTTCAAGAAGGCTGAAACCAGCGGCGTGAAAGAACGCTCCTCCTTCTGGACACCCACCATCTGGCCAGGCTGGGCAGAAATCTCGATGATTTGCTGTTCGAACAGCCGCCACCCGCGAACCTGCCCGAGCAGCCGGTTCTCCGCGTCCACCACGGGATAGACGGGGTAGTGGCGGCGTACCGCCGCCTTGCAGGCTTCGCCCAAAGACACATTGACGTGAAGGGCGAACGGTTCCGGCAGCATGATCTGATCCACCGTGGCGGCCGGTTCGCTCAGCATCAGATCGCGCAGAACCACCAGGCCAACGAGTTTGTCGGCCGCGTCCGTGATGTAGAGGTAAGTCAACTCGGTCGGTACCTGGGCGCGTCTGACGGCCTCCACCGCAGCGGCTACCGTCGTTCCGACAGGAACGCTGGCGGGGATCGGGTCCATCAGCTCGACGACGGATCCGGGGACAGCGATATCCTTGCTGTCGCTATGAGGCTCGATAGGCCTCATATCCGGAGGCAAATGCTCCGCCACCTTTCGGGCGTGCCTATCCGGCAACAACTTTAATACGTCTCGGATGAACTCGGGAGACTCTCGGGCAAGCAATTCAGCCGCGTCGTCAGGTGCTCGGGCACGCAGGGTGCGCACCGACTTCTCAACGTCGTTCTCTTGCCTCATCTGTCCCCTCAATCTTTAATGTAGCGCCTCTGAACGTGTCGACAGGAGCGGTTCGTTCTGTCACGCGCGCGGTGGCCCAGCGCCTCGATCCGGAAATCTTCGCCTTCTCAGGGCGCAGAGTAGACCGAACCGAGACAAATCTGAGCCATTGCGTGGGTGCATACAAGCGGGCTGTAACGTCAGCGTGTCGCCAAGAGAATTGTCGTGTTGCCGAACTTCACCGTCGATTCCTGCGCTCTGCGAGCACGTCGCAACCCATCAACGAAGTAAGGTCGGCAATGGCCGTCGTGGCCCTGCTCATTGGGGTGCGCTCAGCCGGACAGTTCGCGGTGTGAACGGTCGCGATTCAACCTGGGAAGATGGTGAAACCGCCATCGACGCGAATGACCTGCCCGTTGATGAAGCGCGCGCGCGGACCGGCGAGGAAGGCCACCGCTTCGGCGATCTCTTCAGGCTCGGCATAGCGGTTCAGCGATTTCTTGCTCGAATCCATGCGCTCCGGATCGACGACGCGGCTCGCTTGGAACCGTGCCGTCTTGGTGGCGCCGGGGCTCACCGCATTGATGCGCACGCCATCGTCGATCAGTTCCTTGGCGAGGCAACGCGTATAATGGACAACGGCCGCCTTGAGCGTGGAGTAGACCACCTCCGGCGAGCATCCGATATGCGCTGCCGCCGAGGCAATGTTGATTACCGAGCCTGAGCCGCGCTTGACCATAGGCGGAATGAACGCCTGGCAGACCAGCATCGTGCCGATGAGATTGTTGTCGGTCAGCACCTTGATGTCTTCATAGTCGATGTCGAGCGCGTTGTTGGGACTGGGCTTAACCCCTTTGGCGCCAATGTCCCCGCCGGCGCAGTTGACCAGAACATGCACATCGCCGAGCTCCGCCTCGATCTTCCTCTTCATTTCGGCAACGGCTTGCCTGTCGCCTATGTTACCGGTGACCGCGGTCACCCGTGTCCCATGTTTTTCCAAACCTCTGGCGGATTCGCCGAGGTCTGCGAATTCGCCATACTGTGATGGCCGAGTCCAATCGAGATCATGGATCGCGACGTTTGCTCCAAGTTCGGCCAGGCGGTCGGCCATGACGCGGCCGAGGCCGCGTCCCGAGCCGGTCACGAAGGCAGTCAGGCCGCTGAGTTCTCGGGCAGTCATGCTGATTTCTCCTTTGCAATGAACTTCTTCATGTTGGCGGCGCTGCGCCGGATCATGTCTAGTTCATACGAAACGAGCGCGCCGTCATCGTCGCGTTCCCATGGCGTCCGGTAGTCGGCGTCGTCCGCAAGGCGGTTTACGCGCGCAGCACTCAGGCAGGCCGCGAACTCGCGCGCGGTCTTCGGCGCATATCCATTCCACCAATCGTCGGTGAGACAGCGAACGTGGCGTGCCTCCAGCGCGCCCGGCTCGAGTACGGCCGTCAGCGTGTCGTGGTGCTCGCCGAGGATGGCTGCCAGTTCGGCGAAAGGCACGGCGCCGTCGCCGATCGCGCAGCGGACCAGACGATAGCCCTCATCCGTGAACTGCACGCGATAGTCCTTGAGGTGGACATGGCGGACATAGGGCGCGATCCGCCGCGTGAAGGCAAGCGGTGCCTCGCCGACGGGAAACGTGTTGCCTGTATCATAGGTGATGCCGACACCGGGCCCGCCGAGTTCGCAGAACGCGACCAGTTCGTCGCTGCCGAAGTCCTGATGGTTCTCGATGCCGAGCACCCGGCCCTCAGCCGCCGCACGCGGCCCCCATTCCGTCAGGGCAGCGCGGATCGTCGCGTTGAACTCGTTCCATTTCCCACCCCAGACGTTGCGGTCCCCGCACAGGACGGGGGTCAGTGCGATACGGATCGTTGTCGCCTCGAGCAGGCGCGCAGCCCGAAACGCGTTGTCCAGCGGACCTGCCACGAGAAGTCCGCCACTGACCACCGGCACGAGGTCGAGCGCGGCCAGACGCCTGCGCAGCTCGACGACCTCGGCGTCCGGCAAGTCGGTCAGCCATGGTTCGTAGATCTCGAGCGTGCGTGCGCCGAGTTCCTGCGCAAGCGCTATGAAGCCTTCCAGCCCCGCCCCATCCGGATTGTGCCGCGGCGTGCCGCGCCCCTGCAAGCCGAGATGGTAGGTCAGTCCGTAAGGGTTGAGACCGAGGCGAAGCATCAGTTTGGCAGTCCCGTTGAAAGATGTGGAAGCGATCGCATCAGCGCAGGCCGGCATCGACGGTGATGGACTGCTTCGTGATCATGCGGCTGTCATCGGCGGCAAGGAAGAGCACGGTCCGTGCAATCTCCTCGCCCAGGAGGACGCGGCGGATAAATTGCCGCTGCACCGTCTGGTCGATTGCGTCCTGCGTCTTGAACCACAGCTCGCGCTGCCGCTCGGTGATGACGGCACCGGGTTCGACTGCATTGACGCGGATGTTGTCGGATCCGAACGACCGCGCCAATGCGCGCGTCAGCGCCACCACAGCCCCCTTGGCAGTGGCATAAGCTACCATCTGGTCCGCGCCGAAACGCCAGGCGATGGAAGAGAAGTTTATGATCGAGCCGAAGCCGAGTTCCTTCATATGCGGATGTACCGCCTGCGCAGCGAAGAAGTGATGCCGGAGATTGACGTCGAAGCTGCGGTCCCAATATTCGGCCGTCACCGCGTCAACGGGATGGCGCTGATCATCGGCAGCGTTGTTCACCAGGACGGCGACCGGACCAAGCCGCGCGCACACGCCTTCAACCGACGCCTGCAGCGCAGCGACGTCGGTCACATCGCAATGGAGGTACAGGGGAGCTCGCCCGCCGGCACCGCTGAGCTCACGGACCAGCGCCTCTGCGGGCCCATCCTGCACATCGAGAAAGGCCACACGGGCGCCATTCGAGGCAAAGGCGCGGACCATATCGGCCCCGATCCCGGAGGCGCCGCCGGAGATCAGCACGACGCGATCGGTCAAGCTCGGGTAAGTCGCAAATTGCATGGACATCAGATCACAGAAGCGCCTTGGTTGTTGGATCGAACAGACAGGCGCGCGACATGTCGATGCCAAGCGTTATCGTCTCGCCCATGACGGGAGCGTCATCCGGCTCGAATCGGCCGGTGATCTCCAGGTCCCCTAGCCTGAGGACGGCAAGCGTCTCGGCCCCGGTCGGCTCGACCAGTTCGACCGGCGCCTTCATGGACTCGACAGCAGGTTTGCGCGACTTCAGGTCCGCCGTGAAACGGTAGATATGTTCCGGCCGAACACCGAGCACCACGTCCTGTGGCGCACCGGCGGGCAAAGGCGCGGCAAGGGCAAGAGTAGCGTCGCTGCCGTCAGCGGCGCGTACCGAGATGCTGGTTGAGCCCGTAAGCCGGGCGGGGATGAAATTCATCGCCGGCGATCCCATGAAACCGGCCACGAACATGTTGGTCGGCCGGTCATAGATCCGCTTCGGCGTATCGAACTGCTGCACCGAGCCCTGGTTCATCACCGCAATGCGGGACGCGAGCGTCATCGCTTCGACCTGATCATGGGTAACGTACACCGTCGTCTTGCCGACGCGGTGGTGCAACTTCTTGATTTCGGTGCGCATGTCCACGCGCAGCTTGGCGTCGAGATTGGACAGCGGCTCATCGAACAGAAACAGCTTCGGGTCGCGTACAAGGGCGCGCCCCATCGCAACGCGCTGCCGCTGCCCACCCGACAGCTGCCCAGGCTTGCGTTTGAGCAACTGCTCGATCTGCAGGAGTGCGGCAACCCGCTTTACGGCTTCCGCTTGCTCCGCTTTGGGCACGCCTCGGCTTTCCATGCCGAAGGTGATGTTCTGGCGCACCGTCATCGTGGGATAGAGGGCGTATGACTGAAACACCATCGCTATGTCGCGGTCCTTGGGCTGCACGGAATTCACCAGCCGGTCGCCAATCCAGATCTCACCCGACGTGACGGTTTCCAGGCCGGCGATCATGGCGAGCAAGGTTGACTTGCCGCAGCCGGAGGGACCGACAAGGGCGATGAATTCCCCGGTCCGCGCCTCGAGATTGATGCCGGCCAGAATCTCGAGCCCGCCATAGCTCTTGTGAAGGTCGCGGATCATCAGCGCGGACATGGGCGATGCCTCATTTGATGGCGCCCTGTGTCAGGCCGCGCACGAAGTACTTTCCACCGAACAGGTAGATCAGCAACGGCGGCAGCGCGCCGATCAGCACGGCTGCGCTCATCACATCGTAAGCGCGGGCGGTCGTGCCGCCGGCAGTGAGGGCGACCAATGCCGCCGTAATCGGCTGCTGCTGGCCGGATGTGAAGACGACGCCGAACAGATACTCGTTCCAGATACCTGTGAATTGCCAGATGACGGTGACAATCAAAATCGGCGGCGACAGGGGCAGGATGATCTTGCGAAAAATCCGCCAGAAGCCGGCGCCGTCGATGCGTGCCGCCTTGATAAGGTCGTCCGGTATGCTGACGTAGAAGTTGCGGCAGAACAGGGTCGTGAACGAGATGCCCTGGACGACGTGTATCAGTACCAGCCCATACGTCGAATTGGTCAACCCGAGTTTGCCGAGCAGGAACGCCCACGGCATCAGCGAGATCTGGCCGGGCATGAAGACGCCGAGCAGCATCAGATTGAACAGAATTTCCGAGCCTTTGAAGCGCCATTTCGACAGCACGTAGCCGTTCATCGCCCCGAGGAGCGTGGAGATAACCGTCGCGGGGATCGTCATCCAGAGCGAGTTGAAGAAATTGCGCTTCATGCCTTCGCAGGTGCCGCTGACGCAATAAGTGCCCCAAGCCTCCGCCCACGCGTCGAGGCGGAAGCTGCGCGGCAGGGAGATGAGGCCGTTGCGGGCAATCTCGGACTGCTCCCGCAACGAGTTGAAGACCACGACCAGCAGCGGTGCAAGGTAGATGACAGCAAATAGCGTCAGCACCGCATAGATAAGAAAGCGACTCCAGAAATATCGCCGCGTAGCGGCGGCCGCTTCGGGATCATGCCGGGCGTTGGCGGCAACTTCAGCCATTGCGGCCCTCCGCCCGCCTGCGCCAAACGATCCACAAGGAATAGGGCACAAGTACAACCGCGAGGGCGGCGAGCATCATCATCGCCGCGGCGGCACCCTCGCCGATCTGCCCGCGCTGGAACATCAGGTCGTAGACATAGATCGCCGGGAAGGTAGTCGACACACCTGGCCCACCCCGCGTCAACGCCGCCACCAGGTCGAAGGTCTTGATGGCAAACTGGATCTGAATGACCGCCACCGCCAGAAAAATCGGGGCGATCGTCGGCAGGATGACCTTCCGATAGGTTCGGGAAACCGACGCACCGTCGATCTGCGCTGCTTTGATGAGATCCGGATCGACCGACCGCAGGCCAGCCAGGAAAAGCGCCATTGCGAAGCCGGACGACTGCCAGATACCGGTTATGATCACCGCATAGATTGCGGTGTTGCGGTTGGCCGTCAGGGCGAAGCTGAAGTCGGTCCAGCCGAGCCCCCGCACGAAGGCCTGGATGCCGTCGACGGGATTATAGAGCCAGCTCCACACCGTACCGGTGACGATGAAGGAGACTGCCAGCGGATAGAGGAAGATGGTGCGCCAAACCGCCTCGCCGCGAACGCGCTGGTCGATCAGGATCGCGAGAAGCAGTCCAATGGCCATCGAGCCGACAATATAGAAGCCGCTGAACAGGAAGAGGTTCGTATAGGCGATGTTCCAGCGCCGGTTCGCCCAGAGCGAAGCATAATTGTCCAGACCGACGAACCCATAGGTCGGCATCAGCGACGAATTGGAGAGCGAGAGATACAGCGTCCAAATCGTGAAGACGAAGACGTAGATGAAACTCGCCGCAAGCGACGGCGCCAGCACCAGAATGGGCACCATCGTGCCGAGGCGCTGCCGCCACGGGGTTGCGGGAGCCGCAACCGGTACAGTCAGGTCATGCGTGGACATCGGCTGCTCCGGCGAAGTCAGGCCGGGCGCGCCGCGCCGAGCCAATCATCGGCAGCTTCTTCACATCTGCGCTTCGGCCGCATCGGCCATCGCGCTGGCTGCGTCCTGCGCGGTCATGTCCGGCGTCGCCACGAATTCGGTGACGGTATCCATGATCGCGCCGCGCACCTTCTGCGGGATGGTCATGTTATGCGCCATCGAACGGACAAGCGTGCCGCCATCGATCGACGCCTGCAGGTCCTTCTGGGAAAGCTGCTGGCAGGGATTGAAGCCGTTCGATAGATCGACGTCGAGACGGGCCGGGATCGAGCCCTTGGTCTGATTGAAAATCGTCTGGAACTCAGGCGACAGGATGGTGCTGGCGAGCAGTTTCTGCCCCTCAACGTAGTCCGGATCCTTCTGCTGGAAGAACACGACCGAGTCGGAATTCAGGATGAAGCCCGGCTTGCCCCAGTCAGTTGGCGCCTGGGCGCAGACATAGTCGGTGCCCTCCTTGAAGCCGCCAGCCGTGAGCAGGCCAAGCGTCCAGTCGCCCATGATGTGGAAGGCGGCCTCGCCGCGGCCGACCAGATGCGACATGGTATCCCAGTCGCGCCCGTTCATGCCGGGGTCCATATATTTCGTCGTCATGGTGCGGAACTGTTCGAAGGCCTTGACCATGCCGTCGCTGCGCATCGCCTCGACGTCACCCTCGACGAAGGCCTTCTTGAAGAGATCGAGATCCATTCCGTAGACCACGACCTCGAAGACTGTCGAATCGGTCCAATCGGCGGTCGAGTGCGAGATGCAGATTTTGCCTGACGCCACGACCTTGTCGCAGGCGGCGTTGAAGTCCGCCCACGTCTTCGGCACCTCGGCGACGCCTGCTTCCTGCATGACCTTCGGCGATGCCCACAGCCAGTTGATGCGATGGATATTCATCGGCGCCGCCACCCAGCTGCCGGTCGGCTTCATCACCGGCAGCAATTCGGGAGCGACGACCTTCTCCCAATTTTCCGTTGTCGCCAAGTCGTCGAGATTGGCTGTCATGCCGGTCTCGTTCCATTCGGCGATCTCGGGCCCCTTGAGCTGCACCGCGGGGGGTGCGTTGCCGGCGATCACGTCGGCGCGCAGTTTCGCCAGCGTGTTGGCCGTGTGGCCCGCGATGGAGGTCTGCTGCCAGGTGCCACCCTTGGCGGTGAACATCTCGCCGAGCTTTGCAATAGCCTGAGCGTCCGATCCGGTCGCCCATTGATGCAACAGGTTGGTCTTGGGCTCTGCGAGCGCGGCTCCCGCAACAAAGGTGTACGCCGCAGCGGCCGCAACGGCCGTCCTCAGGTATTCCATCGTTTCACTCCCATATGTGATGTGCGGTTCGCATCGACCGCTTATGGACGCAATTTGAGCTCGTCGCAGACGGAGATGCAGTATCTCCGTTCTTTCCAAGATGACATATTTGAGCTATCAGTCAACGTCCTTTGTGCTCATCATGAACAAACCTTCGCTTAGAAACTGGCTGATCGACAATCCCTCCGCATCACCGGAGAGCCTGATCGTGCGATGCCTGCGTGAGCGCGGCGTGCTTTCTGCGTCGCAAATCACCCGCATCACCGGCTTGGCGAGATCGACGGTTTCAACCGCGCTCAATGGCTTGAGAAAGTCCGGAATGGTGATCGAATCCTCGGTCCACCATGACGGGGCCAGGGGCATTGGCAGGCCTGCCGCGACCTTGACGCTCAATCCCGCTGCGGGCACCTGCGTCGGGATCCACCTAGGCCTCGATGAGATGCGGTGCGTCGTCGCCGACGTCTCGCATTCTGTCATTACCGAACAAACTATCCCCATGGGCCTGGACTACCAGCCGCAACAGGCGGCCCAGCTCGCCAAATCAGCAATTGCCCAATGCTACGAAGAGAACGGTCTGCCGATGGCGGGGCTCCTGGGGGTTGGGGTTTCCGTCTCGGGCCCTGTCAGCCGCGAAGGAGTGGTGCAGCGTGCGAGTATTGTTCCGACCTGGGCTGGGGTCAACATCCGCGATGTGTTCGGGCCGGTTCTCGAACAGCCGATTTTCGCCGACAATGAGAGCAACTGCTCGGCCATTGCGGAGCTGATGTGGGGCGCGGCCGTCGGCCAGGACGATTTCGTGCTGTTCAAGGTCGATCTGGGCGTTGGCGGGGCCATTGTCCAGCATGGCCGGCTGGTGACTGGCATCGCCGGCGGCGCTGGCGAATTCGGGCACATCAGCATCGATCCCGGCGGCGATCTTTGCCGGTGCGGCAATCGCGGATGCCTGGAGCTCTATGCGAGTTTTGCCCGGCCGCTCGAGCAGATTTCGCGCATCGTGCGGCGGCCGGTCACGATGGACGAGGTGGTCATGATGGCTGAACAGGGCGACGTCGGGGCGCTGCGGATGATCGAGGACACCGCCGAGTTCGCCGGCCGTGGTCTTGGCTTGATCGGCTCGGTGATCAATCCGCCACTCATCATCATCGGCGGCCGCATGGCCTTGGCGGGCGACATTCTCCTGGCACCGCTGATCGCGTCATATGAACGCCACACGCTCATCAAGTCCCGCGATATCGCTCCCGCCCTGCGCACGCGGATAATTGTTGGCAAGCACACAGAGAACGACGCATTGCTCGGCGCAGTCGGCCTGGTGCTGCGCCACAATAGCCGGCTGCAATGAGCTGGCTTTGCGCCGAGCGGCGCCCCGGGGACACCGTGGTGCTGCCAGAAGGAAATCAAGGAGGCCAAATAGACAAACATTTCCTCCCCCAAATGGCGCTTTACATCAACCGCGCCTACGTTTCAGATCGACCAAACTACCTCGGACAGGAGTATGAAACCGGCGCGAACCTGACCACATGCAGGGACGACGGAGGCCTAAAGCCCGCCACGGCGTCTTGACGGCACGCAAGAACAAAGCGAAAACGTTCGGAGTGAGTCCGGGAGGCGGCGATTGCCCATGCACATTGCGAATGACCCGGCGGACCTATTCCGTCACGTGAGTGCCGAGAAGGCCGTATTCTACCGCTGCATCATGGACGTCTTCGCGGCGGCCAAACGGCAATACCGGTTGCAGTTGCGGCCCGACGAAGTGCTTGCCGAAGCCCGATGGCCGAACAGCCCGCCGCGCATTGAGGACGTGAATACGGCGCTTTCCCAACTCACGGAATGGGGCAATCTCGAATCGCATCCCGACACCGCGCGGGTTTCAAGCCTTAGCGACTTCTACCGTGCACGCTTTCTCTACCGGCTCTCGCAGGGCGGCGAGGCCGTGGAATCGGCGTTGGCGATGTTTGTGCAGACCTTGCAGCGCCGCGCTGAGCTGCAAACGGTGGCGCTCGAGGACATAGCGAGCCGACTGCAGGCACTGCAGGCGCTGGCTGAAGCAACCCAACCCGACGTGGCCAAGGTCCACGAAACACTGCGGGATCTCGTGCGTGTCTTCGAAGGTCTAGCCGAGAACGCGCAGGCGTTCATGGCCGGCGTCGCCCGCAGCATCGAGCTGCAGCAAGCCGAGGCAGGGGCGGTCGCAAACTACAAGAAGCGGCTGATCGACTATCTCGAACGCTTCATGGGCGATCTGGTGCGCCGTTCCGACACCATCGCACGCCTCATCCTGGCTTTGGAGCCGGGCGTCGAGGCCCTGCTTGGACAGGTGGCCGAGCGCGAATCGCGGGACGCGGCTCCCGAGGGTGCCCAGGATCAGGCCGAGGCGCGGAAAGGCTACCTGCAAGCATGGCGAGAACGCTGGAAGGGTTTGCGCGGCTGGTTCCTCAGCACCGGCCACGAGCCACCGCAAGCCGAACTGTTGCGGGCGCGGGCACGGTCGGCCATCCCGCAGCTCCTGGCCGCTATCGCCGCGCTGAATGAGCGGCGCAGCGGCCGCAGCGATCGCTCTGCCGACTTCCGCCAGCTCGCCGGCTGGTTTGCCGCTTGCGCAGACAACGGCGAAGCGCACCGGCTTGCGCGGGCTGCCTTTGCTCTCAATCCGGCGCGGCATTTCTCGCTCAACGCCAGCGGGGACGCCGAGCTGCCGGCCAGCACCTCCTGGGCCGACGCCCCGACGCTCAAGATTCACCCGCGTTTGCGCGAATATGGCGAAGCGGCCCCGCGCGGACCGCTGCCGCGCGTGCGAGACCGCGCCGAAGAGCGCGCGTTCCTGGCGCTTCAGCTCGCTGAGGAATCACAGCAGGTCGAAGCAGCGCGCAAGCGTCTCGCCACTAGCCGCCCGGCGCGGCTTTCGGACCTGGGCGAACTCGACATGCATGCCTTCGGTCTGTTCCTGGGCCTGCTCGGGGAGACACTGGCCGAGCAAGCCGGGCCGGAGACGCCGGTGGAACGCCAGACGAGCGACGGCTTGCTGCACATCCACCTGAAGCCGCTTGCCCCCGACAGCCGCGCCACGATCGACACGCCGTATGGGGTCTTTGCCGGGCGCGACCATCTGATCACCATCACCCCCTTGCAGGACGGTCGATGAAGGCGGCGAAAGACTACAACGACAGTCGCGGCATCGGCCTGATCCAGCAGCGCTTCCAGCGCGAGGAGTTTCGCGCCTGCGTGCGCGCCCTGCTGATGACGCCGTTGATCGGCCCGGCGCATGAGGATTTCGCCGCCATACGCCGCCAGGCCGAAGCATTGCGCGAATGGTTTTCTCGCGAGACCGGCTGGACACTGCAGGTCGAACGCGAGGGCGCGCGCCTCTACAAGCGGCCCGGAAACCTGACCGATGCCATGCGCGGCATTCCCGGCTACGATCGCCGGCGCTACGTGCTGCTTTGCCTCGCCTGCGCGGTGCTCGAACGCGCCGACCCGCAGATCACATTGCGCCTGCTCGGCGAGAGGCTGCTGGAGCTCGCCGCCGAGCCGACGCTCGACTTCACCTTCGCCCTCGAGGCGCAACACGAGCGGCGCGAACTCGTTTCGGTGTGCCGCACATTGCTGAGCCTCGGGGTGCTGCACCGCGTGGCCGGCGACGAAGAAACGTTTGTGCAGGCCGGAGGCGATCAGGCGGATGCGCTCTACGACGTGCAGCGCCGCATGCTTTCCGGCATGCTGGCGGCCGTGCGTGGCCCCTCCACCTGGACTCCGGAAGAGGCGCCGGCAACGCTCGAAGAGCGGCTGTGCGCGCTGGTCGGAGAACATGTTGCGGACAGCGAGGAAGGTCGGCGCACGGCGCTGCGCCACCAGCTGGCACGCCGGCTTCTCGATGATCCAGTGGTTTATGTCGAGACGTTGGACCCGGAAGCCCGTGCGTACTTCTTCAACCAGCGCGGAGCGTTGGCCGCTCGCCTGTGCGATGCCGCCGGCCTGGTGGCGGAACAGCGCGCGGAAGGGCTGGCGCTGGCCGACGAAGCCGGTCTGCTGACCGACGTGGCAATGCCGGCCGAAGGCACCGACGCCCATGTAACACTGCTTGTCGCCGAGTATCTGGCCGCCGGGCAAAGGCAGCGGCGAGCGGTTGGCGGCGACACGGCGCAGGCCTTCGCCCGGGATATCCACGAGCATGATGTTGCCGGCTTCCTGCACCAGGCCAAGGCGCAGTACGGCCGTTACTGGCGTAAATCGGCACGCGAACCAGGCGCCGAACGCGAACTCGCCGCGATCGCGATCGAACGATTGGAAAAACTGCAGCTGGCGGTGCGGGAAGCCGGTGCAGTACACCCGCTGCCGGCTCTCGCGCGCTTCGCGTTGGGCGAAGCCGAAATCCGCGAAACGCGCAACGCGCCGGCAGCGGACGTCGGCTTTCGGTTCGAACCGACATGAACGACCGCTTGGACCTGCTCGCCTTGACGCCGGATAAACCGCCTTTGCCGATGCCCACGCGGCAGCGCTGGCAGCCTCTGCGCCTGGGCTTGGTGGAGCTCTTTCACTATGACAGCGAGGAATTCTGGTTCCGCGACGGCCATCTGTTGCTGCGCGGCAATAACGGAACGGGCAAGTCCAAGGTGTTGTCGCTCACGCTCCCGCTGCTGTTCGACGCGCAGCTCAAGTCTTCGCGCGTCGAACCCGATGGCGACGGCGGCAAGAAGATGGCCTGGAATCTGCTGATGAACAGCCACGACCGGCGCATCGGCTATGCGTGGATCGAGTTCGGTCGCGTTGCGGAAGACGGCACGCCACGTTTTCTTTCGCTCGGCGCCGGCCTTTTTGCGACGGCAGCTCGTCCGCAGGTCGACAATTGGTTCTTCCTGCTGGAAGACACCGACGAGGCGCCGCGTATCAACCGCGATCTGTGGTTGATGAGTCCGCAGCGGGTAGTGCACACCAAGGAGCGCCTGCGCGACGCGCTCGATGGCCGTGGCCAGATGTTCGACACCGCGGCCGGCTACCGTCGCGCAGTCGACGAGCGCCTGTTCCATCTGGGCACCAAGCGCTACGACGCGTTAATGGACACGCTGATCCAGCTTCGCCAGCCGCAGCTTTCCAGGAAGCCGGACGAAACCGCGCTTTCGAATGCGCTGACCGAGGCCCTGCCGCCGCTGGCGCCCGAACTGCTCGGCGACGTTGCCGAAGCGCTCGGGCAGTTGGAGGAAGACCGCCGTCAGCTCGACGAATATCAAACCCTGGCCAAGGCGGTCGGCCGTTTCGAGGAGCGTTATCGCGTCTACGCTGGCACGCAGACCCGCCGGCAGGCACGCTTGTTGCGCCAGGCCCAGACGGAATTCGACAATGCCAGCCGAGCACGAGGGGAGGCCCAGGCTCGCTTCGACGAAGCGCAAAGGCAGGAAACGCTGGAGCGGACCGCTCATGATAGCGCCGAGATCGCTCTGACGGGCGGGCGTGCGCGGCTCGACACCTTGCGCTCCGACCCGACGATGCAGGACGCCAACCGCCTCGAAAATGCCGAAAAGGATAAGGCGGCGCGACTGCAAGCGATGCAGAGGGCCACATTGGCCGTCGAAGAGGCAGGCCGACGACTGGGGCTCAGCATCGAAGAAACCGGACGCGCAACCCGGCGCGTGGAGCAGGCGGAACGCGCATTGGCCGATCTGCGCCGGGAAAGCGCCGTTCACGCCGATGCGGCGGGCATCGCCGGCCAGCACGCCGGAAACCTCCTCGCCAAATCGGAGGCTTCCGCGCTGGTCGAACTAACGCAGCATGCTTTGGACACGGCATGCGCCGAGCTTCGGAACCTCGTTGCCGGCCGGCGTGAACAGATCGCGTTGCTGCGTCGCCGCCACGGCGAGGTGGCTCAGGCCGAGGCCGCCTACATGCGGCTCCGCGAAATCCGGGACGATCGGCAGGTCGAAGCCGAGGAGGCTGCCGAGCGTCGGACCCGAGCTGACGCGGAGGTCGAACGGCAAGGCCGGGACCTGGTGGAAAGCTGGGACCGCCATTTCATCGGCCTGAAGCAATTGCAGATCGATCCCGAGAGCAGGCCCGCGGCATTGACGGCCCTGGCGGAATGGACAGTGTCGCTGCAAGGCGACAACCCAGCCAGCCACCTCCTGCAATCGGCGTATCAAGGAGCCAGTCTCTCTCTGACACAGCGTCGCGTGGCGCTTGATGGCCAGCGACAGGCGCTGGAGATGGAATGTGGCATCGTCGAGGACGAACGCGGACGCCTGGAAGCCGGCGACGACATGGCGCCGCCCCTGCCCTACACGCGCGACGCCTCTGGCCGGGACGCGCGTCCGGGCGCGCCGCTCTGGCAAGTGATCGATTTTCGCGGCGCAGTAGCTGCTCCGCAACGCGCCGGCCTTGAAGCCGCACTCGAAGCCGCCGGGTTACTCGACGGTTGGATATCGCCTGACGGACGCCTCCAGGCCGGCGACGGCGGAACCCAGCCTTACGACATACAGGTGCTGGAACGGCAAAAGCGTTCTCCATCGCTCGTCGACTGGCTGGAAGTCACCGTGCCGGCCGGCTGCGCCGTGCCGGCCAATATCGTCGAGCGGGTGCTGTCGGGCATCGCCTCGGCGGATGACGATCCGATCGACAGCGAGGCCTGGATATCCGCCGACGGCCGCTTCCGCCTCGGCGCGCTGTCCGGTGCGTGGGGCAAGCCGGAGGCGGTCTACATTGGCCACGCGGCCCGCGCCGCAGCCCGCATGCGGCGGTTGGCCGAGATTGCCGACCGCCTTGCGCAACTCTCTGATGAATTGACGGCCGTGCGAGTGAAAGCCGAGCAGCTCGCGCTGGATCGCGAACAGGCGGACGAAGAATGGCGCCTTGCGCCTTCCGACGAGGTATTGCGGGTCGCTCATATGGCCGCCACCGCAGCCGCCCACGCCGCGCGTCTGGCCAGCGAAAAGCTGACCGAAGCGGACACGCGCTGCCGCGAGGCCGAACAGGCGCTCAAGGCCTTGCGCGAACAGCTCGCCGCAGATGCCATGGACCTGCGCCTGCCGGCAACGCCCGATGCACTGCCCACCGTCGAAGCGGCGCTGGATCATTATCGCGATGCACAGGCCCGGCTCGAGCAAGCAGCTCACGAGTTTTGTCTGGCACTGCCCGAGTCGCAACGGCAGCGTGCCCGCCAGCGTGAGGCGCGCAGCGACGTGCAGCAGCGCGAAGAGGAACTCGTGGCAGCCCGCATTGAAACGGAAGACGCCACTGCCCGGCTCGAGCTGCTGCGGGAAACGGTCGGCGCCAAGGTCGAGGAACTGCAGCGAAGGCTGACCGATGCCCGCCGCGCCGTCGAAACCGGCGAAGCCGAGCTGAAGCTCGCCGGCGATGCATTGCGCAAAGCGGGTGAGGCACGCGCGATCGCCGGGCAGCAGGCCGAGACAGCGAACGCCGTCCTTCAGGAACGCGGCGAAGCACGCGCCCAGACGATCTCCAGATTTCAGCAGTTTGCAGGCACCGGCCTGCTGTCTGCAGGGCTGCCGTATATCGAACTGCCTGACCTCGGCAGCCCGTGGACGATCGACCCCGCGCTGACGCTGGCCAGACGCGCGGAACAGGAACTGTCGAACCTCAGGGACGACGAAGAGGCGTGGGCGCGCGTCCAGCGGCAGATAGCTGAAGAATTTACCGAGCTGCAACGCGCACTCGGCGCGCTGGGTCACCAGGCCCAGGCCGATCCCAGCGACTGGGGTTTCAGGGTGGATATCGTCTATCAGAACCGGCGCGAACGGCCGGACCGCCTCGCCATGCGGCTGGCCGAAGAGATCGCCCAGCGCGGCGAACTGCTCAGCGCCAACGAACGCGCCGTCCTGGAGAACCATCTGCAAGCCGAAATCGCTGCAGAGATCCAGCGCCTGTTGCAGGCCGCCGAACGCCAGGTCGATGTCATCAACGGCGAACTGCACAAGCGCCCGACCTCCACCGGCGTGCGCTATCGCCTGTTGTGGCAGCCGCTGTCCGAAGAGGAAGGCGCGCCGGTGGGCCTCGACATGGCGCGCAAGCGCCTGCTCAACACCAGCGCGGACCTTTGGTCGGCAGACGACCGGCGCGTCGTCGGCGCGATGCTGCAGCAGCGCATCTCCGCCGAGCGGGAGCGCGCTGATTCCAGCGGCGGAAGGGACAGCGGCGGCACCTTGCTCGACCAGCTCGCCCGCGCCCTGGACTATCGCCATTGGCACCGCTTCCGCGTCGAACGCTGGCAGGACGGCCATTGGCGCAAGCTTTCCGGACCCGCTTCGAGCGGCGAGCGGGCGCTCGGCCTCACGGTGCCGCTCTTTGCCGCGGTCGCCAGTTTCTACAGCCAGAGCAGCTATGCCTTGGCCCCACGGCTGATGCTGCTCGACGAAGCCTTTGCCGGCATCGATGACACAGCACGAGCGCATTGCATGGGGCTGATCCGCGAGTTCGATCTGGATTTCGTCATCACCAGCGAGCGCGAGTGGGCTTGTTATGCCGAACTGCCGGGTGTCGCCATCTGCCAGTTGCAGCGGCGCGAAGGCATCGATGCCGTATTCGTCTCGCGATGGACCTGGGACGGACGAGAGAAGAAGCCCGAGGCCGATCCCGATCGCAGATTTTCGCCGGCATGAGCGATCAAGTCGACCCGCGTCTTCAACGCCTGCTCGGTGGTGACCATCTTGCCTCGCTGCGCAAGCGGCTGCGCCAACGCTTCGAGCGCGCGCCGCTCGAAGGCGCCGTCGATCATATTCGCGTCGCCGGGCTCAGTGAAGAGGAACACGCGGCACTGGCGGCGCTGCTCGGCCGCGCGCAGCGCCGATCGAAGTCCCTGCAGATCGACGTCCGCCGCGTCGATGCCGCCCTGCGGCGCGCCGGCATCGCCACATCGCTGTGCGATGCGTTGGAAAGGCTTGACGGCTCCATCCTTCATCTCGCCGGAGCACGCCTTCGACAGCAAACTTTGTGGTCGAGCGTAGTAGATGGTTGCAGCCATCCCGATTTGGCCAGGCTGCTGCTCACGCCGGGAGGCATCGGCCTCGTCAAGCGGCTCGCTCGGCGGGATACGGTCGCGGCAGCGGAGCTTTGCCGGCGCGCCGAAGAGGTGCTGCGGCTCCTGCCGGCAAAAGGCATAACGCGTTCGCAACTGGCCGCGGACGCGCTGGGCGATGCCCATGCGCTTGACAATGGTCGCGGGGCCGCGGCACTCGTGCTGGCGGTCTTGCGCCAGACCGCCACGCCCGTTCCTGACGCCGCAGCACCCATTGCCGACGAAGATGGCGAGACGGTACGGAAATCGAGAGAGGACGTCGTGCTGGAACCGGCCGCCGGCGCGGAGCGTATACGCGAGACATGGGCCAGAGCAGGCGTTCTGGTCAACGAGCTAGCACGCCCCGCCCTCTTCCTGAACCTGCCGACAAGCGGGACCGAAAGCGATCGTTGGCCCCTGGGAGAACCGGCCTATGCGTCGCTGCGATCGCTGCTGCGTTCACCGCCCCGATGGGATGTAGCGGGCCGCGACGTTTACGTGTGCGAAAATCCCAACCTGCTCGCCATCGCCGCGGACCGATGGGGGATTGGCTGCGCTCCGCTGGTCTGTACCGACGGGATGCCAGCCGCCGCGCAACGATGCCTTCTGGCTCAACTTGCACTGGCGGGCGCGCGGCTGCGCTATCACGGCGACTTCGACTGGCCTGGATTGCGTATCGGCAACCAGGTCATGCGAGAACACGGTGCGGAGCCATGGCGCTTTGGCGCCGTGGACTATACTGCCGCCGTGCGGACGGCGCCGGGCCTGGCACACCCGCTTGGAGGAAAGGTGACCGAAGCGTCATGGGACGGAGCGCTGGCGCCCGCGATGCGTCAGCACTGCGTGGCCATCGCCGAAGAGGCCCAGGCCGCCTCGTTGTTGCAGGACCTCGACGATCGATGAGGAGGGACGCATTTTCAGCCCGACAGCAGCACTTCGGACACGGCACGTTCGCAGATCTTGTCATTGAGCTGCTGCCGGGGCAGAACGTGACGCATGAAAACCTCTCACTGGGAGTGTTAAGCGCAATACGCTATATGACCATCTACATGGACAGGAGCGTGAGATGAGTGTGATCAACCTGGCAGATGCCAAAGCCCATTTGAGCGAGCTAGTGGATCGGGTCGAGGCAGGAGATTCGATCGACATCACCCGGCGGGGTAAACCGGTCGCACGGCTCACCGCCGTGGCGAGACCGCGGCAGCGGATCGACGCGACCCTCTTGCAATCCTTGACCGCGACCATGCCGCCTCAGGCCGAGAGTTCTGCCGATCTGGTACGGTCGATGCGCGATGGCGACCGCTACTGATGCACTATCTCGACACGTCGCTGATCGTTGCCGCCCTTTTAAATGAAGCGATGACACCGCGCGTATCCGGCGCAGCTTCTGATCAGCGACTGGATCATCACCGAGATGTCGTCTGCCATGGCGATCAAGCTGCGAACCGGGCAGATCGACCTGGAGCAGCGCGCAGCAGCGCTCGCGATGTTCCACAAGCTGGTCGCCGAGAGCTTCACCGTGCTGCCGGTCACGAGCGGGCATTTCCGCACGGCGGCAAAGTTAGTCGATCAGCATAGTCTCGGGCTTCGCGCTGGTGACGCGCTGCATCTCGCCACGGCATCGGAGCATGGCGCTACGGTGCATACGCTCGACCAAAAGCTCGCCGAGGCTGGACCGGTTCTCGGCGTGCCGACGCAGTCGTCCGTGAAGAACGCGGAACGCTTTGATTTAATTTAAGATTTTCGCCTGAATTTGGGTTTCGTTTTGCCGGAA
>NZ_JBVVQC010000012.1:0-108786 GCF_055811515.1 Mesorhizobium sp. WSM4841
GCTAAACACGGGGGCTGCGCGGCGGACACGCCAACGTCACCGCTGAATGCCACGCCATTTTTGCAGAACTTGACGCACACAACTCTCACGGTCCCAGCCTGTCGCCTCTCACCCCCGGCTGCCGGGCCTGTCCGGCGCGGCCTGAGAGGCCATCTGGAGAGAATAAATGAACGCTCATGCAACCGTCACGGAAAGACCGGCCGGAACATGGCAATCGAACTCGGCCAGTGGATCACCCACCGCGACCAAGACATGCCATCGCTGGTTATGATGCGGCACAAGGCCGGCAATCTAGGAGAGGTTTACGGCGTGCGATCGTTCGCAACCGTGGATCCGAACCGGGATAGAATGATGCTAGGCTCGGCGCTGCGGCCGATTGATGATGAGGCTTGGGCGGCTTGCTTGCTAACACCGGAATGGGCCGCCGAACTTGCGGCCTGACCGCCTCGCACCGCAACCTAGAAACCCCGCTTCGGCGGGGTTTTTCGTTGAGGGAAGCGTTGCGGAGAAACTGAAGGGTAATGCGCCAGTTCCTTAGAAGGACCAGCCTCGGCTGCCCGTTCTGAAGAAGACGACGGTAGGCCAACCTCGCCAAGCCACTCATCATAGTGATGGTTCAAGGCCAACAACAACTCGTCTGGCTTATCCATGCCGCCTTGGAATAACTCGATGATGTGACGACCAAGACGCTCTCTGGTCGGATCGCCAACTGCTATCCCGGCCTGATGGCAATAATCGTCGACCACCGCGGCAAGCATTGAAAGCTGCGCTGGATCCGTTACGCGGTTGAAGGTCATATCGCTTCTCCCTTTGTTTTGGGCGAAAGCGTGGTGATCTCTTCCAATCGACGGCTTGCCGTTAATGTGCGGGCGACTTCCGTTATATAGTGTGTCGGTTTGGTACATACGAGTCGCAGCGTCAACCTAACGCAACGTCAGGTTGCGGCAGCCGCGAATGATGATCAATGCCACAGGAAACGAACCTAAGCGCGTGGCGCTTGAACACTGCGCCGGTTCCCGAAGACACAATTCGTCATTACCGCCGTGATCCCAATTCACCATAGTCTCAAGTCGGGCGCGGCGGTGAACCGTTTTCGGCAACACCGATGCGGCGGCTCAGGCAACATCTGCCGCGTCCACCAGCCCGCTTCGCGCGGGCTTTTTGTTGTGCTGGCTGCAATGTGGCTATTTTCTGTATAGCCAGCTTAGGGGATACTGGCTAAGCCTTTGATTTTAATGGTCGGAGTGGCCGGATTCGAACCGACGACCCCTTGACCCCCAGTCAAGTGCGCTACCGGGCTGCGCTACACTCCGGACCGGTCGCGATGTATCGTGATAACCCGGTTCGGGTCAACCGAATTCGGCGGCGGTCGCGCCGATGCCCGGCATGGTGGATTTGAAGTTCCTGCTCCGTTGGGCGTCGTCAGCATTCAGGAACTTCAAATCCAGAATCACACTCGTTTGTCTGGCTTGATCCTCTGGCGTCGCTGTTATGAGACGGGCCGTCGATTTTCCACGGATTGTGTCAGCACGGCTGTATTGATCAGCGCGTCTTCCGGAAGCCGGAGCGCGGAGGCTATTCGCCGAAGCTTCGACAAATCTGCATTCTTGCCGTTCTCGATGTCCGCGATTTCATCGACCGCCAGGCCGCACGTCAGAGACAGCTCTTCCATGCTGTATCCCCTGGTTTCTCGGATGGCCTTGAGGGCGCTGTGGTCGGGGGCAGCTTCGGTCGCCGACAGTTCGGAAAAAGCTTCGCTTGTTGCTATTTGGGGCATTTGGCAACTCCGTGGATTTAAAGAGTTTGATCAAAACACGATGTTGCCTGAGACGGCGCAGAGAATGCCCTCTCGATGGTGATTTGCCAAGTACCAACGGAACCGTCACGGCATCGTGATGCCGATCGGAGCAGCCCGGCACAGGCCTCAGCGGCGCCGGCGCGGGACGCCACCCCAATTAGCTTCCTTGACTGGCCGATCGCTGAATTGTTCGACGGTTCTGAGCCGCTCCCTTGTTAAGCGGCTGTCGCTGGCCCGTCAGCCGTTTTGAACGGATCGAATCAGCGGCAGGAGCCTGATGCAGGCAGAACGCGTCAGGGGGCTGCGAATATTTTTGAACCGACGCGTGAACCTTTCCTCTCCGGGCCGCACCAAGACGGTATGGACGCCACAAAGGTGGTCCCCAACCAGAAGGACGCCCTGACGGCGATCCTCGATCCAGAGAAGGAAATGCTCAAATGACTGATATCTCGAACTTCAAGCGCCTTTCGCTCGCCGCTGCCATCGTCGTCTCGGCCTTCGGCTCGATTTCAGTTCCGAGCTCGGCCTTCGCCAACGGCACGCATCCCACCGGCGACGGCGGCGCGGTTTGTAAGGGCGCGGGTCACTGTCTGGTGCTGGAGCTCGACTGCAAGGGTACATACACGGATGCTACCGACCCCAACGGCACCGTCTATGGCAAATGCAGCCAGACCGCGCAGGTCAGCCCGAAGAACAAGCTCAAGCTCGCGCGCTGATCGACTTGTTATCAAACGAAAATGGCGGCCGTCCGCGCCGCCATTTTCTTTTGTCTCAACGTGCCGATCTCGACGTCGGTCGCGACGTCTTCTGCTGTCGGCTGAGCAACAGGCTGGCGACGAGCCCGACCACAACCAGCCCGACAGCGGCCGCTGTCGCGGGATGATCGCGGGCTGTCTTCTCTATCACCCTGCTATGCCTCCTGATCGCAGGCAGAGCGTCACTGATGCGCTCGGCAAGATCCGAGTAATAATCCGACGCGGTGTCACGCCCGTCCTCGTAATAGGCGCTGCCGCGCCTGGACACGGCTTTTCTCAGCGCCGCCAGTTCCCTGGAGAGGGATGCGACCTGCTTTTCAAGGTCGATGTCGGAGAGGGTCGAAAAAGATACCATGATATGCTTCCTTCCTTTGCGAAAAAGAACGCATGATTTCGGAAGCAGTTCCGGTTTTTGCTGGCGATCGATTGGGCCTTGAAGCGCGCTGGGTCTGAAGGGATTCACGCGACCCAGCTTTTTCTTTTTATGCGTCGTTGTCCCAAAACCGCTGCCCGTCCGGCTCACGCCCGAGGGCAGGCTTTTGGGCGACATGCACTACAGCACCGCGCGTCCTATTGGACGCGCAAGGGACGCTGTAGCACTTTAATTTTGCGCATGATCCTTTTCCGAAAATCGATTCCGATTTTCGGGGTCATGCGCTAGCGCACCTGATCGAGCAGGCGCTTGCATTCCAGAAGGTCGAACAGCGCCTCCTGCAGCAAAGCACGGTTGTCGCGCGAGAGTTTCGACGTGCCCGGCTGCACCGGCCCGTCGTCGTCGGTCTTGCCCAGGCCGAAAAAGCGCCGGCTGGGTTTCACCTTGGGCTCGCCGACCAGCATCTCGTCATCGGCACCGCGCGGCTGGGCCGCCGGCGTCAGCGGCACCGCATCGGCCTGCCGGCGTTGCGAGATCGCCTCGACGGCCGCCATGTCGCCACTGCCGATGGCGACCAGGAAATGGTTGCCGTTCTCGCGCAGCAGCTTCTGCACGCCCTTGATCGTATAGCCCTGGTCGTAGAGCATGTGGCGGATGCCCTTGATCAATTCGACATCCTGCGGCCGGTAGTAGCGGCGGCCGCCGCCGCGCTTCATCGGTTTGATCTGGTTGAAACGCGTTTCCCAAAAACGCAGCACATGCTGCGGCAGGTCGAGATCTTCTGCGACCTCACTGATGGTGCGGAAAGCATCGGGGCTCTTGTCCATGGGCGAAATCCTCACGCTGGAGCATGATCCCGAAAAGTGGGAATCGGTTCTCGGCCAAGATCATGCTCAACAAAGAGTCATTCCGATCCGGCTGGTTCTGCCGAATCGGGCCTTATTTCAGCGGTTTATGAAACAATATTCAAGCCCGGCGTCAAAGCGGGCGACCGTTTTCAACCGGGCTTTGATGCGCAGCCGCTATTTGCTGCCCTTGGCCTTGCTGTTCTGGTGGGCGCGCAGAATGCGGTTCTTCAGCACATTCGACGATTTGAAGGTCATCACCCGGCGCGGCAGGATCGGCACTTCCTCGCCGGTCTTGGGGTTGCGCCCGATGCGCTCGTTCTTGGAGCGGACATGGAACGTCGCGAACGACGACAATTTCACCGTCTCGCCGCGAACGATCGCTTCGCAAATCTCGTCCAGAACCGCTTCGACGAGCTCGGCCGATTCAGTGCGCGACAAGCCAACCTTGCGATAAACGGCTTCAGCAAGATCGGCGCGCGTAAGTGTCTTTCCCCCCATGCGAACCGTCCCCATCAGCTCAAAAACATAACTCTATACAAGCAGAGATAGAGCCTAAGTAATTGATCCGGCAAGGTCAAGGACCGAACCTGTCAGTTCGGCACTTACCAGCGAACCAAAACCGCGCCCCAGGTGAAGCCCCCGCCCATCGCCTCGATCAGCACCAGGTCACCGTTCTTGATGCGGCCGTCGGCGACGGCCACCGACAGAGCCAGCGGCACGGAAGCAGCCGAGGTATTGCCGTGCAAATCGACCGTAACCACCACCTTTTGCTCTGCTATCCCGAGCTTTTTGGCGGAAGCGTCGATAATTCGTTTATTGGCCTGATGCGGCACGAACCAGTCGAGATCCTCAGCGGTTATGCCGGCAGCTGAGAACGTCGCCTCGATGACATCGGTGATCATGCCGACCGCGTGCTTGAACACTTCGCGGCCTTCCATCCTGAGATGGCCCACCGTTCCAGTGGTCGACGGTCCACCGTCGACGAACAGCTTGTCCTTGTGGGCCCCGTCGGAGCGCAGGCTGGCCGCCAGCACGCCGTGGTCGGCAATACTGCCCGCCCCCTCTCCTGCTTCCAGCACCATTGCGCCGGCGCCGTCGCCGAACAGGACGCAGGTCGAGCGATCGCTCCAGTCGAGGATGCGCGAGAAGGTTTCGGAGCCGATCACCAGCACGCGTTTGGCCAGGCCGCCGCGGATATAGAGGTCGGCTGTCGTCACCGCGTAGACAAAGCCCGAGCACACTGCCTGCATGTCGAAGGCGAAGCCGTGATGCATGCCGAGCCGGTTCTGGATGTCGACGGCGGTCGCTGGAAAGGTGTTGTTGGGCGTCGAAGTCGCCAGCACGATCAGGTCGATATCGGCCGGCGTCAGGCCGGCATTGTCGAGGGCTGCGCGCGCCGCAGCCTCGCCGAGCGAAGCCGTCGTCTCGTCGTCGGCCGCGATATGGCGCTGGCGAATGCCGGTGCGCTGGGCGATCCATTCGTCTGACGTCTCGACCATGCCTTCGAAATCGGCATTCTTCATGATGCGGCGGGGCAGCGCGGCGCCTGTGCCGCGCACGACTGATCTGATCAAGGCTCTTTCCTATTCCTCTGCGTCGGCAACGACGTCGGATTTCCTCTGGGCATGCGGATTGCGCGCATGGAACAGGTCGAGATCGGCTTCGATGCGGTCGAGCAGATTGTTGCGCACCATGTCGTAGCCAAGCTCGATCGCCGCCGCGAAGCCGTCCGAATCAGCCCCGCCATGGCTTTTCACCACGATGCCGTTCAGACCCAGGAAAACACCGCCGTTGGAGCGGCCGACATCCATCTTTTCGCGCAGGCGATCGAAGGCGCCCTTGGCGAATATATAGCCGATCCTGGCCATCAGCGTCCGGTCCATCGCGGCACGCAGATAACCGGCGATCTGTCTTACCGTGCCTTCCGCCGTCTTCAGCGCGATGTTGCCGGCAAATCCTTCGGTGACGACCACGTCGACCGTGCCCTTGCCGATGTCGTCGCCCTCGACGAAACCATGGTAGTTCATCGAGGCCATGTTGGCCTCGCGCAACATGCGGCCCGCCTCCTTGACCTCTTCCTGGCCCTTGATCTCCTCGACGCCGACATTGAGCAGGCCGACGCTCGGCCGTTCGATGCCGAAAACCGAGCGCGCCATGCCGGTGCCCAGAATGGCAAAATCAACCAGTTGATGCGCATCCGCGCCGATGGTGGCGCCGACGTCCAGCACCACGCTTTCGCCGCGCAATGTCGGCCAGAGCGCCGCGATCGCCGGACGGTCGATGGTCGCCATGGTGCGAAGGCAGAACCTCGACATCGCCATCAGCGCGCCGGTGTTGCCGGCCGAGATGCAGGCGTCCGCAGTACCTGCCTTGACCGCCTCGACCGCTTTCCACATCGACGACTTCCAGCGGCCATGGCGCAGCGCCTGGCTCGGCTTGTCGTCCATCCTGACTGCTATCTCGCAGTGAATGAACTCGCACACTTCCGCCAGCTTGGGGAGTTTTGCGAGTTCGGGACGCACTGCCTCCTCGCGACCATAGATGACGAAGCGGATGTCGGGACGCCGCGTCGCGACCGTCATGAGCGCCGGGATGACCACGCTTGGTCCGTGATCGCCACCCATGGCATCGATGGAAATCCTGATCACGCGGTGTTCATCTCACAGTTTGCTTGAGCGAGCGCCTGGCGCTGGCAACGGTTTTGGGGCTCGCGAAGGTTCGGCGAAAATAGCGTTTTTGGGCTGCCGCACAACCGGCTTTCTCCGATTGGGTCGGGTTTTCAGGATTTTCCCAGCAGGGAACGCAGCTTTTGCTGGAATTCGCTTTCCGCAGTCCCGGCATCGTCGGCAGCCTCCATTGAAACGCCTTGCTTGCGCGGATAGGGATCGATCGCCAACCCAAAGAACTGTTCGGCGAGCGCCCCGACATCGATCGTATTGCCGGAAAATGTTTCCGGGCTGTCCGGCCCTTCGGCATCGAGCATTATCTCGCCGCCGCCCTCGAAACCCTGCCGCCCGAGCTTGGACCGCTCCGGCAGGAACAGTCCGTCGACCGCCTCGTCGATATGCGCCTCGACCGGATCGAGGGTGACGATGCAGGCCTGGGTGATATCGGCCTCGACGCGGCCGCTGACCTTGACGCCGTTGCGCTTCCACGGCGCCACCAGGAGTTCGACACGGTAGTTCTCGACCGAGAGCAAATCGTGCTCGCCCGCCAGCGCGGCGCGCTGCGCGGCGTCGGCCTCGATCACCACCGGCAGTCCCTTTTGCGGCAGCCGGGCGACATTGGCCACGAAGGACACGGGGCTCTGGGAATCGGCGTGTTTCATCTTTTCCTTAGATAGTCTTATTTTTCTTAGATAGTCTTGGCCACAGGGAATGCCACAGTGCCGGAAACAATCGATTCGGTCGGCTGTTCCGCGAGTCGCCTGGAGACATCGGCGACGTAGCCGGCCAGTTGCGTTGCTTGCGGCCAGGTGGCGGCATCGGGCCTGACATTGCGGGCAAGGGCGGCGATGAGTGCATCATGGTCGTTTCGTTCCAGCGCATCGTCATAGGCGGCGGTGCGGCCATAGAACATCTTCGCCAGTTTCTTCATGCGCTTCGGCACGCCGACGTCGCCGATGCCCAGTTCCCGCAGCGAATGCTCGACATCCATGAAGAATTCGTCGATCAACACCTGCGCGACCTCCCCGGCGACACCGCCCTCGCCGCGCAGCCGGTGCTGGAACAGGAACATGTGCAGGGACAGCATCTCGAAGCGGCCAAGCGGCGTGTCCGGTATACTCCAGTCGGAATAAAACACGGTTTGCCGCGCCGCTGCCACGATTTGTGCGTAAAGCGCCTCGGTGATAGCGCGGTTGGCGTGACGTTCGCGACCAAAAAGGCGCTGGAACATTGAGGGTGGTCTCCCGGGGACCGTTTGTTTGAATTGGCCTTGTTGCATCGGCGAGCAAGCTGGTTTACCGGTTTTGCGGCCCAGCGCAAGTTGCGGCCAGCTAATGGAGTTGTAGTTGCGCGCGCTGAAATTCAAGTCGACTTTTCTGTCCAGGTCCGCTTTGTCCAGGTCCACCGGCGCGGTCTCGCTGCTGGTGGTTGCATCGGCGCTATCCGCCTGCAACTCGTCGAAAATGATCGGCGATCTCAATCCGAGCGAAACGCTGACGCAGGGCTACGTGATCGACCAGCAGGCGATCGACCTGGTGCCGGTCGGCTCGAGCCGCGAACAGGTGCTTCTGGCGCTCGGCACCCCGTCGACGAAGGCGACTTTCGACAACGAGGCCTTCTACTACATCTCGCAGACGCGCAAGCGTTACGTCGCCTTCGACAAGCCGAGGCTGGTCGACCAGAAGGTGCTGGCGGTCTATTTCGGCGAGGACGGGCGCGTCACTCAGATCGCCAATTACGGCCTGAAGGACGGCAAGGTGTTCGACTTCATCTCGCGGACCACTCCGACCGGCGGCAAGGACCAGAACTTCCTCAGCCAGATCATCAAAGGCGCCAGCAAGCTGGCGCCCGGCCTCCCCGGCGGCGGCGGCGGCTCGCCCGGCACCTGATCCATCCCGGCAGAATCGGCTTCATCCTTTCCTTTTGCTTCCCTGGAAGCAGCAACATCTCAGGCGACCGAAAACCCGCGGGAGCGATCCTGCGGGTTTTTGTTTTGAGACAGCAAGCCAGCGTCGCGGGCTGCGGGCCGCAGACGACTTGAACGCGAGCTTTGGAGCCGTCACGGGCGTCAATGCCCTGATGCTGGACGTCCAAAATAGAAGAACCCGCGGGATCGCTCCCGCGGGTTCGGTGCTGGATTTCGGCCCTGGAAAGGCCGAGCGGCCTCAGCCGTGCGCGAGCACGGCCAGCAGCAGCAGGGCGACGATGTTGGTGATCTTGATCGCCGGATTGACTGCCGGACCGGCGGTGTCCTTGTAGGGATCGCCGACGGTGTCGCCGGTCACCGAGGCCTTGTGTGCCTCGGAACCTTTGAGATGCTTGACGCCGTCCTTGCCAGTGAAGCCGTCCTCAAACGATTTTTTCGCGTTGTCCCAGGCGCCGCCGCCAGAGGTCATCGAGATGGCGACGAACAGGCCGTTGACGATGACGCCGAGCAGCGAGGCGCCGAGCGCCGCAAAGGCTGATGCCTTCGAGCCCGAGATCAGCAGCACGCCGAAATAGACGACCAGCGGCGCCAGCACCGGCAGCAGCGACGGAACGATCATTTCCCGGATCGCCGCCTTGGTGAGAAGGTCGACCGCTCGCGCATAGTTCGGCTTCGACGTGCCGGCCATGATGCCCGGATCCTCGCGGAACTGCTTGCGCACCTCCTCGACGATGGCGCCCGCCGCACGGCCGACGGCGGTCATGGCGATGCCGCCGAACAGATACGGGATCAGACCGCCGAAGATCAGGCCGGCGACGACGTAAGGGTTGGAGAGGTCGAAAGAGACGTCGCCCATGCCCTGGAAGTAAGGATATTTGTCGCTATTGGCGGCAAAGAACTTCAGGTCGTTGGAGTAGGCCGCAAACAGCACCAGCGCACCGAGACCGGCCGAACCGATGGCGTAACCCTTGGTCACCGCCTTGGTGGTGTTGCCGACGGCGTCGAGCGCATCGGTGGACTGGCGCACTTCCTTGGGCAAGCCGGCCATTTCGGCAATGCCGCCGGCATTGTCGGTGACCGGGCCGAAGGCATCGAGCGCAACGATCATGCCGGCAAGGCCGAGCATCGTGGTGACTGCGATCGCCGTGCCGTAGAGGCCGGCGAACTGGTAGGTCGATATGATGCCGCCGACGATGACGATCGCCGGAAGTGCCGTCGATTCCAGCGAGACCGCAAGACCCTGGATGACGTTGGTGCCGTGACCAGTGACCGAAGCCTGGGCGATGGAGTTCACCGGGCGCTTGTTGGTGCCGGTATAATATTCGGTGATCACCACGATGAGACCGGTCACCACGAGACCGATCAGGCCGCAGATGAACAGGTTCGCGCCGGTGATGGCCATGCCGTCGACCGTGCCAATTTCGCCCCAGCCCAGTGTTGCCGAGGTTGCGATGCCGAGGCCGACGATCGACAGCAGGCCGGTGACGATCAGGCCCTTATAGAGCGCGCCCATGATCGAGCCGTTGGAGCCGAGCTTGACGAAGAAGGTGCCGACGATGGAGGTCAGGATGCAGGCCCCGCAGATGGCCAGCGGATAGAGCATCGTGGCGCTGAGAACGGCGGTGCCGCCGAAGAAGATGGCGGCGAGGACCATGGTAGCGACCACGGTCACCGCATAGGTCTCGAACAGGTCGGCGGCCATGCCGGCGCAGTCGCCGACATTGTCGCCGACATTGTCGGCGATGGTGGCCGGATTGCGTGGATCGTCTTCGGGAATGCCGGCTTCGACCTTGCCGACGAGATCGCCGCCGACGTCGGCGCCCTTGGTGAAGATGCCGCCGCCGAGACGGGCGAAGATCGAAATCAGCGAGGCTCCGAAGCCGAGCGAAACCAGCGAGTCGATGACGACACGGTCGTTTGGCTGAAGGCCCATGAATTGGGTGAGGATCAGGTAGTAGATCGAGACGCCGAGCAGGGCCAGGCCAGCGACCAGCATGCCGGTGATGGCGCCCGACTTGAAGGCGATCTCGAGGCCGGCAGCGAGGCTGTTGGAAGCCGCCTGCGCGGTGCGGACATTGGCGCGCACCGAGACGTGCATGCCGATGAAGCCGGCAGCGCCCGACAGAACGGCGCCGATCAGGAAGCCGATGGCGGCGGTGATCGAAAGCAGCCACCAGGCGAGCAGCAGGACCACGACACCGACGATGGCGATGGTGGTGTACTGGCGCGCCAGATAGGCCTGCGCGCCTTCGCGGATGGCCGCGGAAATTTCCTGCATGCGTGCATTGCCCTGATCGGCCGCGAGGACCGAACGTGTCGCCCAGATGGCGTAAAGGACTGAAAGCAGACCGCAGGCGATGACAGCTGAAATTATGGTCATTGCCGGATTTTCCTCGCTTGATGACCCAAAAGAACCCCTCCCTGGGCCGTTGAGACAGGGAGCGGATTCCGCGCGCGGAATCCGCTCCCTTCGCACCGGCTTATGCGAAACGGGGTTGCGAACGTCAAGATATTGTTCGGTTTTTGCCCGGCTTTCGCCCAAAAGCCTCTCGGTAGAGCCGCTATCTTTCACTTCAGAACCCAGTCGGTCATGGAAATCGCTGTTTGGAATCCATTTCCGCCGAGATGAGTGAACGCGATATCTGAGTTTTGGTGACTACGCCGTCTCCTGCCCCATGCGACGCGCGGTGTAGCGCTCGATAGCCGACAGCCCGTCATAGATTAGCACGGCAAGGGCTGCGACGATCAGGCCTCCCTGCAGGACGAAGGCGAGGTTGTTGGACAACAGACCGGCGATGATCACCTCGCCGAGCGTCCTGGCCGCCACGGTCGAGCCGATCGTCGCGGTGGCGAGGCTGATGACCACCGACAGCCGGATGCCGCCGAGAATGATCGGTGCGCTGAGCGGCAGCTCGACCCTGCCCAGCCTTTGCCAGCCGGTCATGCCGGCGCCGCGCGCCGCCTCGACCACATTGGCCGGCAGCGTCGTCAGCCCGGTCAGCGCGTTCTCGAAGATCGGCAGCAGACCGTAGAGAAACAGCGCGATAAGTGTCGGCTTTTCGCCGAAGCCGACGGCCGGGACGGCCAGCGCCAGCACCGCCACCGGCGGAAAGGTCTGGCCGATATTGACCAGGCTGCGCGACAGCGGCAGGAATTCGACGCCGGCCGGCCTGGTGACCAGGATGGCGAGGGCCACGGCAACGATGGTCGCCGCCACCGTTGCGATCAGAACGGTCCTCAGATGCAGCAGCGTCAACGTCAAAAGGCTGCCCTGATTGTAGATTGCCGGCGCGTTGTTCTCGGTCAGCGGCTTCAGAAGCGGCTCGAACCAGCCGGGATTGGTCACGAAGGCAACCAGCAACGCCACCAGGACAAGCCTGAGCAGCGACGGAAGCCAAGCTTTTACACCGGCCTCCTTCATGCCGGCCTCGCCGCGCGTTTCACCAGCCCGTCCACCGTCACGCGGCCGAGCGGCTTGCCGTCGGCGCCTTTCACTGGCAATGCCGGGCGGCCCGACCAGAGGAGCTCGGCCAGCGCATCGCGCTGGCTGGCGTCGGCGGGGATCGCCTCGCCTTCGGCGGTGCCCGTCTCCACCGCGTCGCGCACCCGGCCGAGCGACAGCAGCCTGAACGGTTTTTCGCTGGCGCCGACCAGGGTCTCGACGAAGGCGCTGACCGGCTTCGCCAGGATCTCGGCGGGCTTGGCATATTGCACCAGCTTGCCGGCATCCATCACCGCGATCTTGTCGCCCATATGCACCGCCTCTTCCATGTCATGGGTGACGAGGATGATGGTGGTGCCGAAACGCTTCTGGATCGCCAGAAGATCCTCCTGCGCCTTGTTGCGGATGATCGGGTCGAGGGCGCCGAACGGCTCGTCCATCAACAGCAGGTTCGGCTCCGCGGCAAGCGCCCGGGCGACGCCGACGCGCTGCTGCTGGCCGCCAGAGAGCTCGTGCGGATAGCGTGGCCCGAACGCCTGGGATCGAGCTGGTAGAGCGTCATCAACTCGTCGACGCGGCGCTTGATGCGGGCCGCGTCCCAGCCGAGCAGCACCGGCACGGTTGCGATGTTCTGCGCCACCGTGCGATGCGGAAACAGCCCATGGCCCTGGATGGCGTAGCCAATGCTGCGGCGCAGTTCGTAGCCGGGCAGCGAGCGGTTGTCGGCGCCGTCGAGCCTGATCACGCCCGCGGTCGGCTCGACCAGGCGGTTGATCATGCGAAGCAGCGTCGTCTTGCCGGAGCCGGAGGTGCCGACGATGACGGCGATGGTGCGCGGCTCGATCAGCAACGACACGTCGTCGACCACCGTTGTCGCGTCGTAGCGCTTGGTAATGCCTTCGAACTCGATCATGCCGGTTGTGCCTCGCGTCTCCTGGTGGAGGTCATTTCGATCACCGCGTCGAGGATGATGGCGGCGGCAAAGGCCATAGCCACCGTCGGCACGGCGCCGAGCAGCACCAGGTCCATCGCCGTCTGGCCGACACCCTGGAACACGAACACGCCGAAGCCGCCGCCGCCGATCAGCGCGGCAATGGTGGCAAGGCCGATGTTCTGGACCAGCACGATGCGGATGCCGGTGAGGATCACCGGGAAGGCCAGCGGAAATTCGACGCCGAACAGGCGCTGGCGATCGGTCATGCCCATGCCGCGTGCGGCGTCATTGGCGGCGCGCGGCACGCCGGCAAGACCGACCACGGTGTTGGCCACCACCGGCAGCAGCGAATACAGGAACAGGGCAACGAAAGCGGGCGCGGTGCCGATGCCGCGAATGCCGAGCGCGGCTGCGCCGGGAACATGCGTGGCGACCCAGCCGAGCGGCGCGATCAACAGGCCGAACAGCGCGATCGAGGGGATGGTCTGGATGATGTTCAGCACGTTGAGCACGCCGGCCCGCAATTTTTCGGCGCGGTGGCAGAGGATGCCGAGCGGCAGGCCTGATATCACCGCCGCCGCCAGCGAACCCAGCGCCAGCGTCACATGCTTGGAGCCTTCCGCCCAGAAACTGTCGGCACGGTTGGCATATTCCTTGAGGATCGACAGGCTGTTCCAGCTTCCCGAGACCAGCAACAGGCCGATGGCCAGAGCTGCGACTACAAGTATGCCAACCCGCGCCCATGGCGACAGGTTCAGCCTTGTCAGCACATCGGCGAGCAAAAGCGTAAAGGCGAAGATGAGCAGCCAGAAGCCCGAGGCCGGCGAGATGCGGGCAAAGGTATTGCCCTCAGGCGTCAGGAAGCTGCCGGCGACGCCGATCAGCAGCGCCAATGCTGCAAGCACGACCACACTGGCGGCAAGGCGTAGGATCAGCGGCGTCTTCAACAGCGCGATGAGCCCCGCGGCGACAACGATCGCCAGCAGTAGCGGGCCTGCCGCCGCAGGCAGAGCCTCGAGGATCGAGCGTGCCTCGCCTGGCACGATGCGGTTGGCGCGCAAGGTGGCGAAGGGCGCCACGAAGGCGGCATAAGCAACGATCGCGGCGATGACCACGCCGAGCTTGTCAAAGCGGATGGTCATCGGAGCCCCCCGAGCGGGCAGATTGGTAGCTTCGTGAAGAGCGCCCGTCCAGCAGCCTCGGAGATTGGCGAAAGCCAAAGTGACATCTGATCTCCCCCCTTGCGGGGGAGATGGCCGGCAGGCCAGAGGGGGGCGCCTCGCACCGGCGTCATTTTCAAAACGGGCTGACTACTTCAAAAACCCGTTCTTCTTCAAAAAGTCTTCGGCGACGCCCTTGACCGGCTCGCCGCCGACCTGCACGCGGCCGTTCAGTTCCTGCAGGGTGACGAGGTCGAGCTTGGCGAAGACCGGCTTCAGCAGCGTCTCGATTGCGGGATGCTCCTTCAGCACCGCCTCGCGGATGATCGGCGCCGGCTGGTAGACCGGCTGCACGCCCTTGTCGTCCTCTAGCACGACCAGGCCGGACGGCGCGATGCCGCCATCGGTGCCGTAGACCATGGCGGAGTTGGCGCCGTTGGTCTGGTTCGCCGCAGCGGCGATGGTCGCCGCCGTATCGCCGCCGGACAGCGTGATCAGCTGGTCCGGCTTCAGCGTGAAGCCATAGGTGGTCTGGAAGGCCGGCAGTGCGGCGGCCGAATTGACGAATTCGGCCGAGGCCGCCAGCACGACCTGGCCGCCGCCCGAGACATATTTGCCGAAGTCGGACAGCGTCGCCAGCTTGTTGGCCTCGGCGACATCCTTGCGCAGCGCAATCGCCCAGGTGTTGTTGGCCGGCGACGGCGACAGCCAGACGATCTTGTTGGCGTCGTAGTCGAGCTTCTTGGCCATTTCATAGCCCTTGGCAGCATCCTTCCACACGGGATCGTCGGCCTTTTCGAAGAAGAAGGCGGCATTGCCGGTGTATTCCGGATAGATGTCGATCTCGCCGGCGGTGATCGCCTTGCGCACCACAGGAGTGCCGCCGAGCTGGATGCGGTCGGTGGTCTGGATGTTGTTGGCGTTCAGCACCAGCTGGATGATGTTGCCGAGCACACCGCCTTCGGTGTCGATCTTCGACGACACCACCACCTGAGCGCTCGCCGAGGCTGCGGTGATGCCGAGCGCTAGAGCCGCGCCGGCCAGAACCTTGACTGAAAACATTTCACAAATCCCTTGCTGAGAACCGGATTACGGCTGCCGCATATGAGCATGGCTTCAATGCCCCGTCGGGGCACACGGTTTCATAAGAAGGGGGATGGGGGCAATAATTTTGTTCGGATGCGGCTGGATCCGCTGCTGTCCGATCCCGACAGCGTCATGTCACTAAAGCGCGTCGCGTTTGGCCGGCCTCATGCGACGCGCTTTAGGTTGTTGTTTTTACGCATGTCGTTATCACAAAACCGCTGCACACTTTGCGCGACATGCATTACAGCGCCGCGCGTCCGTTTGGACGCGCAAAGGGCGCTGTAGCACTTTTGATTTTGCGCATGATCCTTTCCGAACCTTCGGTTCGGGGTCATGCGCTGGTCGGCCGTACGCTTGTCATCTTCAACACGCCCAGCGCCACGAAGCACAGCACCGTCACCGGGAAGATGATCCAGTTCAGCATCTCCCAGCCCCAGGCGTTGTAGACCGCGCCCGACATCAGCGAGGCGAAAGCGACGGAGCCGAACAGGACGAAATCGTGAAAACCCTGGACCTTGCCCTTTTCGGATGGCCGGTAGCTGTCGGCGACCATGGCGGTGGCGCCGATGAAACCGAAATTCCAGCCGAGGCCGAGCAGGATCAGCGCCGTCCAGAACTGCCACAGGGCCAGGCCCGACAGCGCCACCACGGCGCAGCCGATCAGCAGCACAAGGCCGGTTGCGACGATCCGTTCGGCACCGAAGCGATAGATCAGCGACCCGGTGAAGAAGCTCGGCGCGAACATTGCCATGACATGCCAGGAAATGCCGAGCGTGGCGTCGTCCGTCGACAGGCCGCAGCCGACCATGGCGAGCGGTGCGCCGGTCATGACGAAGCTCATCAGCGCGTAGCTGCCGACGGCACAAAACAGCGCCGCCACAAAGCGCGGCCTGGTCACGATCTCGGCGAGCGGCCGCGCGTCGCTGTCGGCGATTTCCACTTTGCCGGCTGCCCTGGCAGGGATGCGCAGGAGCGACAGGATGGCGGCGCCGACCGCCGCCAGCACCAGGATCGACGCGAACGAGCCGGCAAACATCACCGGCACAAACAATTCGCGGGTGAAGATGACGATCTGCGGCCCGAGGATGGCGGTGACGATGCCGCCGGCCAGCACGAAGGAGATGGCGCGCGCCTTGAATTCAGACGGCGCGTTGTCGGCGGCGGCGAAGCGGAATTGCTGGACGAAGGCGCCGCCGATGCCGATCACCAGCAGGCCGAAGGCGAACAGCCAAAAGCTGGCCTGGAACAGCGCCAGCGTGGCGACCAGACCACCGAGCGCAGTGACGATCGTGCCGGTCATGAAGCCGTCACGCTGGCCGAGCCGGCGGATGATGGCGGCGGCCGGAAGCGCGCCGAGCGCCACGCCGACGTTGAAGCCGGTGATCGGTGCGGTCGCCAGCGACTTGTCGGAGCCGAGCAGATAATGTCCGGCCAATCCACCCACGGAAATGGCGATGGGTGCGGCCGAACCGATGATCGCCTGCGAAGCGGCAAGGATGAGCGCCGTGCGGCGCGCTTCCCTGCCAGCCTCGGCGATAGCGACGGCCGTCATGAAGCGTCCTTGCCGCGCCCCTCGCCGCGCACCCGGCGCGACACGCGATCGAGCACCGCGTTGACCAGCTTCGGCTCGTCTTCTTCGTAAAACGCCTTGGCGATATCGACATATTCCGAAACGATGACAGCCACCGGCACGTCCTCTCGCTTCATCAGTTCGTAGACGCCGGCGCGCAATATGGCGCGCAGCGTCGAATCGAGCCTGGACAGTGGCCAGTCCTCGGTCAGCGCCTGGCGGATGATCGGATCAATGGTCTTCTGGTTCTCGACGACGCCGGCAAGGATGGCGCGGAACCATTGTGCGTCGGCCTCGCGATAGAGCGCGCCGTCGACTTCCTTGCCAAGCCTGAACGCCTCGTATTCGGCGGTGATCTCGAAGACGCCGCTGCCGGCCACATCCATCTGGTAGAGCGCCTGCACGGCGGCCAGACGGGCAGCACCGCGCTTGTTGGCGTGGCGTACCGCAGGCTGGCCGGGTGATGCGGGTTCGCTCACGATCGCTCTCCCAACTGTTGCTTGAGGGCAATCATAGTCAGCGCCGCACGCGCGGCAAAGCCGCCCTTGTCGCCTTCCGAACGCCTGGCCCGCGTCCAGGCCTGCTCGTCGTTTTCGGTGGTCAGGATGCCGTTGCCAATACAGACCGCATCCTGCACGGACAGGTCCATCAGGGCACGGCTGGATTCATTGGCGACGATGTCGAAATGATAGGTATCACCGCGCACGACGGTGCCGAGGGCGACAAAACCATCATAGCTCGGCCCGCCTTCGGCGGCGCCGTCGAGCGCGAAGGAAATCACTGCGGGAATTTCGAGTGAGCCCGGAACGGTGACGACATCGTATGTCGCGCCCGCTTCCTCGAGCGCGATTGTCGCGCCTTCGAGCAGCGCGTCGGCAAGATCGTCATGGAAGCGCGCCTCGATGACAAGAAGGTGGGCCTTCTTCTTCGGGCGAATGAACGCTTTGCCGTGTTGGGATGTGCCAGCCATAGATGTCTCCGGGATCGCCGGTGACTTAGGCCGAAGCCGGTTTGATCGCAAGCGGAAGATTGGTGGAGACGAGCCAGGTTTATCGCATCTTTGGGCGAGGTGCGGAGTGGGGGCAGTCAGCACCGATGCTTTCAGTCCACACAAGAACGGCCTCGTGATCCACCACACGGCCGTCATCCACGTCGGCCAAGGCTTCGCGCGTCAGCCGCTCTTCCTCTTTGGAATCCCTGCTTTCCATCAAAGTCCCTTCCTCATTTGAACAGCTCAGCGATATCAGCCATCGGCCGGAACAGCTTCATTGGCTGATCTGGGCACGGCAGAAAGCTCTCGCGTTGATAGAAGCGGCGTGCGTCTTCGCCTTTGGCATCGACTATAACAGCGAACGAGGCAATCTCGCTTCTGACGCACCGGGACAGTGCATCGGCCAGGAGATAGCGACCATGGCCTTGCCCCCAATATCGCCGATCAACGGCGAGACGACCGAGCAGCGTCGCTGGAATGAGGGGGTAGCGAGGAAGCTTGCGGATGGTCTGGGCGGGCCACTCGCCAATATCCACGGCAGTCGCCGACAACGTGTAGTAGCCGGCGATGGCTCCGTCCGGCAGGACAAGAACAAACGGTGCCGCGATGTTCTTGCGCGCGTCCTGTCCAGCCTGCATTCGGAAATATCGATCGAGCGGCTCTACGTCGCTCTCGAACGAAGTCCTTTCGTGATGTGGGCCAAGCACCTCAACCCGAAGAGAATCCTCGTTGGAGGCGCTCACTCGTCAGGTGCCGGTGGCCTGACGATACCCACGCACGGTATCGCGCAAACGATCGTTTACCGGCTGCGGATTGATTAGGGCATCGACGAAGGCCCGGCTGTCGCGGACAGACAAATCGAGACGCTGATGCTCCTCGATGGTCCTGCGGGCGGCTTCTTGCACACTGGTCAGCACGAAATCCGTCACCGTCCGGCCCTGCAGGGCCGCAGCATGTTCAATTAGGCTTTTCTGGTCGGCCGTAACGCGCGTCTCCAAACGCTCGCCACGGACACGGCCGCGAGGTGGCTGTGCATGTGCTGTCATCGTCATTCTCCAGCGGCAATGTACGGCCAATGGCCGGAAACTTCAAGGCTGTTGCCTCAAAGCCCCTCTTTCGCGGCCTCGGCCAAGCGCGCCGCGTAGCGGGCCATGGTGTCGATCTCCAGATTGACCCGGTCGCCGACCTGGCGTTCGCCCCAGGTGGTCACGGTCAGCGAGTGATGGATCAGCAGCACGTCGAAGCGGGTGCCTTCGACCTTGTTGACGGTGAGCGAAGTGCCGTCGAGCGCGACGGAGCCCTTGGGTGCGATGAATTTGGCCAGGTCGCGCGGCGCTTCCAGCGTGAAGCGCACGGCGTCGCCCTCCTCCTTGCGCGCCACGATCTCGGCCGTGCCGTCGACATGGCCTGAAACGATGTGACCACCGAGTTCGTCGCCGATCTTCAGAGCCCGCTCCAGATTGATCCTGGTGCCGGATTTCCAGCCCATCGCTGTGGTCAGCCTGAGCGCTTCTTCCCAGGCCTCGACCTCGAACCAGCGTGCATTGGCGCCGCTTTCCGGCAACGCCGTCACCGTCAGGCAGACGCCGCCGCAGGAAATCGAAGCACCAATGGTGATGGTCTGCGGATCATAGGCGGTGTCGATGCGCAAGCCGACGCCCTCTCTCAGCGGCTTCACGGCAGCGACGGTTCCGACATCGGTGACAATCCCGGTAAACATCAGATCCTGTCTTCTTGTTTGGCCATGATCTTTTCCGAAAACCGGTTCCCACTTTTCGCTAACGCGGACCTTCGGTTCGGGATCATGGCCTAGAAATCCCTTATCCACTCGGCGTAGCTGTCTTCGCCGAAACGCATGTCGCGCAATTTGCGAAATCCTGCCGGGATATGGTCGGCGTCGATGGGCGATACAATGCCGCGCTTGCCGATCGGCTCCTGGCCCTGGAACAGCACGATGCGGTCGACCAGCCCTTCGGCGAGGAAGGCCTTGGCCACCTTGGCGCCGCCCTCGACCAGCACGCTGGCCATGCCGAGCGCGGCCAGATCCTCGAGCAGTTCCGGCAGCGCAATATCGCCTTCGTACGTCTCGGTGCCGATGAAGCGCACGCCGGCGCGTTCGAGCGCGGCGCGCCGGTGCGGATCAGCTTCAGCGCAGGCGGCGACATAGAGCGGAACCCGGTCGACGCCGGCGACCAGTTTCGACGTTTCCGGCAGCCTGATTTGGCGGTCGAGCACGATGCGCGCCGGCGAACGGTTTTCCAGCCCCGGCAACCGCACCGTCAGCGCCGGATCGTCCTCCAGCGCCGTGCCGATGCCGATCAATATGCCGTCGGCTTCGGCCCGCATCAGGTAGACTTCGCGCCGGGCGACGTCGCCGGTAATCGAGACTTGCCCCGCGCCTTCCATGCCGATCCTGCCGTCGCTGGAAAGCGCAAGTTTCAGGATCACTTCCGGACGTTTTTTCAGAGATCGAATGAGATAGCCGGCCATCTGCTCGGCGGCTTCTGCCAGCAGCACCTTTTCGACCACTTCGACACCGGCGGCACGCAGGATCGCATAGCCGTTGCCGGACACGCGTGGATCGGGGTCGCTCGCAGCCCCAACCACCCGCGCGACGCCGGCATTGAGCAGCGCATTGGCGCAAGGCGGCGTGCGGCCATGGTGGGCGCAGGGCTCCAGTGTGACATAGGCGGTGGCGCCGCGTGCGAGCTCGCCGGCCTCGGCCAGCGCCTCGGTCTCGGCATGCGGCCGGCCGCCGACAGCGGTGACGCCGGTGCCGACGATCATCGGCCCGGTGCCGTCGTCGCGCACGATCAGCGTGCCGACGGACGGGTTGGTCGAGGTCCGCCCGGCATTTTTGCGCGACAGCCTGAGTGCTGCCGCCATGAAGCGGCGATCAAGAACTTCTTGTTCGGCTTGGCTGCGCCTTGCCATGCTCAGCCGGCGTCCTCTTCCTTGAGCTCGTCACCCTTCAGTTCGCCCAGCACGTCGTGGAAATCCTTGGCCTCACGGAAATTGCGATAGACCGAGGCGAAGCGGACGTAAGCGACGTCGTCGAGCGATTTCAGCGCCTCCATCACCAGGCGGCCGACCTCGCCCGAGGCGACCTCGGTCTCGCCCGAGCTTTCGAGCTGGCGCACGATGCCGGTCACCGCGCGGTCGATGCGCTCGGGATCGACATTGCGCTTGCGCACCGCGATCTCGACCGAGCGCAGCAGCTTGTCGCGGTCGAACGGCACCTTGCGCCCGGACTTCTTCACCACCACGAGGTCGCGCAACTGCACGCGCTCGAAGGTGGTGAAGCGGCCGCCGCAATCGGGGCAGACGCGCCGCCTGCGGATCGCCGCGCCATCTTCGGCGGGGCGCGAATCCTTCACCTGCGTATCTTCGGACTGGCAGTAGGGACAGCGCATGGACAGCCTTGTGTTCGCGATTCTCGTGGAGCGAAAGGCTTAGAGGTTTTTGCCGGGATGGCAAAGCACCGGGGGTGGTCTCTCGCGCCTCAGAGATAGCGAGGCGCGAAGAAAAATGCCAGCATCATACCAGACGGCAACACCGGCCGATTACGGAGCGACGTCACCGGTCGAGAACCCACATGACACGCCGAGGCTGCGATAGGCCTTGGTGAAGCCGTCCATCGATACGGTCGCGACCGGAATGTCGGCGAAGATCACATCGAGTGCGCTGGCGCGGCGCATGGCACGCAGCAGCGCCAGGCTGATCTCGGGCGTGTTGTTCAACATCCATTTTCCGCCGGCACCCGCCATGGCATTGACGGTCGCCTTGACCTTGCCGTTGCTGTCGCCGAACACCGCCGGAATGTTCCCGCCAGTCGGCAAGTCCTTGTTTTTCATGGCGATGACAAGGGTCGGATAGCCGTTGGGCGGCAGTGCATCACCGTTCGAGATGGCGAGGGTGAGGGTGCCGCTGGTACCGCTCGCGTCGAGAAAGGCGGTCGAGGCGACGCAGGTCTTGCGCAGATCCTCGCCGGTATCGATCTCGTCCACAGTGGTGGACCACATGCCGAAGGTTTCCGTCTTCGGCGCGGCTGGGGTGGGCGCAGACTGTGCCAAGGCGGCGGACAGCGGCAAGGCGGTCAATGTCGCCACTACGCCAAGCGCGCAAAACCCAGCGACACGGAAAATCTGCATCATCGTCAAGCCTCCTGTCCGGACTCGGTCCCCACTGCAACAGTGCTTCTCGTGCGGCCGATAACGGATGACACTTTGCGTAAGCTCAACCGAGATAGGGATAGAGCGGAAAACGATCCGCCAGCGCGGCCACCTTCGCCTTCACCGCGGCCTCGACAGCTGCATTGCCCTCGTCCGAATTCGCGGCCTTGAGCCCGTCCAGCACCTCGGCGAACAGCTTGCCGATCTCGCGGAACTCGGCCTGGCCGAAGCCGCGCGTGGTGCCGGCCGGCGTGCCGAGCCGCACACCCGAGGTGACGAACGGCTTTTCGGGATCGAACGGAATGCCGTTCTTGTTGCAGGTGATGTTGGCGCGGCCAAGCGCTGCCTCGGCGCGCTTGCCGGTGGCGTTCTTCGGGCGTAGGTCGACCAGCATCAGATGGTTGTCGGTGCCGCCGGAGACGATGTCGAGACCGGTTTCCTGCAGGCTGGAGGCGAGCGCCTTGGCATTGGCGGCAACGCTCTCGGCATAGACCTTGAAGCTTGGCTTCAGCGCTTCGCCGAAAGCCACCGCCTTGGCGGCGATGACATGCATCAGCGGCCCGCCCTGCAGGCCCGGAAACACCGCCGAGTTCATCTTCTTGGCGATGTCCTCGTCATTGCACAGGATCATGCCGCCGCGTGGGCCGCGCAGCGACTTGTGCGTGGTGGTGGTGACCACATGGGCATATGGCAGCGGCGACGGATGCACGCCGCCGGCGACCAGGCCGGCGATATGGGCCATGTCGACCATCAGATAGGCGCCGATCGAGTCGGCGATTTCGCGAAAACGCTTCCAGTCCCAGACGCGCGAATAGGCGGTGCCGCCGGCCAGGATCAGCTTCGGCTTGGTCTCGTGGGCGGTCTTCTCGATCGCATCCATGTCGAGCAGATGATCGTCCCTGCGCACGCCGTAGGAAACGACCTTGAACCATTTGCCGCTCATGTTGACCGGCGAACCGTGCGTCAGGTGGCCACCGGAATTGAGGTCGAGCCCCATGAAGGTGTCGCCGGGCTGCAGCAGCGCCAGGAACACCGCCTGGTTCATCTGGCTGCCGGAATTCGGCTGGACGTTGGCGAAGTTGCAGCCGAAGAGTTTTTTGGCGCGCTCGATGGCCAGGTCCTCGGCCACGTCGACGAACTGGCAGCCGCCATAGTAGCGCTTGCCCGGATAGCCCTCGGCGTATTTGTTGGTCATGATCGAGCCCTGCGCTTCCAGCACGGCGCGGGAGACGATGTTTTCCGATGCGATAAGCTCGATCTCGTGGCGCTGACGGCCGAGTTCGTTGCGGATCGCGCCGAAAATCTCCGGGTCCGCATCGGCAAGCGTGGTTTCGAAGAAGGATTCGAATTTGTTCGACACTGCCGCTGCTGTTGCCATGCTTGAGATCCTTGTCGTCTGGGGGTCTGCCGCGCCATTAACACAGTTGCTTTCGCCCCGCCACGTTTGCAGCGCGAAATTTGCTGGCCGGATTGCGGCAGCGAGGCGAAGAGCCCACCTATTTCCTTGCCTGTCGACCCTTCAGCAAGGCTTCCGTAAGCGTAATTTCAGTAAGCAGCGCCTGCATGGTGTGATCGTTGATCTCACGGCTGCGAAACATGGCGCGCACGGCCGCGCGCTCGGCCTCGATGCCGGCGAGCCTCATTTCGAGCTCTAGCCGTCCGGCTTCACGGGCTTCAGTGCGCGCTTCGTCAGCCTCGTCGGAGGCGGCGATGCGGCGGCGGTAACCGGCGACAATGCTGTCGGCCGCGGCGAGCCGGGCGCCGGGCACTTCGCCTTCGTCCCCGTCTTCCGCACCAGCGACGCTCTCGATGCGGGCGATGGCGGCCTTGGCCGCGCCGACACGCGCCGGGCGCTCCTCGGCAGCACCTCGATCCTCGCCCGGCTCGACTAAACCGCGCGCGATCTTCGGCAAGGCAAGGCTGGCGATGGCCAGCCAGCAGATGATGACGCCGGCGGCCAGGAAGATCACCACGTCTCGCGCCGGAAAGGGCGAGCCGTCCGCCATGGCGAGCGGCAGCGACACGATGCCGGCCAGCGTTATCGCGCCACGCACGCCGGCCACCGAGCCGGCGAGGAGAATACGCAGTCCGAACGGCTCGGCCTTGCGCTTGCGCAATCGCGCCACGACGCGGGCTGCAGTGTCGCCGATCCAGATCCAGACAAAGCGCAGCGCGATCAAGCACAGCGTCAGCGCCAACACAGTCAGGATCGGCTGGATGACCGGATAGCGGCCGCTGAGCTCGGGCGGCACGTTGCCGATAATGTCGGGAAACTGCAGGCCGAGCAGGATGAAAAGAGCACCGTTGAAAACGAAGGACAGCGTCGTCCACAGCGACATCGTCTGGATACGCGCCGAAACGCCGAGGAAGCGGAAAATTCCGGAACCGCCGGTCAGCACGCCGGCGGTGACCGCAGCCAGGATACCCGAAGCCCCGACATGCTCCGCGCCGAGATAGGCGACGAAGGGCAGCAGGATCATGACCAGCACCTGCGCCTCGGCCGGCACGCCGCCGATGCGATTCAGCAATTGCAGCGCCTTGGCGGCAACGAACAATGCCACCACGCCGGCCAGGATGCCGACTGCCACGGCGTAGAGGAAAGTCAGAGATGCCGCGGCGAAGGAAAAGCTGCCGGTCAACACTGCCGCCACCGCGAAACGGAACATGACCAGCCCCGACGCATCGTTGAGCAGCGACTCGCCTTCCAGAATGTGCATCAGCCGCGCCGGAACCACATTCTTGTCGACGATCGAGGACACGGCCACTGCGTCGGTCGGCGACAGCACCGCGGCAAGCGCGAAAGCGACAACGAGCGGAACGCTCGGCACCAGCCAGTGCAAGGCGTAGCCGAAGCCGACGATGGTGAAGAAGACCAGCCCGATGGCAAGGTCCAGTATCGGCCCGCGCAGCGCCACCAGTTCGCGCTTCGGGGCGCCATAGGCATCGCTGAACAGCAACGGCGGGATGAACACCAGCAGGAAAAGCTCGGGATCGATCTCGACATGGATGCCGCGCATCGGCCAGGCGAGTGCGGCACCTATGGCAATCTGCAGCACCGGCAAAGGCACCCGCACCAGCCGGACCAGCGCGCCGGAAACGGCGACGAAGACGAGCACGATCAGGATGAAGATGGCGACTTGCATGGCCCTGTACCGAACGGCGCTTTCCGGACCCGGCGCAAAGCGTGACCTCCAGCCGGATGCAAAAAGGCCGCCCTCACCGGCGGCCCTTTCAGTAAAAAAATCAGTCGCTTAGAGCGCGGAGGTGATCTGCAACTCGTTGGCTCCGTCGAGCCCGTAGATGTCGTCGCGGAACTGCACGACGCCAGGCCCCGTCGACCAGGCCGAGATGTAGAGGAAAAAGACCGGCACCGGATTGGTGACCTGCACCGGGATGTTCTCGCCGCTCTTGATCGCCGCCTCGAAATACTGGCGGCTCCAGCCCGGCGTGTCGCGCAGGATCCAGGTGACGAGGTCGCGTACGTTCTGGACGCGCACGCAGCCCGAAGAATCGAAGCGCATCATCTTGCCGAACAGGCTCTGCTGGGGCGTATCGTGCATGTAGACGCCGTCCGGGCTCGGGAAATTGATCTTGACTGAGGCCATCGCATTGCCGGCGCCCGGATCCTGGCGGAAGCGGTATTTCTCCGCGTCGTCGGTCGACCAGTCGACGGTCAGCGGATCGACCTCGCTGCCGTCCGGTGCGAACAGACGGATGTTGCTGTCCTTGAGATAGTTGGGGTCCTTCCGCATCAGCGGAATGATGTCCTTGCGCACGATCGAGACTGGCGCATTCCAATAGGGATTGACGATGATCTCGTTGATCTTGGAATCGACGATCGGCGTCTGGCGGTCGATCTTGCCGACAACGGCGGTGTGGCGCAGCACGACGCGGTCGTTCTCGACCGCTTCGATCTGGGCGCCCGGGATGTCTACCAATACATAACGGTTGCCCAGCGTGCCGGCGCGTTCGTTCAGCCGCTGCAGATTGGTCTGCAGCTGGCCAAGCCGGACCTGCGCCGAAACATTCATCGCCGCATACGAATATTGGCCCAAGGTCCCGTCGGAAGGCAGGCCGTGGCGCGCCTGGAAGCGCTTGACCGCCGCATCGACGTAGGAATCGAAGGCCTCTGAAAGGCCGGCGCTCTGCGCCAGGTCGCCCGAAATCATCAAGCGCCTGCGCAATGGCACCACGTCGGGATCGATGACGCCGAGCTGCAATTTCTTGGTGTCCGGGACCGGCTGCCAGCCGCCCTGCGCGACAATATTCTGATACTGCGCGATCGCCTGCTCGGTGAACGCAACGGTCTGCAGGCTGACGATCGGCAGCGTCGAGGCCACCTTGCCGCCCTGGCTGGCGCGGGCGTCGAACTGGTCGTCCCAGTTGCCGCGGCCGGAGGATTTCAGGATATCCGCGATCACGTCCTGCGCGCTGGCGCCGCCGGCAATCATCGTCGCGGCCAACGCGGAGGCTCCAGAAAGGAAGAAACGGCGACTGGTTCTCATTTACGCTCCAGACATTCCTGTAACAGTTTTTTCACCGGGCGATCCCGACCGTACTCTAGGGTTGGCGTCCTTAACAATTAGCCAACCATGGCCCCCTGTTCCTGCTGTGTGAGAACGCGCCGGGCGCAATGCGCGTTCAGAGAGACGGTTGGCAGGGAGACGGTTCGCTCTCGCCGCAACATCACTCGCATTCTCGCTTTCACCGGGAATATGGCGGCAACGTGACCCTGACCGCGATTTGGATCGTCTGGCGTGACGAAACGGAAAGACCGGTGCTTTTCGGCACCGGTCTTTAGGTCGCTCCCGACCGCGCTTCTTCGGCGCGGTTTTCCCCTACATGCTGCGGATGCGTTACATCCGGTAAGCGATGGTGTCGTTCCAGAAGCGGTCGAGGCGCTGCAGGGCGCGATTCATCTGCTTGAATTCTTCCGTGTTGATGCCGCCGACCTGCTCGATCGAGCCGACATGGCGCTCGTATAGGCCGGCGACGACTTCCGCCACCTCACTGCCCTTTGGCGTCAGCGAGATCCGTACCGAGCGGCGGTCGATGCGCGAGCGCTGGTGGTTGATGAAGCCGAGATCGACCAGCTTCTTCAGATTGTAGGAGACGTTCGAGCCGAGATAGTAGCCGCGCGAGCGCAGCTCGCCGGCGGTCAGCTCCGAATTGCCGATGTTGAAGAGCAGCAGCGCCTGGATGGCGTTGATGTCGGAACGGCCGTTGCGGTCGAATTCGTCCTTGATCACGTCAAGCAGGCGGCGGTGCAGGCGCTCCACCAGTTGCAGCGACTCCATGTACAGCGAACGGATCGCCTCGCGACGGTCATCGGATACGTTGGCGGTCTTCGCCGCCGGACGGGAATTGATCATTGTCTTTGCCTCTCGTTTGTCGCCTGGTGATTTTTTGTTTTTCACCTTGATCGCGACACTATCGAATACTCATAAAATTCGACTTAAACGCTAGGGCTAACAAGAGCTTACCGGCAATAGGTTTCGAAAGAGGCTTAACGAAGGGTCACCCGAACAAGGATGATTAACCTAAAGATTTAGCCAATGATTCCGGGCGGAAGCCGATAGAAGTTAGAGCGTCCTTTGCGCGTACGACAGGACGCGCGGGCGCCATTCTTGTTGAGCATCAGTCGATGCTCTATTGCCGGCTCTGGCGCTTCTGCATCCAGATCACCACGCGAAAGACGATGTAGAGCAGCGCCACCGCCGCATGCGAGGCGAGGATAAGCGGCCGGTGGCCGAAGAGCTCGGGAAAGCCGGCATACATGACGGTCTCGGTCGCCGCGCAGATGAACCAGATCACCGGCCCCCAGGAGGCCAGCATCCACAGGCCGGCGGCGGCGAAGGGGAAGAAGACGGCGAGCGTCACCGCCGCCACCTGCCAATGCACCGGCATCAGGTCGAAGCGCCACAACGAACCGGGATAGAAGCCGATCAGCCGGATCCAGTACAAAATCCCGAACAACAGGCAGTAGCCCGATATGACGCGCTGGAACCAGGCGAAGATGACCTCGGCCGTCGAGGGCTGGAGCACGACGCGTCTCGACGTGACGTCGCTCACAGTTCGAGTTCCCGTTCGCCGAGCGGAGCGAAATAGGCATCGACGTCGGCAGCGCTGACGTCGTCGATGCCTGCCGGCCGCCATTGCGGCGTCGAGCCCTTGTCGATGATGGCGGCGCGGATGCCTTCGTAGAAATCGTGGCCGGCAAGCATGCGGTTGAGGATGCGGAACTCCATCCGCATGCACTCGTCCATCGACAGCGTCAGTCCGGCGCTGATCTCGCGCCAGGCGACGTGCAGGCTGGTCGGCGAGCGGGTGCGGATCGTCGCCAGCGTCTTTGCCGCGAACGCATCGGCGGGTGCGGCGCGCTCCAGGCTGCCGATGACGTCACCCAGCGACGGTTGCGCGAAATGGCGGGCGATCGCTTCCAGCGTCGGACTGTCCGTCTCGCGCCGGGCCGGGACGGAAAAGCCGCGCAGCGCCGGTTCCGGGTCGCCGGTCGCGACCAGCCTATCGAGAAAACCGGCCTGGTCCTGCGCCTTGATCGTATGCGTCGCCAGGCCAGACCACAAAGCATCGCCATAGCGGATGCGGTTTCCGGTCAGGGCCAGATACATGCCGAAGCTGCCGCCAAGGTTCGGCAGGAGATGGCTGGCGCCGACATCCGGGAAAAAGCCGATGCCGACTTCCGGCATCGCGAACTGGGCGTTCTCGGTCAGTACCCGATGCGAGCCGTGGAACGAGACGCCGACGCCGCCGCCCATGACGATACCGTCGATCAGCGCGACATAGGGTTTCCCGAACCGCGCGATGCGGGCGTTCAGCCGGTATTCGTCGGCGAAGAAATCGACCGGCGGCTTTCCGGCCCGGCCAGCCTCGTAGATGTGGAGGATGTCGCCGCCGGCCGAAAACGCCCTGCCCTCGGCCTTGACGACGACAACATCGATGCCGTCGTCCCGCTCCCAGGCGCGCAGCGCCTTGTCGAGCGCGTTGACCATTCGGTGGGTGACGGCATTGAGCGCCTGCGGCCGCGTCAGCGTGACAACGCCGGCCCTGCCCGATCGTTCGAAGCGGATCTCGTTGCCGCCGCCAAAATCCATCGCCTAAGAATCCCTCCCCGCGCCGCCGGGACTGAAGTGCTAAAACGCGGCGCATGGGCGCGTCAATGGCGGGGCGCAATCCTGCCGCCTTGGCCACCGCCGGCAGCCGATGCTAGAACGGACCATCTTGATGACGGGCTTTCAAACCGGACGTTGAGCCCATGCTTGGATTTTCGCGTCTTGCCCTGGTGGCGATCGGCCTGATTGTATGCGCGGCCGCTCGTCCGGCATTGGCCGGGGACGACCTCTATCGCGCGAAGACCATCGTCACCGGCCAGGGCGAAGAAAACCGCCGGATCGGCTTCAAGTCCTGTCTGGATGCGGTTCTGGTCAGGGTCTCCGGCGATCAGCGGCTGCCGAAAAGGCCTGAAATGGCGGCGCTGCGCGACAAGGCTGGCAGCTTCGTTGCCGAATTCCGCTATCGCGGCCGGATGGAAGGCATTCCGATCCACGACGAGCAAGGCACGCATGACCGGCCGCACGATCTTACCTGCCTCTACAGGCCTGGTGTGATCGACCCGGTACTGGCCTCGCTCGGCAGCAAGCCGTGGCTCGCCGAGCGGCCGCGGCTGGCGATCTTTCTCGCAACGGAGCGAGGCGCCAGGCATTTCGCGCTGGCCGCCGACGATGAGCGCGGCGCACCGATGCGCGAATCGTTCGTGAATGCTGCCGACCCGCTGGCGATGCGGATCGCATTCCTCAAGGCGTCGCTGCTCTCCGAATCCGGGCTGGACGACAAGGCGCTGCACGAGGTGGATATCGCGGCTCTGGACAAGGCCGCCAAACAGGCCGGCGCCGACCAGGCGCTTGCCGGCAGGATCGTCTGGAGCGACAAGGAATTGGGCTGGATCGCCGACTGGCGGCTGGCCACGGGCGGCAGGACCTACAGCTGGCAGGTGCGCGGCGTCAGCTTCGACGAGGCGTTCCGCGTCGCCATGCGGGGAGCGGCGCAGGTCCTGTCCGGCAACGGTCAGCCATAGGTATACCGAGTTTCAGGTGATGCCGGCCTGCAAACGGTGGTTTCCTGCGCTTCCAGTACTCGCGTACCTAAACGTACGCTCCGTTCCGGTTCTCGGAACACACCTGTTTGGTCGCTTCGCGCCCGTCTTCGACTCCGGCTCGGCCTGACCTGAAACTCGGCATACCCCTCCCTTACGACGCTGGCACAATCGTGTCGCATTGGTCAGCGGCGGAGGCTCGTGGTAAAAGCCGCCCGATCCGGAGTTTTGGCGATGAACAAATTTACCCCAGCAAAGCCTGCCGGCGCGCGCAGCGTCGACGAGATCACCGGCAGCCGCCGTTTGCGCCGCATGCGCAAGGCCGATTGGTCGCGCCGCCTCGTCCAGGAGAACCGGCTCTCCGTCGACGACCTGATCTGGCCGATCTTCGTCGTCGACGGGAAAAACATCCGCGAGCCGATCGCCGCCATGCCCGGCGTCTTCCGCCTGTCGCTTGACCTTGCCGTCAAGGAGGCCGAGCGCGCGGCAAAGCTCGGCATTCCGGCGATCGCCACCTTCCCCAATGTCGAGCTCGGCCTGCGCGACCAGACCGGCTCGCACATCCTCGATCCGGAAAACGTCATCAACCGCGCCACGCGCGCCATCAAGCACGCGGTGCCCGAGATCGGCATCATCACCGACGCGGCGCTCGATCCCTTCACCTCGCACGGCCATGACGGCATCTTGCGTGACGGCATCATCGTCAACGACCAGACCGTGGAGCAGGTCGCCGCGGCTGCCGTCATCCAGGCTTCGGCCGGGGCCGATATCATTGCCCCGTCCGATATGATGGATGGCCGCATCGGCGCCATCCGCGATGCGCTCGACGCCAATGGTTTTCAGGATGTGGCGATCATGTCCTACGCGACGAAATTCGCCTCCGCCTTCTACGGACCCTATCGCGAGGCGGTCGGCACCGCCGGCCTGCTCAAGGGCGACAAGAAGACCTACTATCTCGACCATGCCAATTTCGACGAGGCGGTGCGAGAGGCCGAGCAGGACCTCGCCGAGGGCGCCGACATGCTGATGGTCAAGCCCGGCCTGCCCTATCTCGACATCATCCGCAGGCTGAAGGACGAATTCCGCATGCCGACCTTCGCCTATCAGGTGTCGGGCGAATATTCGATGATCAAGGCGGCCGCCGCCAATGGCTGGATCGACGGCGACAAGGCGATGCTGGAATCGCTGCTCGCCTTCAAGCGCGCCGGCTGCGACGGCATCCTCACCTATTTCGCGCCCGAGGTGGCGGCGATGCTGAAGGGGTAGGCACTCGCATCGTTTTGGGATTTTGCTGCAATCCGCTAGAATGGACTCATGAGCAGGAACGAGGTCATCGAACGGTTGCAGAGGAACGCAGATGCCATCAAGGGCATGGGCGCGACTTCGCTGTATCTGTTCGGGTCGGCGGCGCGGGACGATGCGCAGCCGGACAGCGATCTTGATCTGTTCATCGACTATGATCCGGCGCGGCGCTTTTCTCTGATCGACCTGGTCGGGATCAAGCAATTTCTGGAAGAGAAGATGTCAACGGAAATTGACATCACCACACGCGACAGCCTTCATCCCATGTTGAAGGCCGAGATCGAACAATCGGCCGTGCGCGTATTCTGATGGCAGTCCGCCGGATCGAGCCGATCCTAGACGAGATCATAGCGGCTTTGGATGGCATCAGCACTGCCACCGCCGGCAAGACCCTGGATGACTTTCGTGACGACTGGCTGCTTCGTCATGGAGTGGAGCGCGGCATCGAGATCATTTCTGAAGCCACCCGGCACATCCCGGACGATTTGCTCGCTCTTGCTCCAGAAATTCCCTGGAAACAGATTCGTGGAATTGGCAACGTTTTGCGTCACGAATACCGCAAGACTTCCGACGCCATCGTCTGGACCGTAGTGACAGACAGTCTGTCGCCGCTCCGCCTAGCTGTCGAGCGCATACTCGAGGCGTCGCGGCGCAAGTAGCTGCTGCTGCAACCATCCCCTCTTTGCGGTGGTCCTGATGCTGGCCAAACAAGCCGCTCTTGCTCGGCGGCGAAGTACCGCTTGCAAAACGCAATCAGTCCAGCTAAAAACAACTGATTGCATTTTACAACCGGTTTAGGGAGGTACTCATGTCCAAGCTTCGTGTCAACGCATTCACCCTGTCTATCGACGGCTTCGGCGCCGGTCCCGACCAGGACCTGAAAGAGCCGCTGGGCATCGGCGGGGAAGCCTTGCACACATGGATGCTCGGCACCCGAACCTTCCGCAACATGTCTGGTGAAGATGGCGGGACCACGGATACCGACGACACGTTTGTGACGCGCAGCTTCGAAGATATCGGGGCGTGGATCATGGGCCGAAACATGTTCGGGCCGATCCGCGGACCTTGGCCCGATGACACCTGGAAAGGCTGGTGGGGAGACAATCCGCCCTACCATGTGCCGGTCTTCGTGCTCACCCACTTTCCGCGGGATCCTCTTGTCATGGACGGCGGCACGACCTTCTATTTCGTAACCGATGGTATCCACTCAGCGCTGGAAAAGGCGAAGGCAGCGGCTGATGGCAAGGATGTACGGCTGGGCGGCGGCGTCGCCACGATCCGGCAATATCTCCAGGAAAAGCTCGTCGACGACATGCATCTTGCGATATCGCCGATGCTGCTCGGCTCAGGCGAGAATCTTTTTGCCGGCATCGACATGCCCCGGCTCGGCTACCGCTGCAGCGAGCAGGTCGCAACGCCGAATGCCACGCATCTGATCATCAAGCGCGATTAGGACGTTTCGTCTGCTCTGTTGGCGAAACCTCGGTACAGGCCCCTTTCTCCCCGTCACTATACGGGGAGAAAATGCCCGGCAGGGCAATGAGGGGCGGCGCAATCGATCAATGATTACGCTGCCGGACAATACCCCCTATGGCAATATGACATCAAAATAAGTTTGGTCCCATGCAGTGACTTTGGCAGGTTCAACTGTCGAGGTTGGCGCTGTCTCTCATCCGCCTGCCGGCATCTTTCTCCCGTATAGTGACGGGGAGAAGGGAGCTCTGCCTTAATACTTCTCCGGCACATACAGCTCGCGCGGCAATACCTGGCGCTCGTATTCGGGATTGAAGACGCGGTCGGGCAGCGTGATCTCCTCGTGCGGCACCTCCTGATAAGGCATCTGCTTGAGGAGATGATCGATGCAGTTCAGCCGTGCCCGCTTCTTGTCGTTGCCCTCGACGATGAACCAGGGGGCTTCGGGAATGTTGGTGCGGGCGAAGGTCTCTTCCTTGGCCTTGGTGTACTGCTCCCAGCGCACGCGCGACTGCAGGTCCATCGGCGACAGCTTCCACTGCTTCATCGGATCATGGATGCGCATCTGGAAACGCATCTGCTGCTCCTCGTCGGTGATGGAGAACCAGTATTTGACCAGCGTGATGCCGGAGCGGACCAGCATGCGCTCGAACTCCGGCACGTCGCGAAAAAACTCCTCGACCTGATCCGGTTCGGCAAATCCCATCACCCTTTCGACGCCGGAGCGGTTGTACCAGGAGCGGTCGAACAGCACGATCTCGCCGCCTGCCGGCAAATGCGGCACGTAGCGCTGGAAATACCATTGCGACTTCTCGCGCTCGGTCGGCGCCGGCAAGGCAACGACGCGGCAGATGCGCGGATTGAGCCGCTGGGTGATGCGCTTGATGACGCCGCCCTTGCCGGCCGAGTCGCGGCCCTCGAAAACCACAACCAGCTTCTTCTTGGTGTAAGCCACCCAGGACTGCAGCTTGATCAATTCGGATTGCAGCGTGATCAGGTCGCGAAAATATTGCAGGCGATTCATCGAGGGCGGATGCGCGTTCTTGTAGATTCTGGCGATTTCCAGCGACAGCGCCGGTTCCGACATTTCCAGCTCATAGTCTTCGTCGAGCGTGTCGGCGAGTTCCGCCTCCAGCCAGTCCTTGGCGGGAGAATTCTGTTTTGCTTCAGTCATTTATGCTGCTCCGCGTGCACGCCCGTGTCGGCGTCCGGCCTGCCAGCCAAGATCGAACACCTTGAGCCGACTTGCATACAGGCCGGCAATGACGGTTTTATTGCAGCCGGCCTGTGCGCCGGTCGCGCAAATCCGTGAGATGTGATCGATCAACCTCAATCGCATGCACGACAAGCGGCGCGAATTGTCCTACAAATGCCACGTCCTTTTGGGCAGCCTTCGAAGCAGCCCTTCTCAACGCAATTGCGAGGATCTGACATGGAATACCGCACTCTCGGCCGTTCCGGGCTGAAGGTTTCGACGCTGACCATGGGCACCATGACCTTTGGCGGCGCCGGCGCATTTTCGGCGGTCGGCAAGACCGATCTCGACGAGGCGCGCCGGATGATCGACCTCTGCATCGATTCCGGCATCAATCTCATCGACACCGCCAATGTCTATTCGAATGGGCTTTCGGAAGAGATCATCGGCGACGCGCTCGGCGGCAGGCGCAAGGGCGATGTACTGATCGCCTCCAAGGCGCGCATGCGGATCGGTGACGGTCCCAACGACGAAGGGCTGTCGCGCTACCATCTGATCCGCGAGTGCGAGAAGAGCCTGAAGCGCCTCAGGACCGACGTCATCGACATATATTTCCTGCACGAATGGGACGGCACGACGCCGCTGGAGGAGACCATCGCCGCGCTCGACACGCTCGTCAGCCAGGGCAAGGTCCGCTATGTCGGCTGTTCCAACTATTCCGGCTGGCAAGTGATGAAGGCGCTGGGGATCAGCGACCGCCAGCACCAGCCGCGCTTCGTCACCCAGCAGATCCACTACACGCTGGAAGCGCGCGAAGCCGAATATGAACTGCTGCCGATCTCGGTCGACCAGGGGCTTGGCGTGCTGGTGTGGAGCCCGCTCGCCGGCGGACTGCTGTCCGGCAAATACAACCGCGACCAGGCCACCGCCCGCCAGCTCAGCGGCTGGTCTGAACCGCCGATCCGTGATGAGGAGCGGCTATGGCGGATCGTCGACGTGCTTGCCTATATCGGCAACAACCATGGCGTGTCGGCGGCGCAGGTGGCGCTTGCCTGGCTGCTCGGCCGGCCGGCCATCAGTTCGCTGGTCATCGGCGGACGGACCGAAGCACAGTTCAAGGACAATATCGCCGCTGCAAGCCTTGTGCTGACCAGCGATGAGCGCGCACGCCTCGACGCAGTCAGCCGCCCGCCCGTTCTCTACCCCTACTGGCACCAGCAGTTCACGGCAAAGGACCGGTTTGGTCCGGCCGATCTGGTTCTCGACCGGGAAGGTGTCTGACTCCGGATCCGGATCAGGTCGAAGGTCGCTGCGGGCTTAGCCGGAGATAAAACGCCAGACCTCGGGATCAGGCTCGATCTGACCGCTGAGCACGAAATACTTGTAGAGCACGAGCAAGCAGATCGCCTGCTCGGCCCGTTCGTCGGCGAACTTGCGGCAATAGGCGTTGGCGGCGGCAACGATGCGCTCTGCCTCAGTCGGATGACGTTCGAGATACTGCACCCGCTCGGCAAGATCCGTGAAATCAGGTTCGAGCGGTACATAGTGAACGTCAGCCACGAGTTCGCTTTCGGCGAACCATGTCTCATATGTCGGCGGCGGCATCAGGCACAGTGAATTCGAACTCATGATCCATTTTAGGTTGGTCGCCACATCGTTGCCTTCGAGTGAAATGATGTAGCGACAGCGCCGCTGCTGATCGATGCTCAGGTAAGGCTTGCGATATTCCGGCGCTGCCGTCGGTTTGGGCGTGCCGACATCGCAAAAGGGCAGATCGCGCGCGGCCTCCAGAAGCAAGGTCCTTATCGGGTTGTTGAGCTCGCCGCGCCACACCGCAACCGGAAGCTTGTCCGCGAAGGCAACATCGTCGGCGGGCATGTGGAAGTGGCGGAACTTGTTGAGCTTGAACAGGATCCCGTTCCTGTTATCGCCGGCGATCGGCCGATCCTTGACGATCGACGGCATCGCAGGCACTTCGACGACGTCGCCGAATTCGAGGTCGATGCGCAAATCGGGATCGAAGTAGCGGGTAAATTCCTTCAGATCGTAGTAATACATGCTCCGGTCTGTCGGCAGCCGGCTGACCGGTGCGGCCCCGGCGCTCGGCGCGAAAGCCTTCTGCAATCTGTTGTAATAGTTGAGACGCGCGCGGACCGATCCGTCCGAAAGCCTGGCCTGCTCGAGCAGCCCGGCGAGCCTGCGGCGGAACAGCGCCTGCGGTGCGATATCGCGCGCGGCATTGCGCGCATAGTAGAATAGCTTCTGTGCGTTTCTTTGAAGGGTGGCCATCGGTCACTTGGTGAAAAAGTCGGCTTGTGATTTGCCCTCCCGGCCCCTCCTACACCATTGTGCCGGCTATCTTGCAAGCCACGGAACCGTGTTCAGCCGGCCTGCCGGCTGTGTATGGAGCCGATCGCCCTTTGCGGTGTTGTGTTTGTAGCCCAATGCCCCTAGGCAGGGCTAAGAACCTTTGGGATTGTGAAAGGAAGAGATATGGCGCGAGCACCGAATTACGGCCAGGAACGCAAGGAACGCGACCGGCAGAAGGCTGCCAAGAAGGCGGAAAAGCAGGCGGCCAAGGCGGCAGCCAAGGAACGTTCGAAGCCCGAAGACGAGACCACGTCCGAGACCGAAACGGAAACGGCAGAGTAAAACGCATCCGGCCCGCGAGGCGGATCGGATTTGGCCTAGGAATCCCGCTGCGTCTTCAGGCCGGCGCCTTGTCGCTGACGAACACGTTCACCTCGCGCGCGGCGGCGATGAAGGCGCGCCTTGCAGTCATCGCCGGTTTGTCGCCGGCCAGCGCATCATGGCAGGCCTGCAGCGCTTCGCGATGCTTTGGACTGCGCTTGCCGGGCCAGTTGTTGAGGAGGTAGTCGGAAGCCTCGCGGACGGTCCGCAAGAGCTGAGTGGTTCCCTCCGCGCCCGACTTGACGGTCACGGGTGTTTCAAATCGGTTGTTTTCCATCGCCGCTCTTACGCCATCGGCGCTCGCGAAGCGAGGGCGAAAGTAGTTGCCTCGGCAATCAAGCCGCGACGACGGCAAATCCCCTGGCACGCAGGCCGCGCCGGTCATTGTGCAATGATGTCACCAGCCGGTCGCGGCTGCCGACGATATGAGCCGAAAGCCGGTGTGCCGCCTCATCCGCATCGCCGGCCCGCACCGCCGCCAGAATGGCACGGTGTTCGGCCCAGGCACGGCCGAGTGCCGCCTCGTCGCGCACCTCCAGCCAACGCGCCCGCGACAGGCGCGTCATCGCATCGCGAACCGCCCTGAACAGGAACTCGTTGCCGGACAGGCGTGCCAGCTCGATGTGAAAATCCATGCCGACGCGATGCCATCCCTCGCGCGGGGTGCCAGCGTCGCAGGAGTCCAGCATCGCCTCGATGACGTCGACGGCGCTCCTGTCCTCCAAGGCACAAGTCAGCTTGACCGCCGCCACCTCGACCGCCTCGCGGTAGACGGCGATCTGCTCGAGCTCGGCGATGTTGATTGGGGATACCGTCCAGCCGCGCCCGTCGCGGCAGACCAGACCTTCCGTCTCGAGCCGCAGCAATGCTGCCCTGACCGGCGTGCGCGACGCCCCGAAGCGGCTTTCGATCCAGCGTTCCGTCAGCCGCTCGCCCGGACCGATCTCGACGCCGAGGATCATCTCCCGAAGCTGCTTTTCGACATTCTGCATCTGCGACATGGCGGTTCCGTTCTGGTCGTTTTGCTGGCGATCGGCTCGACTACCATCGTTTGCCGATCACGTTTGAGAGCGCCGCATTGACAGCCGCCGAGCTTGCGTCCATGACGGATACCAACTTGGTATCCCAAAATGGTATCCGGAACAAGTCGTCGAGAGACTTGCCGGACAGGACAGGACATGCCGCAAGAAGCCACCCCTGCCATGCAAGGCGCCCACAACATCCACTGGCGCCGCAATCTCGCCGTGTGCTTTGCCGGCTCGTTCAGCACACTTGTCGCCATGACGCTGCTTTTACCCTTCCTGCCGCTTTACGTCGAGCAGCTGGGTGCCGAGGGGCACGCGGCTGTTGTGCAGTGGTCCGGCATCGCCTATGGGGCGACGTTCTTCGCCGCCGCGCTGGTGGCGCCGCTGTGGGGACGGCTGGGCGACCGCTACGGCCGCAAGCTGATGCTGGTGCGCGCCAGTTTCGGCATGGCCGTCTGCACGTCGCTGACCGGCATGGTGGAGACTGTCTGGCAATTGGTGCTGCTGCGCCTGCTGATCGGTTTCGCCGGCGGCTATTCCTCGGGTTCGACCATTCTCGTCGCCATGCAGACGCCGAAGGACCGGTCGGGCTGGGCGCTGGGCGTGCTGTCGGCCGGCATCACCGCAGGCGCCCTCGTCGGTCCCCTGCTCGGCGGCGCGCTGCCGCCCTTGATCGGCATCCGCGCCACCTTCCTGCTCGCCGGCGGCGTCATTTTCCTGGCGTTCCTGGCAACGACTTTTCTCATCAAGGAGAACCCTCGCCCGGCAGCCGACAAATCAGCACCGACTGAGAAGCCGAAAGGCGGCTGGTCGCAAATCTCGGACAAACGCCCGGTCGTCGCCATGCTGGCGACCGGCATGCTGTTGAGCTTCGCCACCATGTCGATCGAGCCGATCATCACAGTCTACGTCCAGCAGCTCATCGAGGACCAAAGCCGGGTCACGCTGATATCCGGCGTCGTCATGTCGGCCGCGGCACTTGGCGCCATCCTGTCGGCCTCGCGCCTCGGCAAGCTCGCCGACCGCGTCGGTCACTGGAATGTCATCATTGGGGCGCTTGCCGTCTCGGCGCTGCTGCTGATCCCGCAGGCCTTCGTCACGCAGGGCTGGCAGCTCGTTGGCCTGCGTTTCCTGATGGGGCTGGCTCTTGGCGGCCTCCTGCCCTGCATCACCAGCGTCATCCGCCACAATGTTCCGGACGGCGTCGGCGGCAATGTGCTGGGCTTGTCGATCTCGGCGCAATATGTCGGACAGGTCGCCGGGCCGTTGCTCGGCGGCTTCGTCGGCGGTCATTTCGGCATGCGCGCGGTGTTTCTCGGCACATCCGTGCTAATGGCGGGCGGAGCGGCGTATAACTGGCTGGTCCAGTCGCGTCGCGCGCGCGACATGCTGGTGCAGGCGGGCAAATCCTGACACGGTTTGCGGGCTATCACTGCTTCACGGAGACCAGAGACATGAGCACGGCCGAGCAACCAGCAAGCGGCAGCGGCCGCATCCTCGTTCTCGTAGGCGGCCTGTGCGGCGCGGCCGGCGTGGCGCTCTCCGCCGCGGCGGCACATCTGGGCGGCGCTTTCGTCGGCACGGTCGCGTCCTTCCTGCTCATGCATGCGCCGGTCTTTCTCGCCGTCGGCCTCGTCGGCGCAAATCGGATCCTGCGAACAGCAAGCCTTATTCTTCTTGTCGGGCTTGTATTGTTCTGTGGCGATCTCCTTGCCCGTGACTTCCTCGGCTCGCGGCTTTTTTCGATGTCGGCGCCGATCGGCGGCACCTTGCTCCTCGCCGGCTGGCTGGCTGTTGCAGCCTCGGCGCTGGTGCGCCCACGCTCCTGAAATGGCATTCCTGCAGCTCAGCGGGAGAGCTAGGCTGGTAGCCCTCCCCAGCTCAAGTACGGCGCTTGCGGACAGACGGCCAGGTCCCGCCAAACGACGATCAATCAGACGATGACCAGTCTTGCCGGCGTTCGGGCCGGACCGGCAGGTCGCGATTGTGTGCCGCCGGCTTGGTCAGCCGGCGTCGCTCCGGCCTGTCGATGGCCGGCGAGATGCCCCAATAGTTGCGATAGATGTCTTCGAACAAATGATTGATCGGATGCATGTTTGGCTCCTTTTTCAAACTTGAATCGATCCAATCGACAGGCCAGAAAATACCGTGCCGATCAGCCCCGCTTGCGCTCCACGAGAAAACGCAGACCGCGGATCCACGAACCGGCGCCGCCGCGACGTGTCCGGGTCACCGCGTTCGAAATCATGCTCCAGTCGTTGCGATAGATGTCTTCGAACAGGTAATTGACGGGGTGCATGGCTCTCTCCTTCCTGAATCGATCCCATCGACAGTTAGCGAAATTTGGATCGATTCAAAAATACGCCCAAATGCACCAATGTCAAGCAAAATTTGAATCGATCCAACAAAGGTGCTAGATACTGGATAAGGAGTCCGGAAGCAGAAAATGGCGTCATCCACCGAAGGCAATACGAAACCCATCCGGCTGGCAGACATCGCCAAGGCCGCCGGAGTTTCGCACGGCACTGCCTCCAACGTGTTCAGCCGTCCCGAGATCGTACGCGAGGAGGTCCGCGAACGGGTCAAGGCAGCGGCCGAGGCGATGGGCTATGCGGGGCCGGATCCCAAGGGTCGGCTTCTGCGTGCCGGCAAGGTCAACGCGATCGGCGTCGCCACGACCGAGCCGCTGTCCTATTTCTTCGAAGACCCATTCGCCCGCGCGATGATGACCGGGATTTCCGAGGCATGCGACGCCACCGGCGCCGGCATCGCGCTGGTATCGGCCGGCAATCAGGAGAAGCTTGCCTGGAACATCCAGAGCGCGCTGGTCGACGGCTTCATCCTGTTCTGCATCGAGGGCGGCTCGCGCCTCGTCGAACTGACGCGCGAACGCAAACTCCCTTTCGTCGCGCTTGAGCTCGGTTTCGACGACGACACTGTTTCGGCAATCGGCGTCGACAATGTCGCCGGCGCCCGCCTGGCGGCGCAGCATCTCGCCGAGCTTGGCCATCGCCGCTTCGCCGTTCTGGCGCTGCCTTTCGCCGACGACAGCACCGGTCTTGTCTCGCCGAGCCAAGTCCGGGCGGCCGTCTACACCGGCACGCGCGATCGCCTCGTCGGCTATTTCGAGGCGTTTTCCCGGTACGGCGTCGATACCGCCGGGATACCGGTATACGAAACCGAAAACGACGAAGCCAGCACAACGGCCGGCCTCGAAACGATCTTCGCCTCGACAGAGCCGCCGACCGCCATCCTGGCGATGTCGGACCGGATCGCCATGGTCGCGATCGAATGGTTGGCCGCGCGTGGCATTGCGGTTCCCGGCGACGTCTCCGTCGTCGGTTTCGACGGCGTGCCGGACGCCGCACTTTGCGATCCTCCGCTGACCACGGTTGCCCAGCCGATCGCCGACATCGGCCGCCGGGCGGCGCGAACGATCCTCGATTTCGACGGCACGGTGCGACGCGAGACGCTTGGCGTCGAACTCGTCGTCAGGGCATCTTCCGGACCGCCGCCCAAAACAGCGTGAGGCAGACGCTATCGATTCAGCCTGTCGCCATGCCGCTCACGCCGAAGGGTGCATTGACCGGCGGCGGCTCGCTGCGGACCGGCTTGCTGTTGCCGCCAATACCCGACAGCCATTCGAGGTAATAGGCGAGCGCGAACTGCATGGCGATGCCGGCGGCGATCAGCAAGCTGTCGTAGGCAAACCCGCCCGGGTTGATCAGCTTCATCACCTGCGCCGCCATGGCCATCACCGTGCCGGCGATGAAAACCGGCAGCGATCGTTTGCCCAATATGGCGAGCGGATGGTCGCGGCTGGTGCGGAACAGGTTCGAGACAGAAGGAAACGCCACGATCAGGTAGCTCACCGCCAGGATGTGCAGCAGCCTCGGCAGCGACAGGAACGTCTTGTCAAAGCCGGTCAGCACTACGGGCAGGTTCAGCCACGACACGTGCCCCCATAGCGGGCTGTGCACCCAGACCAACGCCGCCGCGACATAGACCGCCGACGCGCCGACCAGCCAGCGATTGACCGGAATGGTGCCGCCGCGCCTGATATGCAGCATGCTCGCCAGGCCGATGTTGAAGAGGAATTGCCACGACAGCGGATTGAGGAACCAGAAGCCGGGCTCAGGATAATTCGGCGGGGCGATCTGGTAGACCCCGGCAACCAGCCACAGAGCTCCGGATAGGGTGAGTGCCGTGAAAGGCCTGCGGCTGATGAACAGCAGGAAGGTTGGCGCCATCAGCAGCAGCACCGCATAGACCGGCAGGATGTTGTTGTAGCCAAGCTGATGGCCAAGCGTGACGATGCCGATCAGCGCTTGCTGCGGGTTCTTGATCAATGGCTCGATGTTGATCAGCGTCAGCATGTCCGGCCGCTTCGCGAACACCGCTGCCGCGCAGAAGATGGCCAGCACCACCATCGTCGTGACAATGTGGGCGACATAGAGCACACCGGCGCGGCGCCACAATTTCAGTGTGGCCATGAGCCGGTTTCCGGACTGGAATTTTGAGCCGTAGGCGAGCGCGACGGACATGCCAGAGATCAGCACGAAGGCCTCGGCGGCATCCGAAAAGCCGAAATTCTTGTAAGTCAGGGTTTCGAAAACCGTGCCCGGGACATGGTCGACAAATATGATCAGCAGAGCGAGGGCGCGGAACACATCGATGCGCGTATCGCGATCCGGGATACGCGTTCCGCGATCCGGGATACGCGTGCCGCGATCCGGTGAAATTGGCATGGTCATCGATAAAAGGCCTCAAAGCTGGTTGTTCATGCCGATGCGACCGCCCAGCGCACCGCTTCGCTCCCGCAGGAGCATATCGGCGAACAAACGGACTGAAATGCGCCCGGTTCAATCAACTTTGAAGGAGCCCGAAAATATTCCGTTTTGAAGTCGGCAAATGAACAAAAGCGACGCGAAATCAAAAGGATGCAACTATGGCCGAAAAACCTCTGGAAGACGGCTTTTTGCGGCGCGACCTGCCGTTTTTCTATCGCCTCTACAGACCAGCAGAACCAACCGGCGAATGCCTTTTTCTGCTGCATGGATCCGGTGTCGACGAGTCGACTCTGGTGGCGCTCGGGCAGCAAATCGCACCGAACGCGGTGTTGGTGGCGGTGCGTGGTCGCATCGCCCAGGAGGACGGATTCCGCTGGTTCGCGCGGATCACGCCGACGCGCTTCGAACAGGAGAGCATCTGCACCGAGGCGGACGCTTTCGCGGGCTTCATCACCGCGGCCGCGAATCGCCACGGGCTCGATCTCTCCCGAACGATCTTTCTTGGCTATTCAAACGGCGCCAATCTGGTTTCGAGCGTGATGCTGCTGCATTTCGGCCTCATCGAACGGGCGGCATTGCTGCGCCCGATGCCGGTGCTCGACGAGGTCCCCCCGGCCGATCTGTCCAAGGCGCGCGTGCTGATCATCGCCGGCGCCGCTGACCTGACCTACGCGCCTTTCGCGCCGGCGTTGGTCACATTGCTCGAATCACATGGCGCCGCGGTCGACGCCCACACCATCGCCTCCGGCCATGAAATCGGCGACCGGGATGCTGTAATCGTCAGGCAATGGCTGGCGCGTCCGGCAACCGCCATCGCGCAGGCGAATTGATCAGCCGACGCTCTACGCTCGCCCCATCCGGTTCCAGGCATCCAGCCCAGCGATCTTGTAGGCTTCGGCCAGCGTCGGATAGTTGAAGGTGTTGTTGACGAAGAAATCGACGGTGCCACCGAGATTGATCACCGCCTGGCCGATATGGATCAGTTCGGTCGCGCCCTCGCCGACGATATGCGCGCCGAGCAGCCTGCGCGTTTCGATCGAAAACAGAAGCTTCAGGAAGCCGGTGTTAACGCCCATGATATGGCCGCGCGAGGTTTCGCGGAAGCGCGCCACGCCGACCTCATACGCGCCGCCGCTCTCGCGCACCTGCTCCTCGGACTGGCCGACGGTCGAGATTTCCGGCACGGCGTAGATGCCGTAGGGAAAGGTTTCCGGCGGCGGCGGCAACGGCACGCCGAAGGCATGGCAGGCGGCCACCCTGCCCTGTTCCATCGAGGTGGAGGCGAGGCTCGGAAAACCGATGACGTCACCGGCGGCATAGATGTTCGGCGCGCTGGTCCGGAAGGTCTGCGGATCGACCTTGATGCGGCCCCGGGAATCGGCCTCGATGCCGACCGCGTCCAGGCCGAGCGCGCCGACATTGCCGGTGCGCCCCGCGGCATAGAGCACCATCTCCGAGCGTATGGTGCGGCCGTCGGCGAGTGTCACCTCGGCGTAGTCGGGTTTCGAGGCGATCTCCTTGATCGCACTGCCGAGCCGGATCGTCATGCCGCGATCGCGCATCTGATGGATGAAATCGTCGACGATTTCGCGGTCGACGAAATCGAGGATGGTGTTGCGCGGCTCGACCAGCGTCACCGGCACGTCGAGCGCCGAAAAGATCGTCGCGTACTCGACGCCGATGACGCCGGCGCCGATCACCGTCAATGTCCGCGGCAGGCGCTCGAGTTCCAGCATCTCGTCGCTGTCGAAGACACGGGTCTTGTCGAAAGGCACGTCGCGCGGCCGGTGCGGGCGGGTACCGACCGCGATCAGCGCATGCGCAAAACCGACTTCACTGTAGTCGCCGCTGTCCGTCGTCAGGCTCGCTCTGTTCGGACCGAGAAACTTGACCGCAGCGCGCACGCTCTTGACCGTGTTGCGCATGAACTGGTGCTGCAGCACCTCGACCTCGTGATCGAGCGTCTTGTGCAGGCGTTCGATCAGATCGCCGACCGAAATGTCCTGCTTGACCCGGTAGCCGCGCCCGTAGAAGCCGCGCTCGCGCCAGCCGGAGAGGTTGAGCACGGTTTCCCGCAGCGTCTTCGACGGGATGGTGCCGGTATGCACGGAAACGCCTCCCAGCCGCCGGCCCCTGTCGACCACCAGCACGGATTTGCCCAGCTTGGCCGACTGCACCGCGGCGCGGCGCCCGGAAGGCCCGCTGCCGATGACCAGCATGTCGTAGTCCATGTCGCCCTCGCCCTGGCGCATGACCCCGAAAACCGGTTTCGGTTTTCGGAAAGGGGATCATGCGCCGATTCAAAGTGCTAGAGCGTCCTTTGCGCGTCCAAAAGGACGCGTGGCGCTCTAGGCGCGCTTTGCTGCGCTGCAGCAAACTAACGCCATCGGCGCTGCAAATTCAACCGATTCGGGCTGTACCCGGCGCTGTTTCCCCCGCATGCCGCGGAAACGCCCGATCTTGATTCCGCCGCAAGACTTCACCATTTCAACATCAGGCGGCCCGCAACCTATCCCGGGCCTGACGACGAGGAAATGACATGAACGCGCGCGTTCTCGACGGTGAAATCATCACCTTCAGGCTTGATGATATCCGGGCCTATAACGGCGTGCGCACGCGGCGTGTCCTCGCCTTCATCATCGACTACTGCATCGTCGCGCTGCTTACCATTCCGTTCGCGATCCTGGTGTTCTTGCTCGGGATTTTGACGCTCGGCCTCGGCTGGATGCTGTTTTCCGTTCTCGTGCCGGCCGTCGCCATCCTCTACATCTGGAACACGCTCGGCAGCGCCGACCAGGCCACCACGGGCATGAAGATGATGGGAATCCGGCTCGACCGTCTGGACGGCACCCGTATCGACGGGCTGACGGCCGTGGTGCACTCGGTGCTGTTTTGGGCGGGCAACGTCATCCTGACGCCGCTGGTGCTTCTGGTGTCGCTGTTTGCCGACCGCAAGCGCACGCTGCACGACCTGCTGCTGGGCACGGTGGTCAGCCGCAGTGACCGCTGAGACAGCTTTTTCACGAGTCCCGCGAGCATTTGTGTGCAAAGTGAAGGCTCCGATGCCCACGCTTTCACAATCCTGTTGAATTTTTCGCCGTACGCGCCAAAGGTATGATGATTCGCAGGAGTGTTTCCAAGGTTCGATGACGCACCATCCTACCCAGTCGCCGCAGTTCTTCCTGACCGCGCCGTCGCCGTGCCCGTATCTTGAGGGCCAGTTCGAACGCAAGGTGTTCACGCATCTGGTCGGCGACAAGGCGCCGGAGATGAACGACCTGTTGACGCAAGGCGGCTTCCGGCGATCGCAGAACATCGCCTACCGGCCGGCCTGCGAGACCTGCCGCGCCTGCGTTTCGGTGCGCATCCTGGCCCAGGAATTCACCGCCAGCCGCAACATGAGGCGGGTGATACAGCACAATTCAGACCTCATCGGCGCGATGCACGACGCGCAACCTTCGACCGAGCAGTATTCGCTGTTCCGCAGCTATCTCGATGCCCGCCACCGCCGCGGCGGCATGTCCGACATGACGGTGCTCGACTACGCCATGATGGTCGAGGACACGCATGTCGACACCAAGGTCATCGAGTACCGGCGCCGCGGCCCCGACAGCTTCATCACCGGCAAGGGCCAGGGCGAGCTGATCGCGGTGGCGCTCACCGACAAGATGGCCGACGGCCTGTCGATGGTCTATTCCTACTTCAATCCGGACTTCGAGGACCGCTCGCTTGGCACCTTCATGATCCTCGACCACATCGCCCGCGCCAGGGCGATGGGCTTGCCCCATGTCTATCTCGGCTACTGGGTCAACGGCTCGCGCAAGATGAACTATAAGATGCGCTTCATGCCGCAGGAGCATCTCGGCCCGAAAGGCTGGGAACGCTACGACCACGAAGCGGTTTCGCGCTGAATAGTTTTTCCAAAATCCAATCTTAAACTGTTTCCAGGAAGAGCATGCTGGCCTTTCCGCTTAGCGGAGAGTGTGCAAAAGCGCGGCCGGCCGGCCTTCAAATTCATTGCGAGAATTGCCGCATGTCGTCCCACAATGATCACCAGAAGGGCCTTCTCATCACCGCCATCGGCGGGCTGACGCTGACCATCGACATTCCACTGATCCGGCTCGCCGACGGCGGCGCGTGGACGATCCTCCTGCTGCGCACCGGCACCACCTTGGTCGCGGCGCTGATCATCTGGGCCGTCTGGCGCTCGCTGAGCAGGAACGCGCCGCAGCTCATCCCCGGCTGGTCGGGGCTCGTTGTCGCCATATGCTACGGGCTGACCTCGGTCACTTTCGTCACCAGCATCTATTACACCACGACCGCCAATCTGGTCTTCATCCTGGCCTTCAACACCGTGTTCGCGGCGCTGCTGTCCTGGCTGTTCCTGAAGGAGCGGCCGCGACTGGTCACCGTGGTCGCGATGCTGGCCATGATCGTTGGCGTCGCGATCATCGTCGGCGATTCGATCGGCACCGGGCACCTGTTCGGCGATCTTATGGCGCTGTGCTCGGCTTTCTTCATCGCGCTGGCCATCACCATCTCGCGTGCCAGCGGCAAGGACATGGGGTTCACATCGCTGATCGGCGTGATCCTGCCGCTGGCCGTCGCGGTGTTCATGGTCTCAGGCGAAGGCGTTCAGGTGAACGCGCCGTGGTGGATCATCTTCAACGGCGCCGTCATCATGCCGATCTCGTTCTTCTGCCTCGCCAACGGACCGAAATATATTTCGGGGCCGGAAGTGGCGATGTTCTATCTGCTCGAAACCGTGCTGGCGCCCGTCTGGATGTGGATGATCTTTGCCGAGTCGCCGTCACGCAACAGCCTGATCGGCGGTGCGATCCTGATCGTCACGCTGGTCGCCCATTCACTATGGCAGCTGCATGAGGGGCGCAAGCGCCGCGCAACCCTTGCGGTCCGTCACCCGGCCTGAGACTTCTTCTCGGCAACGATTTCGATTTGCGGCGGCGCCCCCTCCAGCTCCACCGGTGCTGCGGGGGCAAGTTCGTCGGCCAATTCCACCTCGCGCAGCCATTCGCGCCATATCGCGACCAGCAATGCCATCAGCACCGGGCCGATGAACAGGCCGAGAAAGCCCATCGTCTTGACGCCGCCGATCAGGCCAAAAAAGGTCGGCAGGAACGGCAGCTTTATCGGGCCGCCGACCAGTTTCGGGCGCAATGTCTTGTCGACGATGAACAGTTCGACAGCCCCCCAGATGAACAGCGCCAACCCGGCCATCGGCGAGCCGCTGGCGGCGAGATAGATCGAAACAAGCGTGAAGGACAGCGGTGCGCCGCCAGGGATCAGCGCCATGATGCCGGTCAGGGCGCCGAGCGTCACAGGCGACGGCACGCCGGCCAGCCAGTAGGCCACGCCCAGCACCACCCCCTCGCCGATGGCGATAATGGTCATGCCGGTTACTGTCGAGGAAATCGTCGCCGGCACGACGCGTGAAATCCGCTCCCACCTGGTCGGCAGGATGCGTTCGCCGAGACGGTCGACCTGCCCGGCAAAATGCTCGCCGTCGCGATAGGCAAAGAACAGCGCGATCATCATGAACAGCAGCGCCAGCAGAAGGCCGAAGGCGCTGCCGCCAGCGGCCAGCACGCCGCGATAGATGCTGCCGATGTTGGCGCCGCTGATCAGCTGGATCAGTTCGCCGATGCCGCCGGGATGGCCGAGATTGCGCGTCCACTGCTCGTTCAGCCAGTCGCCGACCACGGGCAGCGTGGCGATCCAGTGCGGCGTCACCGCGCCTTCGCGGTTGGTCTCGATCGCCCAGCCGACCCATTCGCGGACTTCGTTGCTGGCGTAGGCGCCGGCGAGCGCGATCGGCACCACCAGGAAGGTGAGAATGAACAGGATCGCCAATGTCGCGGCGATCGTGCGGTTGCCGCCGACAGCAGCGAGCAGCCGCCGATAGAGCGGCCAGCTGGCAAAGGCGATGACAAGAGCGGCCAGCACCGGAACCAGGAAACCATGAAAGAAATAGACCCCGGCGGCAACGATCAGCACCAGGAGCCAGCGCGCCGCCGACAGCGGTGGAATGACGGCGGATCTGACCGGCGTCGACAGGCCGAACAAGCGCTGCTGCCCTTCCGGTTTCTTAATCCTGGGTTCTTTCAAATGCCCATTTCTCCCCAAACGCGTATGTCGTCGCCTTATGTAGCGGTGCTTATGCACCGACATAGTGCAGCAATCGTGACGACATTCCAAATGTTTGCATGGAGGCGCTAATCTCCCCCCTTGAGGGCCCTCAAGGGGGGAGATGGCCGGCAGGCCAGAGGGGGTCGCCGAGCATGAAGCTCCAGCCTCCTCTGTCCGCAATAAGATGTCGCGTCTGAACGTTCCGACCCCCCTCTGTCGCCTTCGGCGACATCTCCCCTCAAGGGGGGAGATTAGCAACTACCCGAATTTCCCCGTCCTCGGGAATCCCTTTGGCACCATGCGTCCGGCCGAGGCTCGAGCACCGATCCACTCGACCAGCTCTTCACGTGATTTGATGAAGGTGCGGTCGGCCGAATCCTGCCAGGAGAGACCGCCCGCGAGCGTGAAGGTCTTGAGGTCGAGAACGCCGCCATCCTTGTATTTCTGCAGGCGAACGCCCTTGCCGCGCCCCATCTCAGGGATCTCGGCGAGTGGGAAGACCAGCATCTTGCGGTTCTCGCCGACGATGGCGAGATGGTCGCCGGCGACCGGCACACAGCGCTGGGCCTCGTCGGGCGCCTTGACGTTCATCACCTGCTTGCCCTTGCGAGTGTTGGCGACAACCTCTTCTTCCGGCACGACAAAACCATTGCCGTCGTGCGACACCAGCAGCAGCTTGCGCTTGGGATCATGGACAAAGGCGGTGACGATGTCCTGGTCGTTGTCCATGTCGACGATGATGCGGATCGGTTCGCCATGGCCGCGCCCACCCGGCAGCCGGTCGGCGCCGATCGTGTAGAACTTGCCGCCGGTGGTGAAGACCAGCACCTTGTCGGTGGTCTGGGCGTGGAAGGCGAGCTTGAGGCTGTCCCCCTCCTTGAAGGTCAGCAACGAATGATCGGTCAGGTGACCTTTCATCGCCCTGAGCCAGCCCTTTTCCGAAACGACCACGGTGACCGGCTCGCGCTCGATCATGGCATGGGCGATGTCGGTCAGGTCATGTTCGGGGGCGTCGGCGAACTGGGTCCGGCGCTTGCCGAGCTCGGTCTCCGGTCCGAATTTCTCGCGGATGCTGGAGACTTCCCACTTGATCGTCGACCACTGCCTGGCGTCGGACGCAAGCAGCGCCTCGATCTGCTTCTTCTCGATAGTGAGGCCGTCGAATTCCTTGCGGATCTCGAATTCCTCGAGCTTGCGCAGGGCCCTGAGCCGCATGTTGAGGATGGCTTCGGCCTGGTTGTCGGTGAGCGACCAGCGCGCCATCATGACTTGCTTGGGCTCGTCCTCCTCGCGGATGATCCTGATCACCTCATCGATGTTGAGATAAGCGATTAGATAGCCGGCGAGGATCTCCAGCCGCCTTTCGATCTCGCCGAGGCGATGCCTGGAGCGGCGGATCAGCACCTCGCGGCGGTGCTCCAGCCATTCCTTGAGCACGCCTTTCAGCGACAGCACGTTGGGTATCTTGCCGCGCGACAGGACGTTCATGTTGAGCGGAAAGCGGCTTTCGAGCTCGGTCAGTTTGAACAGCGATTCCATCAGGATTCCGGGATCGACAGAACGGCTCTTCGGCACCAGCACGACGCGGACGTCTTCGGCGCTCTCGTCGCGGATGTCTTCGAGCAGCGGCAATTTGCGCGCCATCAGCAGCTCGGCGATCTTTTCGATCAGCCGCGCCTTCTGGACGCCGTAGGGGATTTCGGTGACGACGATGCTCCAGGTGCCCCTGCCTTGGTCCTCCTGGCTCCATTTCGCCCTGACGCGGAAACCACCGCGACCGGTTTCATAGGCTTCGAGGATCGAGGCACGGCTATCGACGATGATGCCGCCGGTCGGGAAATCCGGACCTTGGACGAAGTCCATCAATGTCGTCACCGGTGCATCCGGATGCTCGATCAGATGCAGGGCGGCGGCGCAGAGCTCGGCGGCATTGTGCGGCGGGATCGAGGTCGCCATGCCGACGGCAATGCCGGACGAGCCGTTAGCGAGCAGGTTTGGGAAGGCGCCGGGCAGCACGACCGGCTCCTCGTCCTCCTCATTGTAGGTCGGCCGGTAGTCGACCGCATCCTCGGTGATACCGGACAGCAGCTCGGTCGCCACGTCGGTCATGCGCGCTTCGGTGTAGCGCATGGCGGCGGCGTTATCGCCGTCGATATTGCCGAAATTGCCCTGCCCGTCGACCAGGGGATAGCGCATCGAAAAATCCTGCGCCAGCCGCACCAGCGCGTCGTAGATCGACTGGTCGCCATGCGGATGGAACTTGCCCATCACCTCGCCGACGATGCGGGCGCATTTGGCGAACCCCTGGTCGGGGTTGAGCCTGAGCAGCCGCATGGCATGCATGATGCGGCGGTGGACCGGCTTCAGCCCGTCGCGCACATCCGGCAGCGCCCGGTGCATGATGGTCGACAGCGCATAGGCGAGATAGCGCTCTTCCAGCGCTTTCTTCAGATCGACCGGCTCGATGTTGTCGCCACCGCCATCGCCAGGCGGTAAAAGCCTTTTTCCCATGGGCTGGGACTAGCCGAGCGGGTGATTCGCGGCAAGAGGCGCTGAATGCGCCGCCCCTTCCGCAACACGAACTGGACGCCGACCAACATCAATCGGTTACATCCCGGCTCTATGGCAATGGATCGGATTTGCGTTTCGCCATGGTTTTCGACCATTGTGCGGGAGAACGCCTTTTTCCCGTCCAGTTCGTCACGGAAGGGTGGCGGCGCAACGAGTTGAAAAGACAATCTTCAGGACACGCTCAGGGGACTCGCGATGACGATCAGACGCTCGACACTTAACAAACTTGCTTTTTCGACGTTTTTGCTGACGCTGCCGCTGAACGCGGCCTTGGCGCAGGATGCGGCGGTCGCCGACCGGCTGAAGGCGGCTCTCGCCGCCCAGGGCGTCGACATCTCCTGGACCGGGGTGACGGGCGATGCCTCCAGCATGGTGCTGCAAGGCGTGGCCTTCAAACCGGCGGCCGAAAAGGAAGCGCTCAAGTTCGGCGACATCAAACTCGAAGGCGTGACCGAAGCCAATGGCGGTTATGAAATCGAAACCGTCTCGACTTCGGCGTTCCAGCACAGCGAAGACGGCGTCACGCTCGACCTCAGCCCCTTCGTCATCCACGACATGACGGTTCCCGCCGACGGCGCTACAGGCCCGCTGGGCTCGCTGATGATGTACAAATCGGCCGAACTCGACAACATGACGGTCAAGGTTGGCGACAAGACCGCCTTCTCGATGGACGGGCTCGCCATCGAAATCACCCCGCCGGCCGACGGCAAGGCGATGGCGTTCTCCGGCACCACGGAAAAGTTCAATGCCGACCTGACGCTGGTCGAGGACCCGAAGTCCAGGGAGGTGATCAACGCGCTCGGTTACCAGAACATCAGCGGGAACCTTAAAATGGCGGGCACCTGGCAGCCTGCGGACGGCAAGATGGAGCTGTCGAAATACGACATCTCCGTCGACAATGCCGGAACGCTCGGCATGACCTTCGGTTTCGGCGGCTACACGCTTGACGTTATCAAGTCGCTGCAGGAGATGCAGAAGAAGATGGCGGCGCAGCCCGAAGGCGCCGACAACTCGGCGCAAGGCATGGCCATGCTCGGCGTCTTGCAGCAGCTTTCGTTCAACAGCGCTTCGATCCGCTTCGACGACGATTCCTTGACCAACAAGGTGCTGGACTATGTCGGCAAGCAGCAAGGCATGTCCGGCAAGGACGTCGCCAACCAGGCCAAGGCGATCGTGCCTTTCGGCATGGCGCAGCTCAACAATCCCGAATTGACGGCGCAGGTGTCGGCTGCGGTCGGCAGATATCTCGACGATCCGCAGAGCATCGAGATCTTGGCCGAGCCGCCGGCAGCGGTGCCGTTCGCGCTGATCATGGCGGGCGCCATGTCAAACCCGGTGGACCTGACGAAGACGCTTGGCGTGACGGTCAAGGCGAACGAAGACTGACCGGCACGTCTCTGGCCGGTTTGCAAAATGCGCTTGCATTGGAAGTGTCAGCGCCGCCCCTCATCCGCCTGCCGGCACCTTCTCCCCGTATAGTGACGGGAAGAAGGGAGACGGCCGCGACGTTTGCGCCCATCTTGCAACGCTGGCAGTTGGCGAAATCATTTGTGACAGTGTCTTTCTCCCCGTCACTATACGGGGAGAAATGCCCGGCAGGGCAATGAGGGCAGCGCAAACCGACAGCGTTTAGCGTCGGTTGCGGGAGGTTTTTAACCCTCTTTCTTGGTCACCGCGACGCGCAGTGACAATTCGCGAAGCTGCTGCGGGCTGGCTTCTGATGGCGCGCTCATCAACAGATCATAGGCCTGCTGGTTCATCGGGAACATGGTCACTTCGCGCAGGTTCCTGGCGCCGACCAGCAGCATGACGACGCGGTCGATGCCGGCCGCCATGCCGCCATGCGGCGGTGCGCCATACTGGAAGGCGCGGTAGAGGCCACCGAAGCGCTCCTCGACCGTCTCGCGATCCAGGCCGACGATCTCGAATGCCTTGACCATGGTTTCGGGCAAATGGTTGCGGATGCCGCCCGACGCGATCTCGAAACCATTGCAGACCATGTCATATTGGAACGCTTTGATGCCGAGCAGATCCTCGCCGTTTAGCGCCTCGATGCCACCCTGCGGCATAGAGAACGGGTTGTGGCCGAAATCGACGAGCTTCTCGTCCTCGTTCCATTCGTAGAAGGGGAAGTCGACGATCCAGCACAATTCGAAGCGGTCGCGGTCGACGAGGTTCAGCTCCTCGCCGGCGCGGGTGCGCGCCGCTCCCGCGAACGAGCCGAACTTTTTCGGGTCGCCGGCGACGAAGAAGGCGGCGTCGCCATCGGCAAGGCCGAGTTGGAGGCGGATTGCCTCGGTGCGGTCCTCGCCAATGTTCTTGGCAAGCGGACCGGCGCCTTCGAGCTTCTCGCCCTCCTTGCGCCAGAAGATGTAGCCGAGGCCCGGCTGGCCCTCGCCTTGCGCCCACGAATTCATGCGGTCGCAGAAGGCGCGTGAACCACCGGTCTTGGCCGGAATGGCCCAGACTTCGGCCTTGGGGTCGTTGGCAAGGATGTTGGCGAAAACCTTGAAGCCGGAATCGCGGAAATGATCGGAGACCGCCTGCATCTCGATCGGGTTGCGCAGGTCCGGCTTGTCAGTGCCGTATTTGCGCATAGCGACGTCATAGGCGATGCGCGGGAACTCCTGCGTCACCGGCTTGCCGGCGGCAAAGGCCTCGAAGACCGCGCGCATGACCGGCTCCATTGTCGCCAGAACGTCGTCCTGCTCGACGAAGCTCATTTCCACGTCAAGCTGGTAGAATTCGCCCGGCAACCGGTCGGCGCGCGGGTCCTCGTCGCGGAAACACGGCGCGATCTGGAAGTAACGGTCGAAGCCCGACACCATGATCAATTGCTTGTATATCTGCGGTGCCTGCGGCAGCGCGTAGAAGGTGCCGGGATGGATGCGCGACGGCACCAGGAAGTCGCGCGCCCCTTCTGGCGACGAAGCGGTCAGGATCGGTGTCGAGAATTCGGTGAAGCCGACCTCGCCCATGCGCTTGCGCATCTCGGCGATGACCTTCGTGCGCGCCACGATGTTCTTGTGCAGCGTGTCGCGGCGCAGGTCGAGGAAGCGGTATTTGAGGCGGATATCCTCGGGATAGTCCGGCTCGCCGAACACCGGCAGCGGCAATTCCTTGGCCGCCGACAGCACTTCGATCTCGCGTGCAAAAACCTCGATCTCGCCGGTCGGCAGGTTGGCGTTCGCCGTCTCGGCCAGGCGCGCCTTGACCTCGCCGTCGACGCGGATGACCCACTCGCCGCGCACCGTCTCGGCAATCTTGAAGGCCGGCGAATCCGGATCGGCGACGATCTGGGTCAGGCCATAGTGGTCGCGCAAATCGATGAACAGCAAGCCGCCATGGTCGCGCACGCGATGCACCCAGCCCGACAGGCGAACGGAAGAACCGACGTCGCTCTTCCTCAACTGGGCACAGGTATGGCTGCGGTAACGATGCATTGTCATTGGTAGGTCCGGATGTTTGATTGCGGCCAAGGCATGATAGCCCGGCCCGAAAATTTGCGCGAAAAGCACATGAGAGGCCGCCTTTGTCAAGGCAGGCGGCGCACGGGCAGCATCTCGGTTCGAAGTTCGGCTTCGAGCCTAAGCGGTCATCGCTCGGAATGAGCCCTGGTCCAACATCAACCGCCAATGGTGGTTAGCGGGTGAAGCGCGCACCATCGCCAAGCGTGGCAACCCCGCACACAACAGCGGGATCGCGACGAAGTCCACATGATTCCACCATTCGTCGGGACGGTAGGTTCGAGGCCGATACGAGCTCATAAATGTGCGTCGCATGCAAATCGCGAACCACACTGACGATCATGCGAGCGTTGACGTAGTTGCCAAGCCCTCGACCCCTCTGCGATTGCGCGACCGCAACCAGCCCGACCCATGCTATGGGAATTGTGAGCCAGGTAGCCATGCGCGGTTGCCACGACGGTCCCCCTCTCGTCACCAACCACTACCGTCGTCGCCGGCCCCAGGGTTCCGGCAAGCAGCGACCCCGAAAACGGCACCACGCCCAACGCCGCCATGAAGGCCTGGATGCGGATCGTATACTCACCATCCGGCTCGGCCGCCATGTCTTGATCGAGAAGTCCATCGGGCAATCCCCGGCCGATAATCGCCTCCGATGCCGCCAGGGCACTTGCCTGGTCGGCGGAGAATACGTCCCAGGAATCGAAACGGAAGCCCCCCTTGGCCAATCGCGACTTGAGCTCATCCGCCTTGCTTGCAGGTATCATACGAAAGCCGCAGATGCCGTCGCGATTGAGTATCTTGTCGATCATTTCCCACCCGAACCGGTCGGGATCGTCGCACCCCATAGTGCGCCCGGTCTGGCACGCGCCGGGGGTTGCATTGATGAAGTCGACACTCGCCTCAGCTTGAGCTTGCAGGCGCTGCTGAACCTCTGTGCCGAAATAGCCTGACATGTGAAGCCCCCTGCGTGACTGCCCGGTGGAGTATAGCAAGCACGGTGGAATATACAGCCAGGCTGCTTCCTGCTGGAACCAACCGGGCCCCCTTCAGGGTATGACGCAGCGCGCAGAGGGATTTTCGGCCTTGCACGTCCTTGCATTTGCCGCTCGAATGACGTATAGCCATATGGCTATGCAAAAGGTGGCCAGTCTCGATCGAACGTTTCACGCTTTGGCGGACGGGACGCGTCGCTCAATGATTCATGCGCTCGCTCGAGGTGAGGCCAGAAGCGCCGGCGAACTCGGCCGCCAATTTCGCTCTACCCAGCCGACGATCTCCAAGCATCTGAAGGTGCTGGAGCAGGCCGGGCTTATTGAACGCGCCATTGAGGGGCGTGTTCATCAGTTCCGGTTGCGCCGAGAGCCTCTGCAGGATGCGCAGGCATGGATCGCGCGCCATCAGGCATTCTGGACGGGTGCGGTCGAGCAGCTCGATCGCCTTTTGTCGGAGGGCGCAAACGATGACCATCGATAAGACCGTCGCCGAAGTGCGCAGACGTTTCAGCGCCGCGCCCGAGGAAGTGTTTGCCGCCTTTGCCGAGGCCGAGCTGGTCGGAAGATGGCTGAAGCCGGCACCGGAGATCACACTCACCGTCCTGCAGTTCGAGTTCCACGTCAATGGCGCCTATCGCTTCGCCTACCAGCGGCAGCAAGGAGAAATCGTCATCGTCGGTGGCGCTTTTCTATCGATCGAGCAGCCTGCGAAGATCGTCTTTTCGTGGATAATCGAGCCGCCGGACGAGCATGCAGGCATCGAGTCGGAGGTCACGGTGATCATCACGCCGGACGGCGCCGGCAGCGAACTCGTCATCCGCCATGAAAAGCTTACGCGCAGCGACGCGATCGTGCGTCACGCCGTCGGCTGGCGTGGTGCTCTGGATCAGTTGACCGCGTTGCTCGAAGCACAGGATTTGCAGCATGACCGCTGACGAGCTTGCCGCAAGCGTCCGTGCCGCTCTCGCGGGCGTCGGTGATATCCGCGAAGTCAAGATGTTCGGCGGGCTAGGTTTCATGCTGAACGGCAACATGGTCGCGGCTGCGTCCCGGCGCGGTTTGCTGGTTCGCGTCGGCAAGGACCGCCAGCACGAAGCGCTTGCCGAGCCCGGAGCGCGTCCGATGGAGATGAGGGGGCGGGTAATGGAAGGCTACATCTACGTCGATCCCCCGGCGCTGACCGGTGAAGGAGTCGGCAGGTGGCTCCAACCGGCGATCGCCTTCGTGCAGACCCTGCCGCCAAAGCTGCCCGGCCAGAAGCCGGCTTTGACGAAAGGAAAACGGAAATGACACGCTTCTTCCTTGGTGTTCTTGCCTACGTCGTGCCGACATTCGCGCTCGGATTTGTCTGGCATCTGATCCTTTTCGAGCGCTATTACGCGGAGCTTGCGATCTATCGGAGCAACATCATCATCGCGTTTGGTTTCCTGTCGATGCTGATCCAGGCAGTCCTTTTCGCCTGGGTCTACGAACAGGCGTTTGCGCGGCGGAGCGGTACAATTCTGTCGCGCGGACTGGTCTACTCAGCCTTCGGCGCCGTTCTGTCGTGGAGCTTCACCACGCTCGCCGTCGCTGCAAAAAACGTGATGGCATCGGTTCCCGACTACCTCACGATCGAGACAGCATTCACGGTCGTGCAGTGGTTGCTCGTCGGGCCTCTGACCGCTTTTGCCTTCGGTCGATCCTCCTCACGAGACGCGCGAGTCGGGGTGTCGGAGCTCAAGGCCTGACCGAGGGAAGGCGCTTCGACTGACGGAAGCCGACTGCTACCTTCTGCCTTGATCGTGGTCAGGGTGGTCAAGCCGTGTACAATGGCCGTCATCGTCATACTGACGGGAGGACTACCATGCGCATTCGCACATTGACTGTCCTGATGACGCTGCTTGTTGGCACCTGCACATTTGCACACGCTCAGACAACGCCGATGTCAATCGAGGTGTTTCCATTCGAATTGGAAGACAAGAGCGCTGGCGCAGGAATAATTCCGCCGGATGAACACGATAGGCGCTATCTGTCCGAGTCGGCACAAATGGCGAAGGACATGCTCTCCCAGTCCGGGCGCTTTACAGTGGTTGATGCGCCAGCCAGCGATGAGCAGGCGGTTGCGCCGCACGGATTGCGCAACTGCGGCGGCTGTGAAGGCAAAATCGCCAAAGAACACGGCGCCTCTTTTGCCTTGCTGGGCGTCGTGACGCGTGTCAACCGAACAGAGCATACCATGTTCATTCGCATCCTCGACGCTGAAACCGGGAAACCTGTTTCCCAAGGCTTTACCGATCTTCGCATGGGTGCGAATTACGCGTGGCCCCGCTCCGTGAAATGGCTGATGACAAACAGAATTTTGCGGTAGGACGCCCACCATCCAAGCGCGCCATCGGGAGCGCGAAAGATCGCCCCTCAGCTAAAAATCACAATGAGAAACTGATTGTCGGTGCTGGCCTGCTAACCGCCGGGAATTGCCGCTGGCATTGGCGCGGGCGATGGTTCAAGAAGGATCAACGACAGGCCTTCCTTCATGTCCTCCATGCGCCCGCTGATCCCGCTCCTTATTGCCGCCGGCATCCTGCTCGGCGGCAACGGCCTGCAGAGCACCCTGATCGCGCTGCGCGGCGCGCAGGAGGGGTTTTCGGCCTCGACCATCGGCCTGATGGGCACGTTCTATTTCGCCGGCTTCCTGCTCGGCTGCCTCGCCGTCCCCCGCATCATGAAGGCCGTCGGCCATGTCCGCGCCTTTTCCGCGCTGGCGGCGATCGCTTCGGCGGGAACATTGCTTTTGGTGCTGGTCGTCGACCCGGTCATGTGGTGCGCGTTGCGCCTCGCCGGCGGCTTCTGCTTCGCCGGCCTGTTCACCATCATGGAAGCCTGGCTCAATTCCGGGGCCGCCAACAAGGACCGTGCGCGGGTGCTGGCTATCTACCGCATGGTCGACATCGGTTCGGTCACAGGCGCACAGTTCCTGATCCCGATCGTCGGCGCCGGTGGTTTCGCCATCTTTGCCGTCATGTCGATCATGATCACGCTCTCGCTGGTGCCGGTGTCGCTCGGCGACCGCTCCAACCCGACCCCGCCGGAAGACGTCAAGCTCGACCTGGCCCGCGTCTGGCGGATTTCGCCGCTCGGCTGCTTCGGCTGCATTGCCGTCGGTGTCACCAACAGCGCCTTCCGCACATTGTCGCCGGTTTACGCCGAACAGATCGGCATGTCGGTCACCGACGTCGTCACCTTCGTCAGCGTCGGCATCTTCGGCGGCGCCATCATCCAGTATCCGCTCGGCTACCTGTCCGACCGCTGGGACCGGCGTTCTGTGCTGCTGATAACGACGTGCTGCGCGCTGCTTGCATCGCTGGCGCTGGTGTTTTGGGCGCGCAGCGACCCGTCCCTCAACTTCGTGATCGTCTTCATCTTCGGCTGCTTCGCCATGCCGCTCTACTCGCTATCGGCGGCGCATTCCAACGACCGCGCCGACAAGGGCGAGTTTGTGCTGATCAACGCGGCGCTGATGCTGTTCTATTCCTTCGGCGCCATTGGCGGGCCGTTCGCCGCCTCGACGGCGATGCAGTATTTCGGGCCAAGCGCGCTGTTCGTGTTCACCGCCACGGTCTACGCCATCTTCGTCCTCGTCATCCTGTACCGGATGCAGGTGCGATCCGGCGTGCCGGCCGGCCATCGCAGCCGTTTCATCGGCCTTTTGCGCACATCGACGGTGTTCGCCAAGCTGGCCAAGCGCAACGACGATTCCGACGGGCCTGCGAAGCAATGATGACGGCCCGATATGTGTTGAACCGGGGCTGCGGCTTGACGAAAGCCCGCGCGGCTGAAATTGAAGGAGACCTTACCCTTTGCCAAAAGCGATTTGATGCACGTCATCACCACCCAAGAAGAACTTGAGACCGCTCTCGCCGCGTTCGAAAAGTCGGATTTCGTCACCGTCGACACCGAATTCATTCGCGAGACGACCTTTTGGCCGATCCTCTGCCTGATCCAGATGGCGGCGCCCGGGGTGACGGCGCTGATCGATCCGCTGTCACCCGATATCGACCTGAAGCCGTTCTTCAGGCTGATGGCCAACGAGGCCGTCGTCAAAGTCTTCCATGCGGCGCGCCAGGACATTGAAATCATCGTTCATCTCGGCGATCTGGTGCCGCATCCGGTGTTCGACACCCAGGTGGCGGCGATGGTTTGCGGCTTCGGCGACAGCGTCTCCTATGACCAGCTCGTCCAGAAGATCACCGGCGCTCGGCTCGACAAGTCCTCACGTTTCACCGACTGGCGCCACCGGCCGCTTTCCGAAAAACAGCTCGACTACGCGCTTGCCGACGTCACCCATCTGATCGAGGTCTACCAGCACCTCAGCGCCGAGCTGGTGCGGGAAAACCGCGCTCACTGGCTGAACGAGGAGATGGAGGTGCTGACAGCGCGTGAAACCTACGATCCGCATCCGGAGGACGCCTGGAAGCGGCTGAAGATGCGGCTGCGCAAGCCGCAGGAGCTGGCGATCGTGCAAGCAGTGGCCGCATGGCGCGAGCGCGAGGCGCGCGAACGCGACGTGCCGCGCGGCCGGGTGCTCAAGGACGACGCCATCTACGAGGTGGCGCAGCAGGCGCCGCGCGATGCGGCTGCACTCGGCAAGCTGCGCACCACGCCGAAAGGCTGGGAACGCTCAGTGACGGCAACGGCGCTGCTGGGCGCGATCAACGCCGCGCTTGCCTTGCCCAGGGAAGAGATGCCGAAGCTGCCGAAGAGTTTTCAGCCGCCCGAAGGCTCCAATGCCGCCGCGGAATTGCTGAAAGTGCTGTTGCGTATCGTCGCCGAAAAGGAGGGCGTCGCTTCGAAGGTGCTGGCCTCCAGCGACGACATTGACCGCATCGCCGCCGAGGGCGAGGCCGCCGACGTGCCGGCTTTGCAAGGCTGGCGACGCGCCGTGTTCGGCGAGGCCGCGCTCAAACTGGTGCGCGGCGAGATTGCGATCAAGTTCGACAAGCGCAAGATCGCGCTGTTCGATTTGTAGCGTCTGCCACATCCTTCTCCCCTTTGTGGGAGAAGGGGGTCAGCGCTGTTTCTGACCGGCCAGGTGGAAAACCGCAATGACGATCACCGGTATCGCCAGAAGCGCGAATTTGATGACGATCAGCGCCGAGGCAAACGACAGCGAATCCGGATTGGCCGACAGGAAATCTGAGAGCAGGCGGGCCACCGCGATGTTCTGCGCATAATCGGCAAGCGTGTAGGGCAGCACCAGAAAAAGCGCGAACAGCGACTGGAACTGCGCGGACAGGGCCCGGAAGATCTTCAGCCGCCGCCCGGTGGCCAGGATCAGGCTGACCAATGTCAGCGACAGCAGCGCCGGGAACAGCAGGTCGAAGGTCAGGTAGTGCCAGACCAGAATGATCTCGCTGCCGCGCCGGCCGAGCGCCGTCAGCCAGGCCATGCCCTCGTCCGGGGTGAAACCGGTAAAGCGCAAATCGAGCGACGGCAGGCCGCCGCTCAGCTGGCGGAAATAGAGGAACTCCATCGCCGTCATGGCGACAAAAACCGCCACGCAGACAAAGCAAAGTGCGGCAACGTGGCGCGACAGCCGCAGCATCATTGCCGTCAGGCTTCGTGCGAGCTGGTTAGGCTCCGCCGGGGTAATTCGGGCTTTCGCGGGTGATCGTGACGTCATGGGCGTGGCTTTCACGAAGTCCGGCGTTGGATATGCGTACAAAGGTGGCGCGGTCGCGGAAATCGGCAAGGTCGCGCCCGCCGACATAGCCCATAGCGGCTTTAAGGCCGCCAGCAAGCTGGTGCAGCACGCCGGACACAGGTCCTTTGTAGGGCACCTGTCCTTCGATGCCTTCCGGCACCAGTTTCAGCGTGTCGCGCACCTCGGCCTGGAAATAACGGTCGGCGGAGCCGCGCGCCATGGCGCCGACCGAGCCCATGCCGCGATAGGCTTTGAACGAGCGGCCCTGGTGCAGATAGACTTCGCCCGGGCTCTCGTCGGTGCCGGCCAGCAGCGAGCCGATCATGGCGGCACTGGCGCCGGCGGCGAGCGCCTTGGCGAGATCGCCGGAATATTTGATGCCGCCATCGGCAATGACCGAGACGCCCGATTTCTGCGCCGTCTCAACCGCCGACATGATCGCCGAAAGCTGCGGCATGCCGACGCCGGCGACGATGCGGGTGGTGCAGATGGACCCCGGCCCGATGCCGACCTTGACGGCGTCGGCGCCGGCATCGATCAGCGCCAGCGTGCCTTCTGATGTGGCGATGTTGCCGGCCAGGATGCGGACCGAATTGGACAGCTTCTTGGCCCGCGTCACCGCGTCGAGCACGCGTTGCGAGTGACCATGCGCGGTATCGATCACCAGAAGGTCGACGCCGGCATCGATGAGCCGTTCGGCGCGCTCGAACCCGTCATCGCCGACGCTGGTGGCGGCCGCCGCGCGCAAGCGTCCCTGCACGTCCTTGGTGGCGTGCGGATTGAGCTGCGACTTCTCGATGTCCTTGACGGTGATCAATCCGACGCAATTGCCGTCGCTATCGACCACGACCAGCTTCTCGATGCGGTGCTGGTGCAGGAGCCGCTTGGCCTCGTCCTGATCGACGTTCTCCTTGACCGTGATCAGGTTGTCACGGGTCATCAGCTCGTAGACTTTCTGCGCCGGGTCGGAAGCGAAGCGCACGTCGCGGTTGGTCAAGATGCCGACCAGCCGTCCGACCGTATGACCGCCAGCGCCGCCATTCTCGACCACCGGAATGCCCGAGATGCTGTAAGTGCGCATCAGCCCCAGGGCGTCGGCGAGCGTCGCGTCGGGGCCGATGGTGACGGGGTTGACCACCATGCCGGATTCGAATTTCTTCACCTGCCGCACCTGCTCGGCCTGTTCGGCCGGCGAGAAATTGCGGTGGATGACGCCGATGCCGCCGGCCTGGGCCATGGCGATGGCAAGGCGCGCCTCGGTGACCGTATCCATCGCGGCGGACAGGATCGGCACGTTGAGATCGATGTCGCCGGCAATGCGGGTGCGGATGTCGGTCTCGCCGGGCATAACCTCGGAATGACCCGGCTGCAGCAGCACGTCGTCAAAGGTCAGCGCCAACGCGCCCGTGGACGTTTCGATAATCTTTGCCATGGCCAGCCCTCGGAATGCATGAAAAGCGCTGGACCGGATGGACAGCGCCGACTCGTCTTCTTCCCTTTCAGGATTGGCGCTGGCTCGTAACACGTCCCGTCGCCGATGAAAAGCCGATTGCTTGTGCGCGACAGCGCTGCGAACTCAGCTTAATGCCTTTCGCCGTGAAGGACTGGTGACCGGCATTCACCGCTGGTGATTGGCGAAAGCCGAAGCGGCATCGATCTCCCCCCTCGTGGCATAAGAAGGGGAAAAGGAAAAGACGCTAACCTTTAAAATCCTTCGCCAACAAATAAAGCTCCACCGACTCATCCCGCGAGGCCGGCGGCTTGACGTGATGGACCGAGCGGAAATTCTGCTTGAGCCTGGCGAGCAGTTCGTTTTCGGCGCCGCCCTGAAAGGTCTTGGCGAGGAAATGGCCGCCTGGCTTGAGCACCGACAGGGCGAAATCGGCGGCCACCTCGCACAGATACATGGTGCGAATGTGATCGGTCCTTTTATGCCCGGTGGTAGGTGCGGCCATGTCTGAGAGCACGATATCCGGTGGGCCGCCCAGCGTTTCGGCGAGCTTTTCCGGCGCCTGCGGATCGAGAAAATCCATCAACAGCACCGGCGCGCCGGGCACCGCATCCATCTCCAGATAGTCGATGCCGACGACATGCGGGTGTTCGGCCGTCGATTTCGTGCGCGCGGCGGCGACCTGGCACCAGCCGCCGGGTGCCGCGCCAAGATCGATGACCTTCATGCCGGGCTTGAGCAGATGGTGCTTGTCGTCGATCTCGATCAGCTTGTAGGCAGCGCGCGAGCGGTAGCCGTCGGCCTTGGAGCGCTGGACATAGGGGTCGTTGATGTGGCGCTGCAGCCAGCGGCGCGACGATTCCTTCAACCCGCTCTTCTTCTTGATCCGCGTCTTCAGCACGCGAATGCCGGCAGAGCCTGGCTTTTCCGGTTTCTTGGTCATTGCCTGATTTCTTGTTCGAGCATGATCTTTTCCGAACCGAAGGACCGCGTCAGCGAAAACCGGTTGCCACTTTTCGCTGACGCGGTCCTTCGGTTCGGGATCATGCTCTGCCACGCCCGTTGTTGCGCCAGACGCCGTCGTCGGCCATCAGTTCGCTCAATATGCCTTCGCGCAGGCCGCGGTCGGCGACGCGCAGCCTTTCCGACGGCCACACTGCGCGGATCGCTTCCAAGATGGCGCAGCCGGCCAGCACCAGATCGGCGCGATCGGCACCGATGCAGGGATTGGCGACGCGCTGCTGGAAATCCCAGCCGACCAGTTTTTCGACCATGCGGTCGACGCTGTCGCGGTCCATCCACAGCCCGTCGACGCGGCGGCGGTCGTAGCGTTCCAGGTCAAGGTGGACGCCGGCCAGGGTCGTCACCGTGCCCGAGGTGCCGAGCAGGTGGAATTTCGGGCTGGCGAGCACATGGCTCAGCCGGTCGCGCCCGTCAAAGGCGTGCAGGCGCACGGCCACATCCTCGACCATGGCGGCGAAAACCTCGCGGGTGACGGTTCGGCCACCGAAGCGCTCGGCCAGCGAGACCACGCCGACCGGCAGCGATGTCCACGAGACGATGTGGTTTGCGAGCCTCGGCGAGCGGTGGCCGGAGAGATCGATCAGCGCGATTTCCGAGGAGCCGCCGCCGATGTCGAACAGGACGACGCCCTGCGTGTCGCGGTCGACCAGCGAGCCGCAGCCCGAAACCGCCAGCCGCGCCTCGGTCTGGCGGTCGATGATCTCGAGCTTCAAGCCCGCCTCGAGCTCGACGCGGTCGAGGAATTCGGCGCCGTTTGCGGCCGTGCGGCAGGCCTCGGTGGCGATCAGTCTTGCCTTCCTGATCTTGCGGCTGCGCAATTTGTCGCCGCAGATCTTCAGCGCCTCGACCGCTCGGTCCATCGCCGGCTGCCCAAGCCGGCCATTGGCGGTGAGGCCCTCGCCCAGCCTGACGATGCGCGAGAAAGCGTCGATGACGCGGAACTGGCCATGCCGCGTCGGCACCGCCACCAGCAGCCGGCAATTGTTGGTGCCGAGGTCGAGTGCGGCAAACACCGGCAGTTCCTGCACCGGCGGGCGGCGGACATCCTGCTCCGGCCTGCTTGGCGCAGCTGACGGCAAAGCCGCGACGATCGCCTCGGGCGGGCGGCTGGCTGGAGCGCTGCCGGCGGGCGCCGACAGTCCGGCCGCTGCGAGGTGAGCGTCATCGCGCACAAAAACCTTGCGGCCGCGCCGGCGCTTGCGCCGCTTCCTGGTCTTGGCCTTCTGCTGGCCATTCTTGTGCTGGGACGCGTCGCCTGCCTGTCCATCACCGGACCAAGCCTGCACCGGGCGGCCGTTGTGCCGGCCGGCGGGTGGGCTTGCCTGGCCTGAAGGCGGCGGCGAAGCCCTGGACACGCCCACTTCCGGCGCGCCGGCGCCGGTGTCGTGGTCTTCCACTGTCGTTCCTTCCGGCGCCGCGCGAACCGGAGACCGGACGCAGCAGGCGCTTTCACGTGTTCTAAGTTGCCGCCAGACTAGCAGCGCCGGGCCGGATCACCAAGACATGAAATGCGTTCGCGGGAGGGGCGCTGAGTTGGTGACCCATTCTCCCCTTGTGGGAGAAGGTGGCCGAGCGAAGCTCGGTCGGATGAGGGGTGCTGGACGGATCGCGGCACTTAAAGCATAACTAGCTAAAATCATTCGATTTTTCCAGGCCGAGTTTCTTCCAACACCCCTCATCCGGCTCGGCGCTGCGCGCCGATCCACCTTCTCCCACAAGGGGAGCAGGGAAGTCGCCAGCGCAGCAGCGCGCCTTCGCGGTTGAATAGCCGGCTTCGATAAGGCATTTCTGAAATAGCGGGAATGGACATTCGGAATCGCGGGCAGTTTTCCTGACGCGAACCCGGAAAGGGGCAACGGGGCTGCAGCGCATGATCGTCACGCCATGAACTGGAGGCGCTATTTCTGGCCGGTCGTCGGCGCTGCGGCGGTCGTCTTCTCGCTGTGGCTGCTGCTGCATGAGCTGCGCGGCATTTCGCTCGACGACGTCTGGGACGGCATCGTCGCCATCCCTGCCCGCGGCTGGGTGCTTGCCGCGCTGAGCTCGGTCATCGCCTATGCGTCGCTGGCCGGCTACGACCACATAGCGCTCCTGCATATCGGCAAGAAGGTCTCTTGGTTGTTCGTCACCCTGTGCTCCTTCACCACCTACGCGCTGTCGCACAATATCGGCGGCTCGGTGTTTTCCGGCGCGGTGATCCGCTACCGCGCCTACGGCACAAGGGGGCTCACTGGGCAGGATGTCGGCGTCCTGGTGGCGATCTGCTGGATCACCTTCGTGCTGTCGACGATCTTCGTCTCCGGCCTCGTGCTGGTCTTCGAGCCTGAAATCATCTACCGGTTCTCCGGCGTACCGCACCATGGCCTGACCATAGCCGTGGGCCTCGCCATGCTGCTGCTGGTGGCGGCATACGTCTTCGGCAGCTGGCTGCATCTCAGGCCGCTGAAGATCGGCAGTTTTCAGGTCCATTATCCGGCGCTGCCGATCGTCGCGCGGCAATTGCTGATCGGCCCGATCGAGCTTTTGGCAGCAGCGGCGATCATCTTCTTCGCCCTGCCCGTTTCAGGCAACCCCGGCTATTTCGTCGTGCTCGGCGTTTTCCTGGTGTCGTTCTCGATCGCCCAGATCTCGCATGCGCCGGGCGGGCTCGGCGTGTTCGAGGTCGTCTTCCTCGCCGGCCTGTCGCACATGGACCCGGTCGGCGTGCTGGCCGCGCTGCTGGTGTTCCGGCTGTTCTACCTGATCATCCCGCTGGTGATAGCGCTCGGCGTCGTGCTGTATTTTGAGCACTCGCAGCTAGGTCGGGGTGGGAATTGAGATGCCGGGGCAATCGCTTCAGACTGACGATGGTGTCATGTCTGAGACGATCAATCGTCGATGTCGGCGCCGCCGCCCCTCATCTGCCTGCCGGCATCTTCTCCCCGTGAAGAACGGGGAGAAGGGACCTGGCCGCAACGCTGGCGACCCCCTCCCCGCGTCCTTCGCGGGGAGAGGGCAAGTCAAAACCTGAAGCAATTGCGCTGATTGAAGGGATGGGCAGGCTTGACTATTTTCCGGCGGCGGCTACAAGGCACGCGCGGCGCCATCGCCGCCCTGCCCGCGCGGTTTTCTTCAACCGCGCCTGCTGGGGAATAGGTTAACGGTAGACCCACGGACTCTGACTCCGTTAGTCCTGGTTCGAATCCAGGTTCCCCAGCCAAGTAATTTCAAGCACTTAGCTACCAAAACGGCTAAAAACCATGTTGCTAAAGGCGTGTAACGAACAGCAACATAAGTCATTGATTTGTAACGATTGGTAAGGGTTGCGGGAAATCGCGATAGCAGCATGGAGCGGGCCGTTCCACCTTATTACATCAGGTCTTCAGCAACCCCGTCAAACTTCTTAAGGCCTGCGCTTGGACGCTTTCGCTTAAGAAGTCCCTGTTCAGATGCGGCCGCCTTGAAAGCAGCGAACGCAGCTTGGTGACTGCAATGTCCGGCCAGGCATTCCTCGATCATTCGGATTGCTTCAAGCCGGGACGGCTTTTCCACGAGTGGCCATGGTTGCTGAAGCGCCGTCTCGGCGTCGGCTATCGAAGCGACCACCATCGGCTTGTGATTCAGGTAGACTGTAATCGGAATAAACGCCGCCATTTTTATCGCTCGCCAGGATTAAGGCGGTTAAACGCGAAGGCCATGGCGGTGGTTGCATCATCGCGGACTAACGCTGCCGATCGCATCGCGGACATGTCGCGCGCGGATCTACAGATCATCCTGCGTCGCGCCGTATTGATGCTCAGAAACGTCTCAGGCGTGCCGCTTGAGCCCGCAACGGAGGACGCGCTCAATTCCATCGCGGCTGAAATGAAAATTGGTCGGTCCGACCTCATTCAGATCGTGCTGCGCGAATGGCTAAAAACCAACGCCTATCTGCCTGTGCGCACGATAGACGAGGAAAGCGAGACGGACGGCAACGCGTAGGCTGGGGCGCGACCTTTATGTAGAAGACCCGCCGCTACATTTGCGAAGCGACGGGCCTCCACCCCATTCCCCCATACTTGACCATGCAATTGCGGTGCCAGACGTATTGACCCATTGCGAGGCACCTTATGGCTTCTACACAGCGGAATTACCGCCGAGCCGGAACGCTTGCTTGTCTCGTGGGTTGAGATGCAGGAGATGCAGGCGTGGCCAAGAAGCTGTCTATCGCCGGAATATTGCGACTTACCTCTGACCAACTGAAGAGGATCAGGAAACGCGTCGCCAATGGCGGTCACGTGGACCAGATGCAAGAGGTCGATGCCCTGGTGGGCCTCGCTAAAGAAATGGCCGACCGGCAACTAGCCGGGTTAGAAAGCCCGGCAGATGAAAACGATGGCTCTGTGCAAGACGGTGACGATGCAAAGGACTGAGCGTGGCGCCGGCCACCCCCCGCGAGCGACTGACAGTCGCTCACAAAATCACCCCCGAAATCGTTCGGTGAACCACGTTTTTTGCCACCCACCACCTTCATCGGCTTATGGGTCATCAGGCGCTGCTCGTTAATTCCTTTAGGCGATGGCGGGGTGCAGACGAAGGATTGTCATTGAAGTGCCCCACCAGGAAAGCCGATGGAATCTGTGTTATCCGATCCTCGTTCAACGGCATGTGCGATTTGTTTCAGCATCGCATGAGCCGCGCCAGCCGACATGACGAGGCGGCACACAATCACGTGTTCGAACTTTCCACGCTCGTAGATCGCTCGCTGCCGGCTGTAAAATATGCACCGGAAATTCCCGTCTCCCAAATTTTCCATGTCGGCCATCCCTGAAATGAAGACATCGGGGATGATGGCCGTTTCGACTAAGTCCATGATGGGATCGGTCATGATGCGTCTCCCCCAATTGCCCCCAATTGCCGGGTTCCAACACCCGGCGTTGCTGACACCTGCAATTTTTGCAGGCTAAGGGAGCAACTGTCGTTTGATCAACTTGGAGATTGGGGGTAGCCGGCACCTGCAATGGGAGAAGGATCTCGCATGCCGCATCCGCCTTACTATATTAGCAGTAGCGCATGAAGGGATTAGAATGCCACCCCAGCCGGCGCCGCTCTCATTCCCCTCACGCCGGTTAGGCCCGGCGGCCCGCTGGTCACCCCCGATAGGCTGTCGGGCCGTCCTGTCAAAAGCGCGGTGTTGACCAACGTGAGACGAGATCGAACCAACAACCCCGGCAACCGGCATCAAGGGCAGGCGCCACGGGCCGCCGGCCAACGACGAAGCAGGGCATTTCCAGTTCTGCCCCGTCTGTGGCCAGACATTCGACATGCGTGACCTCGGCCAGGTGCTCCACCATGCAGATTCTGACCATGAGCCGCTGCCGACAGAACAATAGGTTCCCTCACAGTGTTCGTTCGAATGATGCTATTCCGTTGCCTTGAGCGCAAGTTTTTGGTCAGGCCACCACAGCGCCTCCACTTACGCTCGCTGGTGGTCAAGGCCCAGCGGCCTCCAGCTGCCAGTCCCCCTCGCAACCAAGCCGCTGGGCCGTCTCCGCTAAATTTAGAGGCAACGCGCAAGGCGATGCTGGCGCCGTTTGCGAGGGAGGCGCCAAATCGCTGACGGATTCCGCGGAAAAGGCACTGAAACAAGCCGTAGGCCGTCTTGGCGAAGCCCTGACCAATTCGGAACGGGTTCTCAGCGGCGTTTGAGGAGGTCGACCGACGATCCTCCGACGCCCCTTGATGATTCATGGGGCTCCTCGCCCCATCAGTTAGGCACCGTAATTTCCCGCCTCACACGGCTGCGTCAAGCCCTTGCGCCGGCACATAGTTGAGTATCGGGCCGAGCCAGCGCTCGACCTCGGCGAGCGGCATGCACTTGCGCCGCGCGTAGTCCTCGACCTGGTCGCGTTCGACCTTGGCGACGCCGAAATAATAGCTTTCGGGATGCGACAGGTAGATGCCGGAGACGGAGGAGCCGGGCCACATCGCAAAGCTTTCGGTCAGGCTGACGCCGGCATTGCGCTCGCCGTCGAGCAGGCGGAAAAGCGTCGCCTTCTCGGTGTGATCGGGCTGCGTCGATAGCCGGCCCCGGACGGATGCCGCGATAGGGTTCGCCGATCAACTCGTCCGGGGCCGGGTCTCATCGGGTGCATAGGCCCCCAGAACTCCCCTGCCGTGATCGGCCAATCTCCAAACCCTAAGACTCAAGCGTAGCGCTAATCTATGACGTGAGGCGTATGCGCTTATACTCTACCCAACCGGAGCGGTTCATCCAAAATCCGTTCAGCGCGCAAACGCCGAGATCGAACAAAGGCCTTTAGTCCGTCGGAATCCAGCGCATGCCCGAAGGCATAGCCCTGCAGTATGTCGCAGCCCAAGCTCTTGAGTATCCGTGCGTGCTCCATCGTCTCGACACCTTCCGCTACGACCTCGATACCCAGGGACTTGCCGATTTCAATGATCGACGAGACGACCTGCCTTCGTTGCGGCGATTTGACAATTGGGATGACCAGTTGGCGATCTATCTTCAGCCGGCGAGGCTGTAGCTGGAGCAAGCTGACTATAGAGGCATAACCAGTACCAAAATCGTCTATTTCTACGTCAATGCCGAGTTCTTTTATCTGCTCAACGTTCCAGGTGACAAAATCATCATTTTCGTCAAGGAAAATTGACTCAACGAGCTCGAATGCAACTGCTCCCTTCTTGATATTTAGTTTCCTAAGACTCTTTATGAGTTCCTCATCCTGAAGGCGTCGCGCCGAAACGTTGACTGATACCCGCGGAACGTGAATATTCGCAGCAGACCATCCCTCGAAATCCAAAAGCGATTGCTCTAATATGGTTCGATCAATGATCGAGACGACATTCAGTTCTTCCGCAATCCTCAGGAAGACATCGGGCGCCAATATTCCCTTCTCAGGATGTCTCCATCGCGCCAGCGCCTCAACCCCAACAATTTCGAGCGTTTTTGCGTCAAATTGCGGCTGGTAGAAGGGAATGAACTCGTTGCGCTCTAAGCCGCCGAGAATTTCGTCGGCAATCCGTTTTGTGTCGACGATTTCGCTTTGCATCGCCTCGGCGAAGAATTCGTATCGATTGCGCCCACGCCTCTTTGCCCGGTAAAGCGCGATGTCAGCGTTAACCAGCAGGTGTTTGGCTTCCACATCTTTTCCGCTGTCGACTGCAATTCCTACGCTCACGCCAAACCGGCATCGATGGCCCTGATAGTAGACCGGTTCTCGCATCTGGCTGATGACGCGGTTAGCGAGCAGCCCAAGTTGCTTGATATCGTCATGCACCACGCACAGGACGATGAATTCGTCCCCTCCGATTCGAGCGACGAATCCCTCACCATCGACCTTGGATCGGAGGACAGTTGACGCGTGAACAAGCATTGCGTCGCCTGCGGCGTGGCCAAGCGTATCGTTGATGTGCTTGAACCGATCCAGATCTATGTGAAGCAGTGCCGCATACCCGCCGGCGCGCCTGGCGTTTGCAGCGTAATCTTCCAGCACTTGGTCGAGGTAACGCCGGTTGGGCAAACCGGTCAGCGAATCGTGGAGCGCAATGTGCTCTATGCGCGCCTTGGCCGACTCGAGTTCTGCATTTTTCGACTCGGAAAGCTGTTTTGCGCGAACCAGGTCCTTGTTCAGCAGGACATCGGCTGTCACATCCCATTCGGCGCCAATCATTTTTGGGGTGTCGTTTGCGGCCCGGTAATTTATCGCCTTGGATCGGACATGGCGAATCTCGCCATCCGGCCGAATAATCCGGTACTCCGACAAATATGGCCCGCCACCGGCCATCGCGCTGTCGAAATCGGCGTGGGCGCCAGCCAGATCATCCGGGTGGATTGCTCCTGCCCAGTCCAGGTAACTGCGGCGCTCCCCAGTTGGTTTGCCATATATTTCATTGACGCGGTCGTCCCACGTAAGTTCGTTGGTCGCGAGATCGTGTTCCCAAACGCCAATAGCCGACGCTTCCAAAGCGAGTTCCAGGCGTCTCGACAATCGACTCAGTTCCGCATAGTTGCGCTGTCTCTCGCCAATCAGGCGACCCGTAACTAGGAATGGGATCACAACCAACGCCCCGGCCACCGCCATGATTGCGCGCAAGAACCACGCGTTGTCGGGTGTCGAAGGCCAGCCGTTTTTAGGAATGGCTGCGATCCGCCACGAACCGGACGGGAGCAGAACGTCGGCTGTCACCGGATTGCTTTTGGCGACGCGCTCATTGCCGAAGAATTGATCTCCACTTGGACCGAGAGCGTCCTTACCGATCAGCGCTATGTCAATCCCGAGATCATGGTCAAGCAGGCCGCTCGCCTTATAAAGGCGCTGAACGTCGACAACGGCCGAAATGATGCCCCAGAACCTTTCGGTGTTGCCCGCACTCCGTACAAAAACCGGGATACGACCGACGAAGCCTTGACCTCCCTGCCTCAAGTCGACGGGACCGGCAAGAATTAGCTCGCGCTCGTCTCGCGCCCTTAGCGCGGCCACACGCTGCCGCTCGTCCTTGCGGTAATCAAGGCCTATCGCCTTCTCGTTGCCCTCGATCGGGTACATCAGGGAGATGACCAGATCGGGCGCGCCGGCAATATTTTTCAATTGCGAGCCCCGGTCAAACAGGTTGCTCGCGAGCGAGGCGAAGCGTTGCTGTCCCATATAGGGCTCGGTCACGACCGTCGCGACCAGTCCCTGCACCAGTTGAAGGTTCCCGTTGATGTTACCTTCAAGCTTGGCGCGGATAAGATTGACCTTGGCCAGGACATCCGCACGGGCGGCTTGATCCGAGACGACTTTGTTCTGGTGGTCCGCGAACGCTGCGCCAACGGCAATAACTATCACCGCCATTGCCGCCGGGATATTTGCCGACGAGAAAACAGCCTTCTTAATACCGCCGAACCTAGCGCGGAAAAGAGCCAATAGGCGATTCCTCAGCTGCTATTCAGGTTCTCGGGCAACCCGACCAAGGAATATTAGCTATCAATATTTAATTTTGACCTTCACGGGTCCTAAAATTTTTGCACTTTCCAACCGCCTGAGGTCGCCGGAGTGGATGACACGGACCTGCGGCTCCGGCTGACACCTTAAAGCGCGTCGCGTTTGAATGGATTCATGCGACGCGCTTTAAGTTCTCGTTTTTATGCATGTCGTTATCGCAAAACCGCTGCGCACTTTTGCGCGACATGCATTAGAGCTGCTTGCAGTCGCTGAAGGTGCATGGGTTGCCCTCGGGCGATCGACTCGACCGCCGCTGCGAGCAGGAAAAGCTCGGCGATCCCCACCGTCGAGGGATAACCGTGCTCACCTTTCCGGCATCAGATCGACGAGACGACAATGCAAAACGGGATCAATAGTAGGACTAGTGGCCCTCAATCGACTTGGGGGTAACCAGGTATGGTATCTTGCCGACGCTACGCTTCGTCGCACCAATGGAATAGGCCATTGGGATCTTGGGAGAGTTCTCTGGCAAGCCGTACATATCCTTGCCGGCCCTCACGGCAAAGGAAAAGTGCTGCCACGAAACCGTGTCATGCTCATTGAGAAAATCAAGCGTCAGCCCAGCTGAAATCAGCGCGTTCACCACGTCACTGACCGGATGAATCCACTCATAGTAGCGAGGATGTTTCAAGATGCGGTCATCACCGGTATAGGTGAGTTCCTCGTTCCATGCGAGTGGTCGAGCTATTGGCGTTCGCCAGTCATGCTTGAACTCCAGCGCCGCAGCCTTGCGGTCACACTGGAACATCAATGGATGGCCCTCGGCCAGATAGAGCCGGCCGCCGGGCCGCAGGAGATCTGCAACCACCCGCGCCCAGCGGAACACGTCGTCCAGCCAGTTTACCGAACCCCAGGTAACGTAAGCGATGTCAAAGGTCCGGCCAAGCGCTTCGACTGCCTCGAACAGTGGCGCCTCCACGAAGCGCACATCAGTGCCTGCCTTTGCAGCGAAATCCCGCGCCGCTGCGATCGCCGTCGGTGAAAAGTCGAGGCCGGTCACGCTGCCCGCGCCCAAATTCTTCAAGCTGATTGTGTCGAGCCCGATGTGGCATTGCAAATGGACGATATCCTTGCCGACAATGTCACCGACCTCGCGCGTTTCCAGCTCATAGAGATTGGATCCGCCAGCCAGTACATTTTCTATGTGGTAGCTGCCCGTCGTGTCGGTCGAATGCAGTTCGGCCCGATCATCCCAATTAAGGCGGTTCGCACCCAGAAACAGTTCCAAATTGCCCCCCTGCCGAGACTAATATTTGGTAAACAGAACGTTAATATACTTTGCAGCTAATGTGGCGCGCGTCAATCCGAGGCGGGTCGGTGCACCACCGCTGCAGGCCACTCTCACCACCGCCCTGGCCAAGGCGGACGTGCCAATCACGTCTCTGTGCAGAACGAGCGCGCAATCAGGACAAGGCTGCTGTCATGGAGGTGCCGGCTCCTCGCCCTGTCAGCCTCGCGACGCGATTTCACGCGGCTGCGTCAAGTCCCTGCGCCGGCACATAGTTGAGTATCGGCCCCAGCCAGCGCTCGACCTCGGCTAGCGGCATGGCCTTGCGGCGCGCGTAGTCCTCGACCTGGTCGCGTTCGACCTTGGCGACGCCGAAATAATAGCTTTCGGGATGCGACAGATAGATGCCGGACACGGAGGAGCCCGGCCACATCGCAAAACTTTCGGTCAGGCTGACGCCGGCATTGCGCTCGCCCTCGAGCAGGCGGAAAAGCGTCGCTTTCTCGGTGTGGTCGGGCTGCGCCGGATAGCCGGGCGCCGGGCGGATACCGCGATAGGGTTCGCCGATCAGCTCGTCCGGCGCCAGAGCCTCGTCCGGCGCATAGGCCCAGAACTCCTTGCGCACGCGTTCGTGCAGACGCTCGGCGAAGGCCTCGGCGAAACGGTCGGCCAGCGCCTTGACCATGATCGACGAGTAATCGTCGTTGGCCCGCTCGAAGCGCTCGGCGATCGCTGCTTCCTCGATGCCGGCGGTAACGATGAAGCCGCCGAGATAGTCGGCCCTGCCGCTGTCGGCAGGCGCGACGAAATCCGAGAGGGCGACATTCGCCTTGCCGTCGCGCTTGGTCAGCTGCTGGCGCAGCGTGAAGAAGGTCGCCAACTCCTGCGAGCGCTTATCGTCGGTGAAAAGCCTGATGTCGTCGCCGACGGTATTCGCCGGCCAGAAGCCGATGACCCCCTTCGGCGCGAACCATTTTTCCGCGATGATCTTGGCCAGCATCGCTTGGGCGTCCTCGAAGAGCTGGCGTGCCGCCGGCCCTTGCGCCTCGTCGTCGAGGATTTTCGGGTAGCGCCCCTTCAGCTCCCAGGTCTGGAAGAACGGCGTCCAGTCGATATAGCGCGCGAGCTCGGCCAGGTCCCAGGCTGCGAAAGTTTTCAAGCCGAGGAAGGACGGCTTTGGCGGCGCGTAGGCCGACCAATCGATCCTGTGGGCGTTGGCACGCGCCTTGGCGAGCGGCAAGCGCTGCTTGTCGGCTTCGCTGCGCGCATGCGCATCGGCGACCTTTTTGTACTCGGCACGAACATTGTCGACATAGCCGCCCCTGGTCTCGTTCGACAAAAGTGCCGACACCACGCCGACCGCGCGGCTGGCATCGGTGACGTAGACCGTCTGGCCCCTGGCATAGCGCGGATGGATTTTTACCGCCGTGTGCACGCGGCTGGTCGTCGCGCCGCCGATCAACAGCGGAATGTCAAAACCTTCGCGCTCCATCTCGGCGGCCATGTGCACCATCTCATCGAGCGAGGGCGTGATCAGGCCGGACAGGCCGATGATGTCGACCTTTAGCTCGCGCGCCGTCTGCAGGATCTTCGCCGCCGGCACCATGACGCCGAGGTCGATGATCTCGTAATTGTTGCAGGCGAGAACCACGCCGACGATGTTCTTGCCGATATCGTGCACATCGCCCTTCACCGTCGCCATCAGGATCTTTCCGGCGGTCTGGCGCTCGCCGGTGTCGACGCCATTGGCGGCGTTCGCCAGCTTCTCCGCCTCCATGTGCGGAAGCAGGCCGGCAACGGCCTGCTTCATGACGCGGGCGGATTTCACCACTTGCGGCAGGAACATTTTTCCCGCGCCGAACAGGTCGCCGACGACATTCATTCCTGCCATCAGCGGACCTTCGATGACATGCAGCGGGCGCTCAGCGGCACGTCGCGCTTCGTCCGTGTCCGCGTCGATGAATTCGGTGATGCCGTTGACCAGTGCGTGCGAAATGCGCTGCTCGACCGGCCAGTCTCGCCAAGCGAGATCGCGTTCCTGCGCCTCCTTGCCCGCCGTGCCTTTGAAGCGTTCGGCGAGTTCCAGCATGCGTTCGGTCGCCGTACCGCCGCCCTTCGGCTGGCGGTTGTTGACGACATCCTCGCAGGCTTCGCGCAGTTCCGGATCGATGGTGTCGTAGACGGCTAGCTGCCCGGCATTGACGATGCCCATGTCCATGCCGGCCTGGATGGCGTGGTAGAGGAACACGGCATGCATGGCCTCGCGCACCGGCTCATTGCCGCGGAACGAGAAGGAGAGGTTCGACACGCCGCCCGATATGTGGACATGGGGAAGCGTCGCGGTGATCTGCCTGGCGGCTTCGATGAAGTCGACGCCGTAATTGTTATGCTCGTCGATGCCGGTGGCGATGGCAAAGATGTTCGGATCGAAAACGATGTCCTCGGGCGGGAATCCGGCCTGCTCGGTCAGCAGGTTATAGGCGCGGGTGCAGATTTCGACCTTGCGCGCATGCGTGTCGGCCTGGCCGTCCTCATCGAAGGCCATGACGACCACCGCCGCGCCATACGCGCGGACGAGCTTCGCATGGTGCAGAAAAGCCTCCTCGCCTTCCTTCATCGAAATGGAGTTCACCAGCGGCTTGCCCTGCACGCATTTCAGGCCGGCTTCGATGATCTCCCATTTGGAGCTGTCGATCATCACGGGAACGCGGGCGATATCCGGCTCGGCGGCGATCAGGTTGAGATATTCGACCATCGCCTTCTTCGAATCGATCAGGCCTTCGTCCATGTTGATGTCGATGATCTGCGCGCCGTTGGCGACCTGGTCGCGTGCGACGTCGAGCGCGGAGGCATAGTCGCCCGCCGTGATCAGCTTCCTGAATTTCGCCGAGCCGGTGACATTGGCCCGCTCGCCGACATTCACGAACCGAATCTCGTCGGTCAGCGTGAACGGCTCGAGCCCCGACAGGCGCATCTTCGGTTCGATGTCGGGAACAGCGCGCGGCGGATATGTCTTCACCGCCTGTGCGATGGCGCGGATGTGGTCCGGCGTCGAGCCGCAGCAGCCGCCGACGATGTTGACCAACCCGTCGCGCGCGAACTCCTCGATCTGCGCGGCCATGAATTCCGGGCTCTCGTCATAGCGGCCGAATTCATTGGGCAGGCCGGCATTCGGATAGGCGCAAACAAAGGTGTCGGCGACGCCTGATATTTCGTCCAGATGGGCGCGCATGGCTTTGGCGCCAAGCGCGCAATTGAGGCCTATCGTGAACGGGTTGGCGTGACGGACCGAATGCCAGAACGCCGTCGGCGTCTGGCCGGACAGCGTGCGGCCGGACAGGTCGGTGATCGTGCCGGAGATCATGACCGGTAGATGCACGTCCTTCTCGATGAAGATCTCGTTGCAAGCGAAGATCGCCGCCTTGGCATTCAGCGTATCGAAAATGGTCTCGATCAGGATGATGTCGGCGCCGCCGTCGATGAGACCGCGCAGCTGCTCGCCATAGGCAAGGCGCAATTCGTCGAACGTCACGGCGCGGTAGCCGGGATTGTTGACATCCGGCGACATCGAGGCGGTGCGGTTGGTCGGCCCCAGCGCACCGGCGACGAAGCGACGTTTGCCGTCCTCCTGCTCAGCCCTCACCGATGCCCTGCGCACCAGCCGTGCACCGTCGCGGTTCAGCGCGTAGACCGCATCCTCCATGCCGTAGTCCGTCTGGGCGATGGACGTCGAGGAGAACGTATTGGTTTCAAGGATATCCGCCCCGGCGATGGCGTATTGATAATGAATCTCCTCGATCGCCTTGGGCTGCGTCAGGATCAGCAGGTCGTTGTTGCCTTGCTGGTGGCAGGCGCAATCCGCGAATTTGTCGCCACGGAAGTGGTTCTCGTCGAAGCCAAGGCCCTGGATCTGCGTGCCCATGGCGCCGTCGAGGATGAGGATGCGCTCGCGCGCCGCCGCCGTCAGCGCCGCAAGGACTTCCGACCCGTCGGGCTTTGCCGCGACAGGACCGAACAGGTCGTCCAGCGGTGAAGGGTTTTGCGACACTTTCAATCCTCAAGGCGACAGTCGCGCTTAAGCGACATAAAGACATCTTTATGTCACTATACGAGATTTGTCTGCCGCTGTCACCCCTGCCGCCGGGAATGCTACCCGCCGGCGCTACAACGCCGGCTGCGCAGTCTTCGCCGATGCCGCCCTGAGCAGCATCCCGAACAGGTCGCGCGGCTCGTCGGGGTCATTTCCGACAGCAGCACTGGTAACCGTTGTGGACATCGGCGAGAGAGGGCGCGGCCATCGTCGATCAGGCGATCGCCGACATGACGGCGGGCAAGGTCTCCGACGCGGATGTCGCTTCGTTCATGATGTCTCGCGTCAGGAGAATATCTCCGCCAGTTCGTCGACGCTGGTGCCTTCCCTAACCTGCCGCAACTCGACATAGCTGACTGCGGTGGCGATCGACATCACCATAGACGTTACACTCGTCACCAATGCGTCCACCACCGCACCCACTATCCCCCCTCCAAACAGCGCGGTTGCAGTGCCTAGCGCCAACTCAATGGCGATCACGATAATGATCAGGATAATGAACAGGCCGAACAGCGCCCAGCGGCTTCCCTTGGTCAGATCGCGGCTGCGCGCCATCGAGCCGAACACGCCGAGCCGCTCTTGCACCAGTGCCGGTACCGCGACCGACCAACGGAGCGCCAACATGATGCCAGGCACAATCAGCAGCATCAAACCGAGGCCCACGCCTAAACCAACCAACAGGGCAATGGCGAACGTCGGCAGGAGGAAGGAGACTGCTTTCGCGATGCAGTCACCGAACGAAGGCTGCTTGCCGTTCAGGTCCTCGATGGTTGCGCGCACCAGTGACGCCTGAAGCAACAGCGACAGGATATACGAAGCAAGGCCGGCACCCACGGCGGTATAGCCGAATACCAGGTTCTGCTCGCCGAAAGTGCTCGGGTCGAAGGGGACGGCCGGGTCCTGTCTCAACGCCCAAAGTTGAAAAACAAGAGTCGGCAAACCCGAAAACAATGCCGCAAGTCCTAAGCAAAGCACGGCGTTACGACCGATGACCGCAAAGCTGTCGTTGAAAACCCTGCCGATGCGAAACTTGTCCGGTCGTTCCAGTGTCGTTGAAACCATGAGGTACCCTGTCCAGTTCAGGCCGTTGCTGATGCGACGAAGGCGGCGACCTCCCCGCTATGAGAAAATCTCCGCCAGCTCGTCGATGCCAGTGCCTTCCTTGACCTGCCGGAGTTCGACATAGCTGACCGCGATGGCAACCGATATCAATGTAGACACCACTGTCGACACAACGGCGCTTCCAATCGCGCCGACAATCAGGCCAACCGTCGAGAGGCTGCCGGTAAGGGCGAAAGCCAATCCAAACACCAAAGCGAATGCCATTTGGATGGCAATCGCCGCCAAGAACAGAATCAGCAAAAGACCGAATAGTGACCAGCGGCTACCCTTCGTCAAAGCACGGCTACGCGACATCGAACCAAACACGCCAAGGCGCTCCTGGATCAGCACGGGCACGGAAACCGATACACCGAGGAGCAGCCTGATGCCTGGAACCAGCAACGCTATGAACGCTATGAACGCAATGAGGGCTCCAAAAACGGGCATAAGCATACCAGCCACGAACATCATCACCACCATCGCGAGGATCATGGTGAGGAAGACAACCAGGCCAATGCCGAGCGTCGGGAATATGCAACGCAAAGCGATCTGGATGCAGTCACCGATTGCCGGGCGCTTGCCGTTCAAGTCTTCTATCGTCGCCCTCACCAGTGACGATTGAAACAACAAAGCCAGCACAAAATATATCAAGCCAAAAGCCATCGATATTAACGAGTTGCCTAGAATCGCCGAGGGATCGGTAACCGCCATGCTTTCGGGATTGGCAAAATCGAGGTTGGCAAAATTTCTGTAATTCCAAAGGTTAAGCACCAGTGCCGGAAGGGCGGAAAAAAGAGCCGCCAGTCCGACCAACAGACCCGGATTGCGGCCGATGACCGCAAAAATATTGTTGAAAACCCTGCCGATGCGAAACTTGTCCGGCCGTTCCAATGTCGTTGAAACCATGATGCGTCCCCCGCTTAATCACCGCATATCGGCTGGTGATCCCCGCATTAAATGTGCCAACATTGGAGGTCGGCGTCTAGTCCACTTGCAATTGCCGTTGTGCATTGTCAGTGTCGGCTGGGGAACCACAGGTTGCAGGGGAGCGGTTGGCGGTGGCACAGCCAGGCACAGCGGAAGCCGAATGGCTGGCAAAAGCGCATGAGCAGCTGATCTCGGATAAGTCGATCCAGTTCGACCTGCCGGCCTATGTGCCGCCGCAGCCACCCGACTGGCTGAAGCCGCTGCTGGACCTGTTGTCGTCGCTCGGTCCCTACATGATCTATCTGTTCTGGGGGGCGGTGATATCAGGTGCCGCGATCATCCTGCTCCTGGTCTTTCTCGAGATGAAAGGTATCGCCTGGCGCCTGCCGTGGCAGCGCGCGCGGCGCGAAACCGAGGCGGAGGAAGCATGGCGTCCCGACGCCGGCGCCGCGCAGATCCTGCTGTCGGAAGCCGACGCGCTTGCCGCGCGAGGCGACTATGACGAAGCGGTCCATCTCCTGCTTCGCCGCAGCGTCGCCGATATTGCCGGCCGGCTGCCGGATTTTCTGCGCCCGTCGCTCACGGCGCGCGACATCGCCGCTGCTGCTTCGGTTCCCGCCAAGGCCCGCGCAGCGTTTACCGAGATCGCACGCATCGTCGAAGCCGCGCTGTTCGCACGCCGGCCCGTCGGCGCCGAAGGCTGGCGGCAAGCACGCGGCGCCTATGAGCGTTTCGTCTTCCGGGATGCCTGGACATGAGCGCTGCGACGGCCGAGCCCGCAGCACAGGAACCGTTCAATCGAAGAACGCTATTCTGGGGCATTTTCGCCAGCCTGCTTGCGGCAGCGGGCTTCTTGCTGCTGTCCACCTATGCTCCCGACTTCCGGCAACCCGGCAATGGCGGCGCCACGCCACTGTCGAAAAGCGGCGTCGGCTATGCCGGCCTGGCGGAATGGTTGCGGCTCACCGGCGAGACGCCGGCCATGGCACGAACCGAGGACGATCTCGGTGCCGACATGTTGCTGATCGTCACCATTTCGCCCGAGAGCGATCCCGCGGCGCTCGACCACATTCTCGAACTTCGGCAGGACCAGGATACCCTCTTCGTGCTGCCCAAATGGCAGACCCTGCCGCTGGAGGAGCACGAGGGATGGAACATGAAATTCGGGCGATTGCCCGATCCCGTGGTGAACCAATGGCTCGGCCGGATCGCCAATGCAAAGATCGGCGTCGGCCAAAGCACGATGCAGCAACTCGACATCGAGGGCCGGCTTGTTGCCGCCCCCGATGAATTGCAGTGGGTGGCGGACGAGCATCCAATCATAGCAGCCGGCAACGACAAGGCTGTGCTCACCGAAGTGGATGGCAAGCCTTTTTATGTCCTGACCGACCCCGACCTGATCAACAACGCCGCCCTTGGGAATCCCGACAAGGCGGCAGCCGCGCTCGCTCTGATCAGCCGGCTTCAATCCGGAATCAGTCCGTCCCGGTCCAATTTCAAACTGCCCGACCCTGACCAACTCGGCGACGCCGCATCCGAAAATCCAAATAAGATAGGCCGCGCACAGCCGGTCATGTTCGATCTCACGCTGCATGGCGCGGGGCGAAAATATGACCTTGCCAAGCTGTTGGTCGAACCGCCGTTTCTGGCGCTGACACTGACGATCCTGGCTGCGGCGGCGCTGACTTTCCTGCACGGCCTCGGCCGTTTCGGCCCACCGCGCGCCGAATTGCGCGCTATTGCCTTTGGCAAGCGCGCGCTGGTGGATACGACGGCGATGCTGTTGCGGCGCGCCGGGCGGCTCGAGGAACTGGGAGGCCGTTATGCGGCCTTGATGCGGGTACGCGCCGGCGCACTGCTGGGAGCGCCGCAAGGGCTGCAGGGAGAAGCGCTCGACCGCTGGCTCGATTCTCGCGATAAGGACGAAGCCAGCGGATTCACCGCGCGGGCGCAAGCCGCCGGCGAGGCGAAAAACCTGACGCAAATGCACGAGGCAGCGGAACAGCTGCACGATTGGACGGCAAGGAGGCTCGGTGAACGTCGATGATGTGAAGGCCCTGGCGACACGGATCAGGGAAGAAGTGGCCAAGGCGATCACCGGGCAGCACGACACTGTCGACCTGATGCTGATCGCCTTGTTCGCCGGCGGGCATATCCTGCTGGAAGGCCCTCCGGGCACGGCCAAGACAATGACCGCGCGCTGCTTCGCCCAGGCTCTGGGTGTCGCCTACGGGCGCATCCAGTTCACGCCGGACCTGATGCCTGGCGATATCGTCGGATCGAACATCTATAATTTCCAGACCGGACAGTTCACGCTGACGCGCGGTCCGATCTTCTGCGATCTTCTGCTTGCCGACGAGATCAACCGCACGCCGCCCAAGACGCAGGCAGCGCTCCTGGAGGCTATGCAGGAGCATGCGGTCACCTTCGACGGCACCACGCATTCGCTGGGCCGCAACTTCATGGTGGTCGCGACCCAGAACCCGATCGAGCACCAGGGCGTCTATCCCCTGCCCGAGGCACAGCTCGACCGCTTCCTGTTCAAACACCGGGTCAGCTATCCCGGCCCCGAGGAGGAACGGGCCATCATCATCCACCATGGCGGCGGCGCCGCCTCGCACGACATCGCGCAATACGGCATCAAGGCCCAGGCGGACCGCAAGACACTGGAGAAGGCGCTCGAAACCGTCGGCTCCGTCACCCTTGTCGACGACGTCGTCGGCTACATCGCGGCGCTGGTGCGCGCCACACGCGACACCGCCGATTTGGAGGTCGGTGCCAGTCCACGCGCGGGCGCCATGCTGGCCAGGGCGGCACGGGCGCGGGCGGCGCTGGACGGGCGCGCCTATGTGATCCCCGACGACGTCAAGGCGCTGGCGGTGCCGGCGCTGCGCCATCGCGTCATCCTGTCCCCGGCCGCGCAGATCGATGGTCGGCTGGTCGAGCAGATCGTCTCCGACCTGGTCGATGAGACGGAAGCGCCGCGTTGATCTATCCGAGCGGCCGAGCGGTTTGGACGGCTGCAGCCGGCGCGGTGCCGGCGTTCCTGGTCGCGCTGGCGCTGCCGTCGCTCTGGTATCTCGGATTGCTGTGGATCTGCCTGCTGCTCGCCTTCCTGGCGGTAGACGCCGCGGCGGGGCGCGGGCGGACATCGCTGGCCGCCAGCGTCCACGCGCCGCCGCAGGTCGGCGTCGGCGGGCAGTTCACCGTCCACGTCGCGGCCCGTTTTTCAGGCCGGACGCGGAGCCTGGAGGCGCGCGTCGGCCATGATGTCCGCCTGGCGCCGATGGGCGGAACCGGCGGAGCCCTGGCCCCCACCAGCGACGGCGGATCGCTCGACCTGCGGTTCCAGGCGCTGCGGCGCGGCATCGCCAGCTTCGATCGTCTGTGGGTGCGCTGGCGCGGGCCGTTCGGACTGGTCTGGAACCAAGTCGTCCTGCCGATGGAAAGCAAGGTGGCAGTGTTGCCCGACGTCCGCAGCGCCCGCGACCAGGCGATCACGCTGCTGCAGCGTGACGCCCTGCCCGACGGGCACGCCCAGCGCCGGGCCGGCCAGGGCCGGGAGTTCGAGGCGCTCAAGGATTATCAGCCCGGCATGGGCCGGCGGATGATCGACTGGAAGCGCAGCGCCCGCCACGGCAGGCTGCTGGCGCGCGAATTCCGAATCGAGGAGAACAACAATATCGTGCTGGCGATCGACAGCGGACGCCTGATGTGCGAGCCGGTCGACGGTGTGCCGAAGGTGGACCGGGCGGTGGCGGCCGCCTTGCTGTCGGCATTCGTTGCGCTCAAGGGCGGCGACATGGTCAGCCTGTTCGGCTTCGATGCGCGGCCGCGCGTCACGAGCGGCGCGGTGCGCGGCTCGGCCAGCTTCGCGATGATCCAGAAGCGGGCTGCGGAGATCGACTATTCCAACGAGGAGACCAATTTCACCCTGGCGCTGACCACGCTTGCGGCGCGGCTCGACCGGCGCTCGCTGGTGATCGTCTTCACCGACTTCGTCGATCCGATCAGCGCGGAATTGATGCTGCGCACCGTCGGCCGGCTCACCGAGCGGCATCTGGTGCTGTTCATGATGATGAGGGATGTCGAGCTGGAGAGCTTGACCGATATGCCGCCTTTGTCCGGCGAGGATGTGGCCCGCGCCGTCGTCGCCGGCGGGCTTTTGCGCGAAAGGCAGGTCGTTATCGGCAGGTTGCGGCTGCTTGGTGCGCATGTGATCGAAGCCGATCATCAAAGGCTGGGGCCGGCGTTGGTCGAGCGCTACCTGCAGTTCAAGCGGGAGGATCTGTTGTGAGCGCGCTAGTATCCGGCGATGCTGGACGCGGCGATGCCGTACGCCAGTCGCTGGCCAGCTTCCGTCGGGAGCGCGAGGCCGACTGGAAGGCGTTCGAGGCGCTTCTCGCCCGCGTCGAGAAACGCGCGCCGCGGGCGCTGTCGGAAGAAGAACTGCTGTCGCTGCCGCTGCTCTACCGTTCGGCATTGTCTTCGCTTTCGGTGGCGAGAGCGACATCCCTCGACAGTGCGCTGATCGCTTACCTCGAATCCCTGTCGTTGCGAGGTTACTTCTATCTCTACGGGGCACGTCGCGGACTACGGCAGCGTGTTGGCGATTTCTTCCTGCGCGACTGGCCCGGCGCCATCCGCGACTTGTGGCGCGAGACGCTGGTGTCGGTGGCGCTGATGTTTGTCGGCATCGGCGTCGGCGCCTGGCTGGTAGCGTCCGACAAAGGCTGGTTCGACGCGATCATCCCGTCGGGCCTGGCGGCCGGCCGTGGCCCCGACGCTTCGGCCGAGCTGCTGCGCAGGATGCTTTATGATGGCGACAACGGCTTTCTCTCAGGCTTTGCCGCTTATCTTTTCACCCACAACGTCCAGGTTGCAATCCTGGCCTTCGCCCTTGGATTTGCCTTCGCCGCGCCGACGGTGCTGCTGATGCTGTTCAACGGCTGCATGCTGGGTGCGCTGTTCCAAGTCTATTGGGCAAAGGGGCTTGGCATGGAACTTGGCGGCTGGCTGGCCATTCACGGCACCACCGAATTGTTCGCCATCGCGCTGGCCGGCGCTGCCGGCATGCGTATCGGCACGCGCATCGCCTTTCCCGGCGAATTGACCCGTATGACGGCAGCCGCCCATGCCGGACGCGTCGCGGCGACCGCGATGGTCGGCGTTTCGGTCATGCTGCTGTTTGCCGGACTGCTCGAGGGCATCGGCAGGCAGACGATCACCAGCGATGTCACGCGCTATGCCATCGGCGGCGGCATGCTCGCACTGTGGATCGGCTATTTCTACCTGTTCCAGGTGGTGCGGAATGGCGACCGTTAGACACTCCGCGCTGGCGACAATACGCTCGCTGATCACGCCTGAAGGTGTCGATCTCCAGGTAAAGCTGGCCGATGCCGGCACACGGGCTGCCGCTTTCCTGCTCGATGTCGTGTTTATCGCCACGGCCGCAGTCGCGGTCACGATTGGCGCGCTGTTCGGGGTGAGAGGCCTTGGCACCGATGAAATGCAGCCGCTTTTCATCGTCTGGATCATCGCGATCTTTTTTCTGCGCAACGTCTATTTCATCGCCTTCGAGGCGGGCCGGCGCGCGTCGACGCCCGGCAAGCGGATCGTCGGCATCAGGGTCGCGTCACGCAACGGAGCCGGCCTATCGGTCGATCAGGTCATCGCCCGCAATCTGATGCGCGAGATTGAAGTCTTTCTGCCGCTGTCGATTATTGCCGGACGGGGCGGGATGGGCATCGCCGATACGCTGACGACGGTCTTCGGACTGGTGTGGACGCTGCTGTTCGCTTTGTTCCCGCTTTTCAATGGCGACCGGTTGCGGATTGGCGACCTCCTGGCGGGAACCTGGGTCGTCGAGGCGCCGAAGCGCACGCTGATGGAAGATCTGTCGGCAAGGCAGGATCCGGTCGCCAAGACTTTTCAGTTCAGCCACGCGCAGCTCGATGCCTATGGCATCGCCGAACTGCACAAGCTGGAGGAAGTGCTGCGCCGCGACGACTACTTCGCGCTGCGGGCGGTGGCTGAAACGATCGGACGCAAGATCGGTTCAACGCCGCAGGCGCATGACGCCCGCCCGTTCCTGACGGCGTATTACGGGGATCTCAGGGCGCATCTCGAACGCAAGCTTCTTCTCGGCACCCGCAAGGCCGACAAGCACGCGCGCGGTAGCAACGCTGGACCAACGAGGCTGCCATGAACACATCTCTATCCGAGCTTGAACTTCAAGAGATGGAAACCCGAGCTGCCGCGGCCCAACCTGGCCCGTGGAAATCATGGGTCGAGGGCCGGGACTTTCTTGGCGGCTCAAGTTTCATCCAGACCGGCCAAGGGGCGGACCGCGGCGAGGACATCGAAATGACCGGCGCGATGCTCGCGGACCAGGATTTCATGGCCGCCGCGCGTCAGGATGTTCCTCGCCTGATCGCCGAAATGCGCAGACTCCGCGCGCTCCTCAATCGAGCAAATTAGAAGGCAGCAAGGCTGCCTCCTAACCCACCCACTTCTCGTAGTCCGACACGAGCAGGTGCAGCGGCGCGACGTCCTCGTCGATGTCCGCGAAGCGGCCGATCGGCTCGCGGAAGACATTGTCGGTGAGATCGTCATTGACCGTCGAAACCTCGCCGATCAGCACATCCTTGCCTTCGGCCCAGAAAGCATGCCAGACGCCCGGCAGCAATGTGACGCTCTCGCCTGGGTCGAGCTTCAGCAGCCCGCCCGCCGGCAGCCTGTGAATGGTGCCGTCGACAGGCACCGATACCTCGGCCTTCGGATCGATGCCGCCATCGCGATCGTGCATGAACAGTTCCAGCACCAGCTTGCCGCCACCACGGTTGATGATGTCCTCGGCCTTGATGTTGTGGCGATGCATTGGCGACAGCTGATCCTTGCGCGAGATCATGATCTTTTCGGCATAGAGCATGCCCATGCCCTTCTTCATGTCCTCGAAGCGACCGTTGCGAACGGTGAACAGGAAGAGGCCGAGCTCGTTGAACTTGCCCTGGCCATAGTCGGTGATGTCCCAGCCGAGCCGGGAGGAGAAGATGGCCGACGAATCCTGCCGACGCGCCTTCATCTGTTCCGGGGTCCAATAGGCGAAGGGCGGCATGATGTAGCCGAACGAACGGATGAAGGCATCGGCGTCGCGGATGATGTCGTTGATTGCGGAGCGTTTCATGGTCGTGGTTCCTTCCCGTCGGCCTAGGCGATCTCCAAACCGAATAGCCGAACGCCGGTGCGGTGTCGACGTAAACTGCATGAGCTGGCCTCATGACATCCGGTTCGATCAAGGTCATAACGGCAACCAGTTTCCTGATGGTGGCATTCCATGCTGAGCATAGGCGATCTCGATACGCCGGCGATCCTGATCGATGTCGACCGCGCCGAAGCCAACATCGCGCGGGCGCAGGCCCACGCCGACCGCCAAGGGCTGAAGCTCAGGCCGCACATCAAGACCCATAAACTGCCTTACTGGGCAAAGAAGCAGATCGCCGCGGGTGCGGTCGGCATCACCTGCCAGAAGATCGGTGAAGCCGAGGTGATGGCCGATGCCGGGCTCACCGACATTTTTCTGCCTTACAACATTCTGGGCAGGGCCAAGCTGGAGCCCCTCAAGGCGCTGCACGGCCGTGTGACGCTGTCGGTTACATCAGACAGCCTGGAAACGCTTAACGGGCTCGACGCCACCTTCACCGATCCAGGCCAGCCGCTACAAGTACTGGTGGAGTGCGATACCGGCATGGGCCGCTGCGGCGTTCAGTCGGCCAGCGAGGCGGTCGCATTGGCCAGAGAGATCGACAAGGCCAAGGGGCTCGCCTTCGGCGGGCTGATGACCTATCCGGCGGCAGGCCGCGCTGCCGAGGCCGAGGCATGGCTGGCCGATGCGCGCAACGCGCTCGCCGGATCCGGCCTCGCCTGCCAACGCATCTCCAGCGGCGGCACGCCGGATATGTGGCGCTCGGGCGAGGACAGCGTCGTCACCGAATACCGGCCTGGCACGTACATCTATCTCGACCGCTACCAGGTCGCCAAAGGCGTCGGCAGCCTCGACGATTGCGCGCTGACGGTGCTGTCGACGGTGGTCAGCCATCCGACGCCGACACGGGCCATCCTCGATGCCGGCAGCAAGGCCTTGTCCAGCGACACGCTGGGGCTGCCCGATTTCGGCGAATTGCTGGGCGTTCCGGGCGCCACCGTCACCGGCCTCAGCGAGGAACACGGCAACATCACGCTTTCCGGCGACGCCAGGCTACGTATCGGTGAGCGCGTGCGCGTCGTGCCTAACCATTGCTGCGTCGTCACCAACCTGTTCGACGAGGTCCACCTGATCGCCGGAGAACGGGTGCTGGAAACGCTGCCAGTGGCGGCGCGCGGCCGCATGGGGTGAGAATCGGTGCGCGGTGCGGACGGAAAGCCAATTGCTTGGCTTTTCGAGCTTCGAACGCCCTGAGCTTGCGAAGGGCCGGGCAAATCTGAATTGGTCAGGCCGATTGCCGTTCGGCCTGCCTCGCTGCGACACGGCGCATGGAAATGACCCGGCGACGTCGGATTTCCGTGCGCATCGCCATCAGGTGCAGCGTGAAGAACAGCACGGTAAAGCCCAGAGCCATCACCAGCAACGGCCGCAACAGGCTGGGATCGATGGTCGGCCCGCCGAGCCGGAACACCGAAGCCGGCTGATGCAGCGTGTTCCACCAGTCGACCGAGAATTTGATGATCGGGATGTTGATGAAGCCGACCAAGGTGATGATTGCGGCGGCCCAGGCGGCGCGCGCCGCGTCATCGAGTGTCCGCGTCAGCGCGATGATGCCGAGATACATCAGAAACAGCACGAACACCGACGTCAGCCGCGCGTCCCACACCCACCAGGTGCCCCACATCGGCTTGCCCCAGATCGAACCGGTAATCAGCGCGAGCGCTGTAAAGACGGCGCCGATGGGTGCCGCCGATTTCAGCGCGACGTCGGCCAGCGGATGGCGCCATACCAGCGTGCCTAACGCGAAAACCGCCATCAGCGTGAAACACATCATGGCCAGCCAGGCGAAGGGCACATGGATATACATGATGCGCACGGTGATGCCTTGCTGGAAATCCTCCGGCGCAGTGAAGCTCATATAGAGCCCGGCGGCCAGGATGAGTGTGGCGATGGTCGCAAGCCACGGCACCACCTTGTCGGCCAAACCGACAAACCGCGTCGGGTTGGCGAAATCCATCCAGCCGCTGAGGCGTGAAGTCAGGTCACTCATGCGGCTTTACATAAACCGGCGACGCGTTTGGGGCAATCGAGTGGCGGTGTCGCACCAAGCCTTTCCTTCTCCCCTTGTGGGCCCCCTTGTGGGAGAAGGTGGATTGGCGCGCAGCGCCAAGACGGTTGAGGGGTGCTGGACGGAGCGCCGTCCGTGCCAAGCTGGAGCACCCCTCATCCGGCCGCTTCGCGGCCACCTTCTCCCACAAGGGGAGAAGGGCGAGCCTGGCCGCTCAGGCGGCCTCGTCGGTGATGGTGCGGCTGAGGCGGCGGACTTCCTCGTCGTTGAGCAGGCCGCCGGCGCGCAGCAGGCTGGCGAAGCGGCCATTGCGCATCGACAATTCGGCGAACCCACCCATTTCGACCACCTTGCCCTTGTCCATGAACACGACCAGATCGGCATCGCGAACGGTGGTCAGGCGGTGGGCGATGATGAAGGTGGTGCGGCCGCGACGCAATTCGTCGATCGCTTCCTTGACGCGGTCTTCCGTCTCGACGTCAAGCGCGCTGGTCGCTTCATCGAGCACCAGGATGGGCGAATCCTTCAGAACGGCGCGCGCGATCGCGATACGCTGGCGCTCGCCGCCAGAAAGCTGTCCGCCGCGTTCGCCGACGACCGTATCGTAGCCGTTGCTCTTCGACAGGATGAAATCCTGCGCGGCAGCGGCGTTGGCGGCGGCGTGGACCTCATCATAGGTCGCCTCGGCGCGCCCGACCCGGATATTGTCCTCGATCGAGCGGTTGAGCAGGCCCGCATCCTGGAAAACGGTGGCGATCGAGTGGCGCAGCGACTTGCGGGTCACCGTGCGGGTATCGATGCCATCGATCAGGATACGGCCGCTCGACGGCGCAAAGACGCGCTGCAAAAGATTGATGAGCGTGGTCTTGCCTGCGCCCGTCGGACCGACGATGGCCACGGTCTGGCCGGCATGGACCTCGAATGACACGTCGTTCACGCCCTGCCCCGAATTGGCGAATTCGAAGTTGACGTTTTCAAAACGCACATGACCAGTGACGTTGACCAGGTCACGCAACCCGTCCGGCTCGGCGGCGTCGGCCGCGGAGTCCTCAAGGCGATAAAATTCCTCGAGCTTGGCCCTGGCTTCCGAAATCTGGTTGGCGAAGGCCGACATCTGGTCGAGCCGGGCAATCAGCAGCGTGGCAAAGCCGGTAAAGGCGATGACGTCACCGATACGCAATTGGCCATGCATGACCAGATAGGAGCCGATCAACAGCACGACCATCATCGAAATGGTCGACGACAGGCGGTGCAGAGCGTTGGCCAGTGCCCACCAGTCGAGCACGGGATACTGGGCATCAAGCAGGTTCTTGACATAACGCTTCAAGGCGTCGGTCTCGTGGCCGATGCGATTGTAGCTCTGCAGCACGGCGACATTGCTGACCGAGTCGCTCACATGTGCGAACACTTGGTGAAAGTGCCGTTCCACGGACGCCTGGCCTTCCCTGGTACGACGCATCACCAGCCGCCCGATCCCGACGTACAGCGCGCCCAGCGCCAGCAGGACCATCGACATGCGAATATCCATGCTGAGCGCCGTCGGCACCAGCAGAACCAGTGCGACAACGGTGGACAAATGCTGCCTCATGAACTCGAGCCAGAGACTGAACAAGGTCTCGACCGCGCGCAGAAGCGTATGCAGGGAATTGGAGGTGCCGCGCTGATGATGCCAAGCAAGCGGCATGGTGATCACGCGCTCGAATGACTGGCAAAGAACCTCGCTGCGCCGTGCATGGGCAAAGCGGTCAGCGCCGCGCGCCACCAGAACGAAGGCGACGACGTTGAAGACGCCGATACCGGCCCATACGGCGAGCGTCGAAAAGACCGAGCCGCCGTCCGAAATAGCATCGATCACCCGTCCGAACATGATCGGCTCAAGGATGGCGATAATGGCAAGCGCGACATTCGCTCCGCAGATAAACGCTACGCGTTTCCTGTCGGCGGCGAGATAACCAAGCGCTCTCCAGTAGATCTGCAGAAGGGACACTTCAGCTACTCCGGCAAATTGTTATTGTGCACTGCATCATTTTCTGACTCGTACCTGTTGACGTGTCGCGAAACAATGCTCGTGTACCCCTTCAGTTCCCAATTCGCGAACAAAAGATGGCGACGCTGCGAAATCTGTCGTGATCACCTAACGGTTTGAGAAAAAAGGTAAAATGTCAGCCTTGCGGCAGAATCGTGGCAGGCTGCAAGCACTGCCGCAATTTTAATCAGCAACTGGTTATGTACGGATCACAAAAGCCTGCATCGGCTTTTTGGAGAGCTCATGCGCAATAGAATTTCTAGAGCACGCTTAAACAACGCGCGCCCCCAAGACGTGCAAAGACGCTCCAAATCCTTGAAACTACGCCGGTATCCTGACGACCACCTCAGCATTGTCGCCGGCTTTCGGTTCGAAAGACGAAGCCTTCGTCTTTTTACCATCTACCTCAAGCGAGATGGCTTTGACCTTGGCGTCGCGGACAACGCGAACCCTGAGTTCGGCCCCCAGCACCTTGAGCGTTGCTGTATAACCATCCCAATGGCTGGGGAGTTTCGGCCTGAACTGGATGCGCTCGCCCCTGCGCTCAATGCCGAGGATGCCCTCGACCGCCGCGCGGTAAAGCCAGCCGGCCGAGCCGGTATACCAGGTCCAGCCGCCGCGGCCGCCCTTGCCTTGCCCGGCGTAGACGTCGGCCGCGACGACATAAGGCTCGACGCGGTAGTGCTCGGCAGCGGCTTCGTCGAGCGCGTGGTTGACCGGGTTGAGCATCGAGAGACAGCGGTAGGCGTCGTCGGTGCGCCCCATTTCGGCGAGCGCAATGACGAACCATGTCGCCGCGTGGGTGTACTGGCCACCGTTTTCACGGACACCCGGCGGGTAGCTCTTGATGTAGCCTGGGTTCTGTTCCGTCCTGGAGAAGGGCGGGGTGAAAAGCTTGACGATCTTGAGCTCGTCGTCGACGAGCATTTTCAATGCCTGCTGCATCGCCGTCGTCGACCGCGCCGGATCGCCCTCTCCCGACAGCACGCTCCACGACTGGGCAATCGAGTCGATCTTGCACTCCTGCGAACCGCGCGACCCCAGCGGCGTGCCATCGTCGAAACTGCCGCGACGATACCATTCACCATCCCAGGCGGTGCTTTCCAACGCCCGCTTCAGCACGTCGGCGTGTTTTGTCCAGGCTTGCGCACGCTTGGTATCGCCTTCCGCCTTGGCGACAGGTGCAAAGTCTCCCAGCGTCTTCAGCAGGAACCAGCCCAGCCAGACGCTCTCGCCCTTTCCGTGCTCGCCGACACGGTTCATGCCGTCGTTCCAGTCGCCACCGAGGATCAGCGGCAGTCCGGCGGAGCTGCTGCGCTTGATGGCAAGGTCAAGTGCACGTGCGCAATGATCATAGAGTGAAGCGGTCTTCTTCGATATCTCCGGGGTGAAGAAGGCGTCGTGCTCGCCTTCTTCCAGAGGCGGCCCGTCGATGAAGGGCAGTTGTTCCCTGAGGATCGCGGTATCGCCGGTCACCTGCAAGTAGTGTGCCGTGGCATGGGCGAGCCAGACCACGTCGTCGGAAATCATGGTGCGGACGCCTGCCTCGGTGCGCGGCAGCCACCAATGCTGCACGTCGCCTTCGGGGAATTGCCGCCGCGCCGCGTTGAGGATCTGGTCGCGCGCCAGTTTCGGATCATGGACAAGCAGGGCCAGCGTGTCCTGCAACTGATCGCGGAAGCCAAAGGCGCCGCTCGCCTGGTAAAACGCCGAGCGGGCGCGGATGCGGCAGGCAAGGCTCTGATAGGGCAGCCAGTGGTTGACCATGGCGTTGAGCGCCTTGTCCGGCGTCTCGACCTGGATGGTGTCGAGAAACCCTCGCCAGGTGCGTTCATTGTCAGCCAGCCGCTGATCGAAATCCTTGCTGCAATGATGCTGTACCAGCGCGCTGGCTTCCTCGGCAGAGGCTGCATCACCGAGCAGCCAGAGCAGCGTCACGTCGCCGCCGGCAGGGATGTCGACGTCGCGTGCAATTGCAGCACAAGGATCGTCGCCCGCCTCGACGCGGCCCGACAGGCTTGCGCCGCTGAGCACGGCATGCGGAAGTTCGCTGGTGCCGTGGCGACCGATGAACTCGCCGCGGTCGGCCGTCACCGAGTGTGCCGCGCCGTCGGCGGCCAGGAAGGCGACCCGCTCGCTGAAGTCGAGCCCGTAGGGATTTTGCGCCAGCAACGCGCCCGTCGCAGCATCCCTGGATGGAACGATGGTCGCCGCCGTGCGCGAACGATGGCTGCCAAGAACCCATTCCGCGTAGGCATAAACGCGCAGGCGCGCCGGCACCGAACCCGAGTTCTGGATGCGCAATCGGGAGATTTTAACCGGATCGACAGGATCCACCACATGGGTCAGGTCCATCGACAGCGGTCCGCGCTTCGAACGAAAGGTCGAAAAACCCTGTCCGTGCCATGTTTCGTAGGTCATGGCGGGATCGCGCACCACTGCGGCCAGCGGCGAGAACGCCCGGCCGTTGGCATGATCGTAAATATAGATGCCCTCGCCGGGCCGGTTGGTGACCGGGTCGTTCGCCCACGGCGTCAGTTGATAGTCACGGCTGTTCCGGCTCCAGGTGAAGGCAGCGCCTTCAGCCGAAACATGGAAACCGAACGAGGCGTTGGAGACGACGTTGATCCAGGGCTGCGGCGTCGTGCGCCGGCCAGCAAGGCGCACGACATAGTGGCGTCCGTCGCCCTCGAAGCCGCCAAAGCCGTTCCACTGGTTGAGCCCGCTGCCGTCGGCACTGCCTTCGACCGAGGCCTGAGCAGCCCTTGTCTGTGGCGCCGGCGGAGACGGTTCACGAAGCGCTGCACCTGCCGGCTGCAAAGCGTCCCGCGCTTGCAGCGCAGCGGCCTCGGCGCGCTCGATCTGATCGAAGATGGTGCCGTTTCGCGTGTGCAGGGCGACGCGGGCGACGGCGAGCAGCGTCTTGTAGGTCGTCTCGTCCATCAGATCGCGGCGCACCGCGAAGATGTGCTGGCGGGGTCCGAGTTCCTTGCCGCGCAGACGGCTGTTTTCGCACAGCGTCTCGACCGCCCGTTGCAGATCCTGCACGTAGGATGAAGCCTGCTCGTTGACGACGACAAAGTCGATCATCATGCCGCGGGCGCGCATATATTCCTGGAAGCGGAGCGCCTGGGCAACGATTTCGAGATCGGCGACATCGCCGATCCTGACCAGGAAAATCGGAAAGTCGCCGGATATGCTGGTCGGCCACAGGCCCGACTGCTTGCCGAGCCCGGAAGCGATCGATTCGGCCGGAAGGCGCAGGAACGGATCAGGATAGATCAGATAGCGCGCCAGGTTCTGCACATTGGCGGCATCGGCAAGGCTGAGGCCGAGATGACGGGTCTGCACCTGTGAGCGGGTCCAGGCGAGCATCGCCTGGCGGGCGAAGGCTTCCGGATGATCGAGCCGCGCAATGGCATCTTCGAGTTCGGCACGGTTGGCGCCGACGACAGTCCAGAAGGTCAGCGATATCTTTTTGTTGGCCGGCACGCGCACCTGTCGGCGAAGTGCTGCGACCGGATCAAGGGTGAAGCCGGAATGGCCGCCAAGCTTGGCGCCGGGATCGAAGGCGGCGGCCTCGACAATGGTGCGGCCGCGGCCGATGAAGGCACGCCGGTCGGTTTCGGCCTCGGCGTCGCGCGTCGACCCAGACGGGTCGGTGACGAAATGCACCATGGTGACATCAGGCTCGTCCGTTTCCCGCTTGCGTCTTGTGGCGAAGATCGCCCCGTTATTCGCAGCGATTTCGGTTTCCACGAACATTTTCGAGAAGGCCGGATGCGCATTGTCGGATGCGTCGGAGCCCAGCACCAGTTCGGCAAAGGAGGTCACTTCGATATGCCGATCGACGGGGCCGTCATTGTAGAGCGTCACCCGCCGGCCTTCGCCGTTTCCTTCCGAGATGACGATGCATTCGACCTCCGAACGCAGTGATCCCACCGACTTGATGAAACTCGCCTTGTCGTCGGAGAACAGCGTCTGCACTTCTTCGTCGGTGGCACGCTTCGGCTCGGCAGTGGCCGACCACCAGTCGCCGGTGCCGGCGTCGCGCAGGAAGATATAGGAGCCAAGCCGATCCTCGGTTGGATCCGGCTGCCAGCGCGTGACGGCAAGCTCGCCCCAGCGGCTGTAGCCGGAGCCGGTCGCGGTGACCATGACCGAGTAGCGGCCGTTGGACATGACGCTGGTCGAACGCAGCGCCTTGAGCGGATTGAGCACGATGCGCGTGTCGGGGCTCTCGACTTCCGTTTCGTCCTTCGACCGCTCGTCGGCCTCGGTCCTGACGGTGGCGGTCGGGATGTCGCGCGGCGCCCTTTCCTGCAGCAGCAACTCGGCCGACTCGATCACCGGATCGCTGTGGAAGCGGTCGCGCAGGCGTCCTTCGAAGATGGCGTCGGCAACGGCGGCGATCGACATGCCGGAATGGTGGGCCATGTAGTTCAGCACAACGACATGGTCGGTGCCCTCCGGCACGCGCTGCGGCGTGAAATCGACCGCATCGTAGAAGCCGTGCCGGCCAAGGGCGCCGAGCTGCCTCAGCCTAGCCAGGTTTTGCACCGATTCACGCGGGGTGAACTGCGCCGCCAGCACGGTCGCATAAGGCGCAATCACCGTGTTCTGGCCAAGACCTCGCTTCAGGCCCAGCCCGGGCACGCCGAAATTGGTGTACTGGTAGGTCAGTTCGCGGTCGCGGGCATTGTAGGCCGCTTCCGAAATCCCCCAGGGCACGTTCTTCGAGCGGCCGTATTGGATCTGACGCTTGATGATGAGCTTGCTGGTCTGGTTGAGGATGCTGCCTTGCGGCTCCTTCATCACCAACGGCGGCATCAGATACTCGAACATCGAGCCTGACCAGGACATCAGCGCGCCCTTAAACCCGATCTCGACGATCGGCCGGCCGAGGTGGAACCAGTGTTCCGTCGGCAGATCGCCCTTGGCGATGGCGAACAGGCTGGTGAGCCGCGCCTCGGAAGCCAGGAGGTCGTAGCAGCTTTCGTCGAGCTGATGCTCCTCGACCCGGTAGCCGATCGACAGAAGCTTGCGTTCCTTCCGCATTAGGAAGGAGAAATCCATCTCGAAGGCGAAGCGACGCGTGCGCTCGCGCAATGAAAGAAGCTTGGCCCGCAAGGCTTCGACGGCATTGTCGTCGCTATGCGCATCATGGACATGCGCTTCGCAGGTGGCTTCCAGTCTCGCCGCCCAGTCGGCGATGGTGTCGCTCTGTGTCGAGACGGCCTCGGTATGGATGGCGATGGCGAGCTTGCGAATCTCGCCGGCCAGAACAGCCAGGTTGATGGTGCGGATCGATGCCATCTCGGGCTGTGCCTTGATCGATTCGACCGCCCGCCGCATGCCGTCGAGGCGATCGGCGAGCCGCTGGCGCAACGGCCGCAACTGGCGACGGTCGTCAGGCAACTCCGCCAGGCTTTCGTCGACGATCGTCACCGTATCGAGGATACCCTCGAAATCGCCTTGAAGGTGGACCGCAGGCGCCTCCGCCCATTCGGCGCAGGCGGCCGCCACCGCCACCAGATGGCCGGCAAGATTGCCGCTATCGACGGCGGAAATGTAGAGCGGATAGAGCGGTTTCAGCGTCGTCGTGTCATACCAGTTGAAGAGATGGCCGCGCTCACGCGGCATGCTCTCGATGGTCGACATCGTCGCGTCGATGCGGGTGGTGGCGTCGGATAGGCTGATCCAGCCGAAGTCGCGCGCCGAAATCACCGACAGGAGATAGACGCCGATATTGGTCGGCGAGGTGCGGGGCGCCACGACAGGCGCCGGACTTTCCTGGAAATTGTCGGGCGGCAGATTGTGATGCTCGGCCGTCACGAAGGTCTCGAAATAATGCCATGTGCGCCGCGCAACCGTACGCAGCGCATGGATGTCAGCCGCCGATATGCGCAAACGGTCCTCGGTTTCGGCTGAGCGGCTGATCCAGAAGGCGAAGGCCGGCGAACCGATCCAGAACAGCGCGAAGAAGAAGGCAACGAAAGCTCCGGTGGAATCGGCCAGAACGGGGATGGCAAGACCGACGACGCCGACAATCACTGCGCCATACATTATGCCGTAATAGGAGCCGAGATCGTTGTCGCCGTTCTTGTGCGCCTGCGAGGCAGTGCGCCATTCGAGCAGGTTCTGCCGAGTGACGAACAATCGGTAAAGCGTGCGAATGATGGCATCGCCCATCATCCAGGCCAGATGCGCCATCAGCACGATCTTCAGCGCTACCAGGGCGGTGCCGAAGACAACGTCGCGCGCCAGCGCCGAGAAATGGCCGCGCGGCGTCTGGTCGCCGCTTTTCGGCAGGATGGCGTGGACGATGTCGAATGTCGGCGCCATGAACAGTGTGAGGATCAACAGCGCCTGCCATTGCGCGGCCTGCGTGAAAGGCAGCAACGTCCAGCCGGCGATCGCCGCCATCACCCAGAAGATCGGCGTCAGCGAGCGGCGCAGATTGTCGACCATCTTCCAGCGCGACAGCGCCGGCACGCCGGAGCGTGGATCGAGAATGAAGCCCAGAAGCTGCCAGTCGCCGCGTGCCCAGCGATGGTGGCGTGACGCGTCGACCGAATAGCGGGTCGGATAGTCCTCGACCAGTTCGACGTCCGTGACCAGCGCCGCGCGTGCCAAGGCGCCTTCGAGCAGATCGTGGCTGAGGATGGTGTTTTCTTCGATGCGGCCCTTCAGCGCCGCTTCGAAGGCGTCGACGTGATAGAGGCCCTTGCCGGTGAAGGAGCCGTCGCCGAAGACGTCCTGGTAGATATCCGAGACGGCAAATACGTAGGGATCGAGGCCGCGATTGGCGGAAAAGACCCGCTGGAAGAAGGATGCGTCGTCGCCGCTGGTCAGCGAGGCGGTGATGCGCGGCTGCAGGATGGTGTAGCCGGCGGTGACAACGCGCTTTGCCGCATCGTAATGCGGGCGGTTGAGCGGATGGCAAAGCTTGCCAACCAAACTGGCGACGGCATCGCGGGTGGTGCGCGTGTCGGCGTCCAGCGTCATCACATGGATGACGTTTTCAGGCAACGGCACATCCAGCGGCAGGAAGGTGGTGTCGCTGTCACCACGCAGCAGAAGGTTCAGTTCGTGCAACTTGCCGCGCTTGCGTTCCCAGCCCATCCAGGCGCCTTGGGATTCATTGTAGAGCCGCCGGCGATGCAGGACGTAGAAACGCGGCGCGCCTTCGCTGGGATAGCGGGCGTTCAGCCGTGCGATCTCGTCGCGAGCATATTGGAGGATCTCAATATCCGCCGCATCGATTTCGGTTTTGCTGTCCGGCCAGTCCGAAAGCAGAGCGAAATGGATTTCGTCCGCGGTGTTGGCCAGGTGATGCACTTCGATGTTGCGGATGTTCTCCTCGACATCGTCGCGCGAGCCGATCAGCGACGGCACCACCACCAGCGTGCGCGCCTCGGGCGGCATGCCGCGTCTGTAGTCGTAGCCGACGAGGCGGGTGGGCTTCAGGAACAACGATACGACGGTGTTGAAGAAGGCAAGCGCGCCTTCGCTGGCCGGCACGGCAAACAGCGCCAGCATCAAGACGATCGACGGTATGGCCAGGCCGAGATTGGCAAGGGCGTTGCCCGAGAGGACCAGAAGCAGGACCGTCAGCGCGAACACCGGCACGACAATGCCCAGCCATCCGGTCTTGCCGAACGCCCGTTTGATCGTGACGCTGACGGTCGGCCGATAGCCGATCGCTTTTTCCAGTTCCAGCCGGCGCGACCCGACCAGAAAGAACCCGACGTCGGTGTGAGCGGTCGGACCGGTGCCGGTGGTATCGGCGACAGCGGCATGGCCGGCGAGTTCGATCGCCTTTTCGGCAACGCGGAATTCAGAACGATCGGAGCGGCGCGCCATTTCCTCGATCGCGGTCCGGTACTGGTCGCGCGAGAAGAAATCGAGCGCGGCGAAATCGGTGCGCTCACGCAGCAAGGTGTCGATGCGGCTGACACCTTCGAACCAAACCGTCCAGTCGATATCGTTGATAAGCCTGAGGCCGCGGATGATGTTACCGGTGGTTACATTGCCGCCGGACAGCGTGCGATGTTCGCTGATGATGATTTCCTCGGCATCGGAGCCGGACTTTTCAAGCTCGCCCTCCAGCCATTCCAGCGCCCTGCCGGCATTTTGCGACCCGTCGCGCAGGCGGTAGAGCAATTGGGTGGCGAAGGTGGTGTCCTGTGCATGGGCGACGTAGTTCGACAGGATCGCCTGACGGTCGGCGCTGTCGTCGATCGCCAGCACGCGGTCGGCAACCTCGTTGGCAATCTGGCGCATCTGCCGGGTACGATTGACCCGGACCGCGATCCGGCGAAGATTTTCGATCAGAACGAAGCGCAGCAGCGATGGCAGCGCCCAGAGTTCGCCGATCTTCAGCGGCTCCACGGACTGAAAGCCTTCGACGATCGCCTTGAACATGGTCGCCGAGACGGAACTGTCCGAATGGGCAACATAGGTCCAGGCCAACGCAAGCGCGCGCGGCACGCTGGCGCCGTCGGAAAGCTTCAGCGTCGGTAACTGCCGATAGAAACGGCGCGGCAGGTCGCGCTTGACCTGGAAGATGGTTTCCTCAACCAGATAGTTGTTGTCGAGCAGCCATTGCGCCGCCGGCGTGATTGTCTCGCCCCTCGCCTGCGCGGCATTGGTCGAGCGGTAGACTTCGAGGATCTTGCTGGCGCTGTCGCGGACGCGTGGCTGGAAATCGAACGGATCCAGGCCGAACAGATCCTTGACGTCGCCCTTCGCGAGCCTTGTACCCAGCGTGCGCAGGCGCTCTTCCGGCAGGAAATTGGAGCGTATCGGCTCTTCGGTGATGGCCGGGAAGCCCGCGCTCGTCTTTTCCATTTGGGTGGGGGCCGTCTGAATATTCATTGAAAATTCCGCATGAGGGACGCATAGCGGCGTCACCGCCACGGCAATGTCCCTAAAACCGATTCAAATGCAATTGGTTGCATCGAAACACAGGTCGAAAGTTTGTTTTCGCACCACAACTTTCAGACGATCACCCCTTCGCTCCCGCCGAGACTTGATCGAAGGAAGGATTCGGGCTTTTTCGTGATGTGGACTTGAGCATACGGCATATTTCGCCGGTGTTGCGATCATGTTTCGAAACAGGCGTTAATCGTTTGCAGCAACCCGTTCGATCCTGATCACGAACAGCATCGCCGTTCGGGCAGGCTCCAGGCGCCATTTTAGGGCGTCCGGCCCGAGCAACAGCGTGTCGCGCGGCCCGATGCGGACAGGCGTCGCGCCGACCACCGTGATCTCGCCGTCAAAACACAGGATGAGGGTCGCGTCGGCCACCGACTGGATATCTGTCGGGGCCGAAATCACCACGCGCTCGACGGCGTGGGTCATCCGTCCGCGCCGCGTCATGACGTTGAGATCGGTGATCGGACCGGCGATCAGCGCCGCTTGCGTCGGCACATCGGCCGGAAAGGAAAGTGGGGCGGAAGCTTTGGTCACCATAGCCGCCGGGCGACCGGCGATATCAAGGATGATCCCCTCGCCTTCCAGCACGGCCAAGGTTCGGTCCACACCGGCAAACCCGGAGAATGGCCCGCCACTTTCGACGCGAGCCATGGAGATGCGCCAGTCGAAATCGTCGAGCGCAGCACCTGCGGGCGAGACGGCGATTTCCGTCGTCACCCCGCCGCCGTTCTTCCACGGCATAGACCGGTATTCGGCTGCCCGGAGAATGCGCAAGGCGCGGCTCAGCCGAGAATGCCTGGCAGGTTGAGTTGGTGCTCCCTGGCGCAGTCGATGGCGATGTCATAGCCGGCATCGGCGTGGCGCATGACGCCGGTTGCGGGGTCGTTCCACAGCACCCGCTCCAGGCGTTTGGCCGCTTCGCGTGTGCCGTCGGCGACGATGACCATGCCGGCATGCTGCGAAAAACCCATGCCGACGCCGCCGCCATGATGAAGCGATACCCAGGTTGCGCCGGAGGCGGTGTTGAGCAGCGCATTGAGCAACGGCCAGTCGGACACGGCGTCGGAGCCGTCCTTCATCGATTCGGTCTCGCGGTTCGGCGAGGCAACCGAGCCGGAATCAAGATGATCGCGACCGATGACCACCGGCGCCTTGAGCTCGCCCTTCGCCACCATCTCGTTGAAGGCGAGGCCGAGCCGGTGGCGGTCGCCGAGACCGACCCAGCAGATGCGCGCCGGCAGACCCTGGAACGCGATGCGCTCACGCGCCATGTCGAGCCAGTTGTGCAGGTGGCTGTTGCCGGGCGTCAATTCGCGGACCTTGGCGTCGGTCTTGTAGATGTCCTCGGGATCGCCTGAGAGGGCTGCCCAGCGAAACGGGCCGATGCCGCGGCAAAACAGCGGTCGGATGTAGGCCGGCACGAAACCAGGGAAGGCAAAGGCGTTCTCGAACCCTTCCTCTTTCGCCACCTGACGGATGTTGTTGCCATAGTCGAGCGTCGGCACGCCGGCGTTCCAGAACGCCACCATCGCCTCGACATGTTCGCGCATCGACGCGCGCGCCGCCTTTTCGACCGCCTTCGGGTCGCTGGTGCGCTTCTCGCGCCACTCGGCGAGCGACCAGCCCTTGGGCAGATAGCCGTTGAGCGGATCATGCGCCGACGTCTGGTCGGTGACCAAGTCGGGGCGCACGCCGCGCCGCACCAGTTCCGGCACGATGTCGGCGGTGTTGCCGACCAGGCCGACCGATTTCGCCTCGCCCGCCCTGGTCCAGCGCTCGATCTTTTCCAGCGCCTCGTCGAGCGTGTCGGCGCGTTCGTCGACATATCGGGTGCGCAGCCTGAAATCGATGCGGTCGGGATCGCATTCGACCGCCAGGCAGCAGGCGCCGGCCATCACCGCGGCCAGCGGCTGGGCGCCGCCCATGCCGCCGAGGCCGCCGGTCAGGATCCATTTGCCTCTGAGATTGCCGCCATAATGCTGGCGGCCGGCCTCGACGAAAGTCTCGTAGGTGCCCTGCACGATGCCTTGCGTGCCGATGTAGATCCACGAGCCGGCCGTCATCTGGCCGTACATCATGAGGCCCTTCTTATCGAGATCGTTGAACTTCTCCCATGTCGCCCAGTACGGCACGAGATTGGAATTGGCGATCAGCACGCGCGGCGCATCGGTGTGAGTCCGAAACACGCCGACAGGCTTGCCGGACTGCACCAGAAGCGTCTCATCATCTCTAAGCGTCTTCAGAGAGGCGACGATGCGATCAAAGTCGTTCCAGGTGCGCGCCGCCCGGCCGATGCCGCCATAGACAACCAGTTCGTTGGGGTTTTCGGCGACGTCGGGATCGAGATTGTTCATCAGCATGCGCAACGGCGCTTCCGTCAGCCATGTGCGGGCGTTGAGCTCGCTGCCGCGCGGGCTGCGGACTTCGCGGATGTTATGTCGAGGATCGGTCATGGCGTCACTGTCCCTTTCGAATGAGCTGTGCGACGGAGCGTCAGCGCTCGGCCCAGGCAATCGCGCTTTCCAGGATCCGCTTCAGCGTGGCGCGGATCGGCGCGGCGAATGCGGGGTCGTAAGGCACCGGCCAATTGTCGGGCGTCCCTTTGCCCTCAGGCTCGCGCATATAGCCGCGGTTGGAGAGTTCCATCTGCAGCGCATGGACGCCGTTTTGCGGCTGGCCGAAATTGCGCGTAATCCAGCCACCCTTGAAGCGGCCATTCACCACGTATGTCTCGCCGGTTCCGGCGAGGATTTCGTCGACCATCGCCTGCAAGGCAGGATCGGCGCTCTTGCCGTCATTGGTGCCGAGATTGAACACCGGCAACGTGCCCTCGAACAGCCGCGGCAGCACCGAGCGGATCGAATGGCAGTCATAGACGACGATCTTCTGATGCAGGGCGCGTAGCCCGTCGACCTCGGCCTGCAGGGCGGCATGGTAAGGCACAAAGTATTTTTTGCGCCGCTCGTCGACCTCCGGCGGTCCAGGCTCCTCTCCGGCGCGATAAAGCGGATCGCCATCGAACGTTTCGGTCGGGCAGAGCCCGGTCGTCGCCTGGCCGGGATAGAGCGAGGCGCCGGACGGGTCACGATTGACGTCGATGACGGTGCGCGAGATCGCCGTATGCACCACCGTCGCGCCGAGGTCTTCGGCAAAGTCATAGAGCTTGTCGATCCACCAGTCGGCGTCGCGGCGGCCGAGCCAGGGCGACACCAGCCGGTCCTCAAGACCGGCGAGATCGATGCCGGTATGCGGGATCGAGACCAGCAGGGGTGCCGTGCCTTGGGTGACGGTGAGCCAGGAGGGTAAAGTCATGAGAAATCCCCCCGCGCTGGCGCTCTACGGCGCGAAGGATCGCGACCTATCGACGTGTGCGCTCTCACGACGCAATTCCCGGCAGCGCCACCGCCCCCGCCGCCTTCACCGCAGCGCCATTGCGCACCATAGCGATGGCCTTTTCCATGTCGGGGTGGAAATGCCGGTCATTGTCGAGATGCGGCACCTCGGCCCTGACCAGCCTGCGCACCGCTTCGAGCGGCGCACTCGACGCCAGCGGCGCATGAAAATCGCAGCCTTGCGCGGCGGCCAGCAATTCGATGCCGACGACCGCCGTCGCATTCTCAACCATGCCGATCAACCGGCGCGCGCCATGTGCTGCCATCGAGACGTGGTCTTCCTGGTTGGCCGAGGTCGGGATCGAATCAACGCTGGCCGGATAGGCCTTCTGCTTGTTTTCCGAGACGAGTGCCGCTGCCGTCACTTGCGGGATCATGAAGCCGGAATTCAGCCCGGGCTTCGGCGTCAGGAAGGCCGGCATGCCCGACAACGCCGGGTCGACCAGCATGGCGATGCGCCGTTCCGACAGCGAGCCGATCTCGCAGACGGCGAGTGCGATCATGTCGGCGGCGAAGGCCACCGGCTCGGCGTGGAAATTGCCGCCGGAAAGCGCGGTGTCGTCCTCGGCGAAGATCAGCGGATTGTCGGTGACGCCGTTGGCCTCGGTGCCCAGCGTGTCGGCGGCCTGGCGCAGCACGCTCAGCGCAGCGCCCATCACCTGCGGCTGGCAGCGCAGGCAGTACGGATCCTGCACGCGCTCGTCGCCGACCCGGTGCGATTCACGGATGGCGCTGCCGGCCATCAGGTTGCGCAGCGCCTCGGCCGCCTCGATCTGGCCAGGATGCTTCCTGAGGAGATGGATGCGCGGATCGAAGGGGGCGTCGGAGCCTTTGGCGGCATCGGTCGAAAGCGCACCGGCGACGAGCGCCGACTGGTAGAGCACTTCGGCGTCGAACAGGGCGGCCAACGCGTAGGCGGTCGAGAACTGCGTGCCGTTGAGCAGCGCCAACCCTTCCTTGGCGCCAAGCGTGACCGGCTCCAGCCCGTGCGAGACAAAGGCGACCTTGGTCGGGAACCGGCCATGCGGGGTAAAACATTCGCCGACGCCGATCATTACCGCGGTCATATGCGACAGCGGAGCAAGGTCGCCGGAGGCGCCGACCGAGCCTTGCGCCGGCACCACCGGAATGACGTCATTGGCCAGCATTGCTTCCAGCAATTCGATCGTCTGCGGCCGCACGCCGGAAGCGCCCTGCGCCAGGCTGGCCAGCTTCAGCGCCATCATCAGCCGGGTGATCGCAACCGGCATAGGCTCGCCGACGCCGGCAGCATGCGACAGCACGATGTTGCGTTGAAGGGTCTCGAGGTCGGCGGCGGGGATGCGGACGCTGGCCAATTTGCCAAAGCCGGTGTTGATGCCATAGACCGGCTCACCCCGGTCGACGATCCGCGCAACCGCCTCGGCGCTGGCCTTGATTTTTGGCCGGCAGGCAGCGTCCAGCTTCGGCACGGCACCACGATAGATTTCGCGCCAGTCGGCCAGCGTTGTGTTGCCCGGCTTGAGTTTGAGTTCGCTCATCGTCCTCTCCAGATGCGGGCATGCAGCGGGTTAAAGCCCATGCGGTAGACGAGCTCGGCCGGGCGCTCGATGTCCCAGATCGCCATGTCGGCTGATTTTCCAGCCTCCAGCGTGCCGGTTTTTCCGAGCAGTCCGAGCGCGCGTGCGGCCTCGCGGGTGACACCGGCAAGGCATTCGTCGACGGTCAGACCGAACAGAGTCGCCGCCATGTTCATGGTCAGCAGTAGCGAGGTCAGCGGCGAAGTGCCGGGATTGCAGTCGGTGGCGACCGCCATTCTGACGCCGTGCTGGCGAAACAGGCCGATCGGCGGCTTCTTGGTCTCGCGGATGAAATAATAGGCGCCGGGCAGGATCGTCGCCACGGTTCCTGCCTTCGCCATCGCCGCCGCACCCGCTTCGTCAGTGTATTCGAGATGGTCTGCCGATAGCGCGCCATATCGTGCGGCGAGTTCCGCGCCATGCAGATTGGACAGCTGGTCGGCATGGAGCTTGACCGGCAGGCCTGCTGCTTTCGCCGCGTCGAACAGGCGAGAAATCTGCTCGGGCGAAAAGGCGATGCCTTCGCAAAAGCCGTCGACGGCATCGGGCAGGCCCTCGGCAGCGACGGCCGGCAAAATCTCTTTTGCGACCCGGTCGATAAAAGCGTCCTTGTCGCCTTTCGCCTCGGGCGGCAGCGCGTGAGCCCCGAGGAAGCTCGTCCTTACTGTGACTGGACGATGTTCGCCCAGGAGCCGCGCGGCACGCAGCGATTTCTGCTCGTTTTCGAGATCGAGCCCGTAACCCGACTTGATCTCGATGGCGGTGAGACCCTCGGCGATCAGCGCATCGAGGCGCGGCAGCGACTGCGTAACCAGTTCGTGCTCGCTGGCAGCGCGCAGCGCCTTGACCGACGAGACGATGCCGCCGCCGGCCTTGGTGACCTCTTCATAGGTGGCGCCGGCCAGCCGCATCTCGAATTCGTTGGCACGGTTGCCGGCATGGACCAGATGGGTGTGGCAGTCGATCAAGCCGGGCGTGATCCAGCGGCCCTTGCAATCGACAATCTCGGCGTCTTGCAAAAGTGCTGCCGCCATGTCGGCTTCCGGGCCGGCATAGACGATCACGCCATCGCGTGCGGCGATCGCACCGTGTTCGACGATGCCAAGTCCGGCGACGCTTTCAGCCATGGTTGCCAGGCGCGCATTGCGCCAGAGGCGAACCTCCCCTGCCCGGCTTTTGCTCTCTCCAGCCATTATCTTTTCCGTTTCAATCGGCGGCGATTATGTATATACATATTGAAACACACTGCAAGTGATATCATTGCACGGGACACAGGGAATCGGAGAGAAAAACGTGACGGCGATCTTTGCGGAACAGGTGCTTCTGCCCGACGGCTGGCATTCCAATGCCCGGATCGTCGTCAGTGAAGGCCGCATCGCTACTGTCGAGCCGAACACTGCATCCCAGCCCGGCGACGAACGCCATGCCATCCTCCTGCCAGGCATGCCGAACCTGCACAGCCACGCCTTCCAGCGCGGCATGGCCGGCCTTGCCGAGCTGCGCGGCCCTTCCGCCGACAGTTTCTGGAGCTGGCGCGAGGTGATGTACCGATTTGCGCTGTCGATGACGCCGGACCAGGTCGAGGCGGTTGCCGCGCAGCTCTATGTCGAGATGCTGGAGGCTGGATTCTCACGCGTCGGCGAGTTTCACTATCTGCATCACGACCGCGACGGCCAGCCCTACGCCAACATCGCCGAAATGGCCGAACGCATCACTGCCGCAGCTGCCGACACCGGCATTGGGCTGACGCTGCTGCCGGTCTTCTATGCGCATTCCACTTTCGGCGGCGCCGCGCCGAACGAAGGCCAGCGGCGATTCATCAACGATGTGAATCGGTTCTCGCGGCTTGTTGAGAAATGCCGCGAATCCGTTCGCACCTTGAATCAAGGCGTCGTTGGCGTCGCCCCACACAGTCTGCGCGCGGTGACACCGGAGGAGTTGGAAAACATCGCGACAATGGTACCGGGCGGACCGGTCCACATCCATATCGCCGAGCAAGTGAAGGAGGTCGAGGACTGCCTTGCCTGGTCCGGGGCGCGGCCGGTCGAATGGCTGCTCGCCAATGCCAAGGTCGATGACCGCTGGTGCCTGATCCACGCCACCCACATGACCGAGACCGAGACGGCGGCCATGGCGAAAAGCGGAGCAGTCGCCGGCCTCTGCCCGATCACCGAGGCCAATCTCGGCGACGGCACCTTTGCCGCACCTTTGTTCAAGCAACATGGCGGCCGCCTCGGCGTCGGCTCCGATTCCAACGTGCTGATCGGCCTGCCGGACGAATTGCGGCAACTCGAATATTCGCAGCGCCTCGCCCACCGCGCCCGCAACGTGCTGGCGGTGGCGGGCGGTTCGACCGGCCGCGCGCTATTCGATGCAGCGCTCGACGGCGGCGGTGCGGCGCTTGGCGCCGGGCCCTCGCAGATCGCCGCTGGTGCCTCAGCCGATTTCGTGTCGCTCGATGGCAAGCATCCCTCGCTGGCAAGCAAGACGGGCGATGCGGTGCTCGATGCCTGGATCTTCGCCAACGGCGCCAATATCGATTGCGTCTGGGTGCATGGCAAGAAACTGGTCAGCGGCGGCAGGCACGCAAGGCGCGATGCCATTGCCGAGCGTTTTCGCAAAGTGATGACGGCGCTTTCGGGATGAGCATGACTGAGGCATTGGATGTGGACCTCGGCGAATCTCTCTCGCTGCATCAGCGCATCCTGTCCGACATCAGCGAGCGGATCCTGTCCGGCGCCTGGGCGCCTGGCCACCGCATCCCGTTCGAGCACGAACTGACGGCCGAGTACAAATGTTCGCGCATGACGGTGAACAAGGCGCTGTCGCAGCTTGCCAAAGCCGGGCTGATCGAGCGCCGCCGCCGCTCTGGCAGCTTTGTCCGGCGGCCGCAGTCGCAAGCCGCGGTGCTGGAAATCCACGACATCAGGATCGAGGTCGAGGCGCTCGGTCTGCTCTATCGCTACGAGCGTGTGGCGCGCCACAAAAGGCGCAGCAACGCCGAGGATCGCGCCTTGCTGGAACTCGACTCCAACGGACCGGTGCTGGCGCTGGAATGCCGGCATTTCGCCGGCAAGCGGCCGTTCGCCCACGAACAGCGGCTGATCAACCTGGCCGCCGTGGCCGAGGCCGCCAACGAGGAGTTTCATGCCATAGCGCCCGGCCCGTGGCTGATCGCCCGGGTGCCGTGGAGTGCCGCCGAGCACCGCATCCGCGCTGTTGCCGCCGACGGACACATTGCCGCCGCACTCGATATCGAGGCCGGCGCACCGTGCCTGGTGGTCGAGCGGCGGACATGGAGCGCCGAGCACCCCGTCACCCATGTCCGTTTCACCTATGCGGCCGAGAACCACACGCTGGTCGCGCGGTTCACGCCCTCGCAGGGGTAAACCTCCCCCTCGAGGACCCTCGAGGGGAGGAGGGTCGGCGAGCAGTCGGAGCGAAGCAGAGACTGCGAGACGGGGTGGGGTCGGCGAGGTTGCACCCGACCCCACCCCCCCTCGCCAAAATCCCCCCCGCGGCCTTTTGGGCGCGCCCCCCCCCCCCACCGGGGGGGGGGCCCACCGTGGGGGGGGCGCTATGGGGCCGGGGGGGGGCCGCGGGGGGGGGGGGGGGCCCGGGCGTTGAGGGGGGGGGCCCGCGGC
>NZ_JBVVQC010000012.1:108796-172685 GCF_055811515.1 Mesorhizobium sp. WSM4841
CCCCACCCCCGCCCCGCGCCGCCGGGGGGGGGGGGGGCGGGGCCCCCCCCCGCGGCCCCCCCCCCCCGCCGCCCCCCCGGGGGGGGGGCGGCGAGGTTGCCCCCGACCCCACCCCGCTTCGCAAAATGCCGCCCTGCGGCATTTGCTCCGCGACCCTCCCCCCAAGGGGGAGGGTTAAGAGCCGCATCTCAGATGGCAGCGGTAACGATGATCTCGACCAGATATTCCGGTCCGGCAAGCTTGGCCTCGCCGGTGGCGCGGGCCGGGGTATGGCCCTGCGGCACCCACTTGTCCCACTCCGCGTTCATCTCTGCAAAGGTGCTCATGTCGGCCAGCCAGATGATCGCCTGCAGGATCTTGGTCTTGTCCGTTCCGGCCTTGGCCAGCAATTCGTCGATGGCCGCCAGAATGTCCCTCGTCTGGGCGCCGACGTTTCCGCCCGGCTCGCCGACCTGACCGGCCAGATAGACGGTATTGCCGTGGATGACGATCTGGCTCATGCGCGGGCCAACATCGATGCGACGAATGCTCATGGGATGTTTCCTTCTGTTGTCGGTTGCGCCTCTTTAGAGTCGCCGTCTGCCGGGGGCAAGGTCGACTGAGTGAATCCTCTTGAGCCAGCAGGGCATGGGGCTAAACAGGACACGCCAAATGGTTTAGTCGCCGCAATTCCGCCCGATTGACTTGTTGACTAATGTAATAACATCACATATCCAATCGCCGCCGCCGTACCTGTCGTGCCACCGGATCGTCACATGACCAAAACCTGCCTGACCTTCAGCGACCTGACGCTGGGCTACAACAGCCATCCGGCAATCCATCATCTCGACGGCACGATCCACCGGGGATCGCTGACCGCGGTCGTCGGCGCCAACGGCTCGGGCAAGTCGACCCTGATGAAGGGTATCGTCGGCGTGTTGAAGCCGATGGCCGGAACGGTTGTCCGGGCGCCCGGCGTGCGCGCCGCCTATCTGCCGCAACAGTCGGAGCTCGACCGCTCCTTTCCGGCCAGGGTCGTCGATCTGGTTTCGCTCGGGCTGTGGCCACGCCGCGGGCTGCTCGGCCGCTACACCAGGGAAGATCGCGAGTCGGTCAGCCAGGCGCTGATGGCCGTCGGCCTCGGCGGCTTCGAGAAGCGCCCGATCGACACGCTGTCGGGCGGCCAGCTGCAGCGCACGCTGTTTGCCCGCGTGCTGCTGCAGGATGCCGATCTCATCCTGCTCGACGAGCCGTTCAACGCCGTCGACACCAAGACCGTCGGCGACCTGATCGCACTGATCAAGCGCTGGCATGGTGAGGAGCGCACCATCATGGTCGTAGTCCACGATCTGGATCTGGTGCGCCAGAATTTCCCCGAAACGCTGCTGCTGGCGCGCCAGCCGATCGCCTGGGGCGAGACAAAGGAAACGCTGCGGCCGGAAAACCTGTTGCGCGCGCGCCGCTTCCACGAAGCCTGGGAGGAGAACGCGCCCTGGTGCGAGCCCGACGACCACAAGCATGGTGGTCACGCTCACGACCATGGGCACGACCATCATCACGGCTCCGGGCCGCGGGCAGCATGATGGAAATGCTCTACGGTCTTCTCATCGCTCCGTTCGCCGATTTCGCCTTCATGCAGCGGGCGCTTGCCGGGTCGCTGATGCTGTCGCTCGGCGCCTGCCCCGTCGGCGTCTTCCTGATGCTGCGGCGCATGAGCCTTTCCGGCGACGCCATGGCCCACGCCATCCTGCCGGGTGCTGCCGCCGGTTTCCTGTTCTATGGGCTGGAGATCCTGCCGATGACCATCGGCGGGTTGATTGCCGGCATCATCGTCGCGCTTGGCGCCGGCGCCGTCTCGCGTTTCACCATCCAGCGCGAGGACGCCTCGATGGCGGCCTTCTACCTGATTTCGCTGGCCATCGGTGTGCTGATGGTATCGATCCGCGGCTCCAGCGTCGATCTCATGCATGTGCTGTTCGGCACCGTGCTGGCGCTCAACAATGAAGCGCTGACGCTGATCGGCGGCATCGTGCTGGTCACGCTGGTCAACCTTGCCATTTTTTGGCGGGCGCTGGTCGCCGAATGTCTCGATCCGCTGTTCCTGCGTTCGGTCAGCCGGCTGGGCAGCCCGGTGCATTTCATCTTCCTCGGCCTCGTCGTGCTCAACCTTGTCGGCGGCTTCCAGGCGCTCGGCACGCTGCTATCCGTCGGGCTGATGATGCTGCCTGCGGCCGCCGCCCGCTTCTGGACCATGCGCGTCGAGCCGATGTGCGTGCTGGCGGTGCTGATCGGCTTTGCCTCCTGCGTCGCCGGGCTGCTGTTGTCCTACCACGTGTCGCTGCCATCCGGCCCGGCGATCATCCTGTCTGCGGGCGTCGTCTATTTTGCCTCGATCCTGTTCGGCACGCGCGGCATCCTGCGCGCCCGTATTATCCATCACCGCCACAGAACCGCCTGATCCCAACAGAGGTGACCTTTCCATGCTGAAATCGATCCGCACCGCCTTGGCAATGAGCGTTATAACATTAAGCGCCTTTGGCGCATCATCGGCCCTCGCGGAGCCGTTGAAAGTGGTCGCCAGCTTCACGGTCATTGCCGATTTTGCCAAAAATGTCGGCGGCGACCGGATCGATCTGACCACCATCGTCGGGCCGGACGGCGATGCCCACGTCTACGAGCCGAGTCCGGCCGACGCGGTGGCCATGGCGGGTGCGGATGTGGTGCTGGTCAACGGCCTGCATTTCGAAGGCTTTCTGCAGCGCCTGGTCGACGCCAGCGCCACCAACGCGACAATCGCCGTTCTGACCAAAGGCGTCACGCCGATCAACTTCAAACCCGAATTCGCCGATGCCGACGCCGCTGAAGGCGAAGATACCGATCCGCATGCCTTCCAATCGGTCGCCAATGCCAGGATCTACGTGAAGAACATCGCCGACGCCTTCTGCACCGCCGACGCCGAGGGTTGCGACACCTATAGCGCCAATGCCGCCGCATACACCGAGAAGCTCGACGCGCTCGAGGGTGAAGTGCAGATGGCGATCCAGTCGATCCCGCAAGAGAAACGCGTCGTCATCACCTCGCATGACGCGTTCGGCTATTTCGAGAAGGCCTATGGCCTCACCTTCCTGGCCCCCGAAGGGGTGTCGACCGAGTCGGAGCCGTCCGCTGCGGACGTCGCAAAGCTGGTCAGCCAAGTTAAGCAGGACAAGGCGGCGGCGGTCTTCGTCGAGAACATCGCCAACGCGCGGCTGATCGAGCAGATCGCCAGCGAGACCGGGGTCAAGGTGGGCGGCACGCTCTATTCAGACGCGCTGTCGCAGCCCGACGGCCCGGCCTCGACCTATATCGACCTGATGCACAACAACATCGCCCAGATCAAAGGCGCGATACTCGGAGGGTGAGACGCCGACCACTTGGTCGGCTTGCGCACGTGTAGGCAACAAACTGCTACAGCGTCCTTTGTGGATCCAAGGATGCGCGGTGCTGTAGTAGCCCGGCTGGATTTCCCGCATGAGAATGTCTATCTGCGCAGCGGGATTTCTTTCTGGGCGGATTGCCGTCCAGCCCTGGAAGTGGCAAGACTCCGCCCCTGGCCAGCAGGCATCGAACATTGCGAGGACGCCATCATGGAATATCGTCAGATCAGCGAGGACTATTCGGTCTCGGGCCAGATTCAGCCCGAAGAGATCGCCGCCATCAAGGCCGCCGGCTTCAAGAGCGTCATCTGCAACAGGCCGGATGACGAGCAGCCCGGCCAGCCATCAGCGGACAGTGTCAAGGCAGCGGTCGAAGCTGCCGGGCTCGCTTTCCGCTACATCCCGGTCATCAGCGGCCAGATCACGGCCGAGAATGTCGGGGACCAGGCCGAGGCGCTCGACGAACTCGAAGGCCCGATCTTCGCCTATTGCCGTTCCGGCGCACGCTGCACCAATCTTTACGGGCTGATCCGGCAGTCGAAGGGCTAATTTAGATCGGCAGCGCGCCGGTTTCCTTCAGCGTTTCGAGTACGATCGCCGTCTTCACATGCTGCACGGACTCGTGCGGCAGAAGCACGCCGTTGACGAATTCCGACAGCGACTTCAGGTCCGGCGTAACCACCTTCAGGATATAGTCCATCTCGCCGGTTAGCGCGTGCGCCTCCTGCACTTCCGGCAGCCGCGCCACCAGTTCGCCGAAGCGCTGCGCATTGTCGCGGTTGTGGGTGGCCAGCGTCACCGAGATGACGTTGACCAGCGAGAAGCCGAGCTTGTCGCGGTCGAGCACCGCGCGATAACCCCTGATGTAGCCGTCCTCCTCCAGCCTTTGGCGGCGGCGCGAACATTGCGACGCCGACAGGTTCACCCGTTCCGACAAATCGTTGTTGGTCAGCCGTGCGTCGCCCTGCAATAGAGCCATTATCTTGCGGTCAAACTGGTCGATGCGCGCCTCATCCATAGAATCTTCTCCATACGTGCACAGTTCGCGCATCACTCGATCATTTAAAGCGTTTGAATGCAAGCACCATGCGCCCGTTCCGCGCTATGATTATGCGGAAATGGCCCTTTCCGGCCACAGAGCTTTTTGGAGGACAACACCATGGGCCCCTTCCCACACGACGCACCGCCCGCAAAGATCAGCAAGGCCAATCCCGCCGGCACCGACGGCTTCGAATTCGTCGAGTTCGCGCATCCCGAACCGGAAAAGCTCGCCGAGCTTTTTACCCGCATGGGCTATGTGCCGGTAGCCAAGCACCGCACCAAGGACATCACCGTCTGGCGGCAGGGCGACATCAACTATGTCGTCAATGCCGAACCCGGCTCGCATGCGATGAAATTCGTCGACAAGCACGGCCCCTGCGCTTCCTCCATGGCCTGGCGGGTCGTCGATGCCAAGCATGCGTTCGACCATGCCGTCGCCAAGGGCGCGACGCCCTATGAAGGCAAAGATAAAACGCTCGACGTGCCGGCAATCGTCGGCATCGGCGGTTCACTGCTCTATTTCATCGATACTTATGGGGAAAAGGGCTCGGCCTACGATGCCGAGTTCGACTGGCTGGGCGCGCGCGACCCGAAGCCGGAAGGCGTCGGCTTCTATTATCTCGACCACCTCACCCACAATGTCTACCGCGGCAACATGGACAAATGGTGGGATTTCTATCGCGACCTGTTCGGCTTCAAGCAGATCCATTTCTTCGATATCGACGGCAAGATCACCGGCCTGGTCAGCCGCGCCATTACCTCGCCCTGCGGCAAGATCCGCATCCCGCTCAACGAGTCCAAGGACGAGACCAGCCAGATCGCCGAATATTTGAAGAAATATAATGGCGAAGGCATCCAGCACATCGCCGTCGGTACGGACGAGATCTACGGCGCTACCGACAGGCTGGCCGCCAACGGGCTAAAGTTCATGCCGGGCCCGCCGGAAACCTATTATGACATGTCCCATGCCCGCGTGCACGGCCATGACGAGCCGATCGAGCGCATGAAAAAGCACGGCATCCTGATCGATGGCGAAGGCGTGGTTGACGGCGGCACGACCAAGATCCTGCTGCAAATCTTTTCAAAAACCGTGATCGGCCCGATCTTCTTCGAATTCATCCAGAGGAAGGGCGACGAAGGTTTTGGCGAGGGCAATTTCCGCGCTCTGTTCGAATCGATAGAGCAGGACCAGATCAAGCGCGGCGTGCTGAAGGTGCAGGCGGCGGAATAGGCAGCGGCCTAACCTCTTGCGGTTGGATCAGTTGTTGCTCAGATTCTAGCCATGAATATTTCTGTCGCCGAGGCCAAGGCCAAATTGTCGGAACTCGTTAGGCGTGCGGAAGCCGGTTAGGAGATCGTGCTCACGCGCTGCGGCAAAGTCACGGCTCGCCTCGTGCCGCCAGCATCGCCCGACCTCCTGCCTCGCATTGGCGCCTTGAAAGGCAAGATCCGCATCGGTGACGACTTTGACGAACTCAGCCCTGAATGGGGCGACTACGACAAATGATGGACACGTGCGCCAATCAGTGACGTCGCACCGGTAAGTGGAGGAGCAAGCTCCAAGCGCCGAAGTTTACTTGGTGAGGCCGGCGGCTTTGCGAAGAATGTCGTTGATCCGGCTCTGCCAGCCGGGTCCGCCGGCACGAAAGCGTGCAACCACGTCACTATCGAGCCGAAGCGTCACCTGCTTCTTCGGATTGTCGAGCGCCGGCCGCCCGCGCGAACGGCGAATGCTTTCGGCGAGGTCCGGAAAAACTTCAGCGAAGGGACGTGCGTTTCGAAAATCCTCCTCTGTCCATTCCGGATTGTCCGAAACGGCATCCCAATCTTCCTTGCTATAGCCGCGCCCCGGTTCGAACTTTGTCTGCAACTTACGTTTTGTCATCGAACAACCTTCTTTCAGCCGGGCTGGCCGGACGCATCGAAATTATCGAGATGCCCTCGGAGCCGAGCCGGGCAAACACCACGGCAACGACACCATCGACGATCCGGCCAATTGCGATGAGGCGACCAGCTTTTGCCGTCCGGATTGTCGAGGCAAGAAAAAACTCGTCATCCAGCGCGGCAAAATCCAACCCGTGTTTCTCGATGTTGGCCAACCGTTTCGGTTCGTCCCAGACGATCTTCATCCGAAATTTATGTACCTACAATAATTAAGTCAAGAATTTTCGTAACTACAATTAATTGCCGCCATTAATTGCCAACCTCTCGACCTCGGCTTTCCTGAGTTGCAGATCATAGTCGAGGAAGAATTCGTCGAGTTGCGGCGGTTTCACCGACGTACCGGACAGCATGGCGTGCACTTGGCCGCGATGATGGATGTCGTGGATGAAGAGGTGGGCGAGCAGGTCGCCGATCCGCTCCGGTATGTTTCCGTCCTCGCGCCGGTCAGTGACGACACGGCGGTCTAGATCGGCCGCCGACAGACCGTCGCAGAAGGCGATCAGCCCCCGGTCGGCCGCGACCTGGGCGGCAAACAGCGCTGGTGGTTCATCGAACGGCACGAAATCGTCATGGGCCGCGGCGCCAACGCCACCCTGCTCGAGAAAATCGAGATAGAGATGATCGACAGCCAGGATGTGATTGAGCGTGGCCTTGATCGAGGGAAAGAAGCTGGTTCGCTCGGCTTCGAATTCACCGGGCTCAAGCTGTAGCACGGCGCGGTAGAGCCGGTCGTTCGACCAGAGATTGTTGCGTGCCATGCGGCGATTATGGTTCAGCAGGTCCACGTCACATACTCGCCCAACCAGCCCAGGCAATCAAATTCACAGCAATACCGATAGCACCTATGGCTAGCAGACGAGCGATCATGCCACGCCGCAGCGCTTGCGTTTCAACATCGCTTCCAACGTCCCGGTTCAAAGCGACGTAAATAGGCTTCGCCCGACGCGCAACGCTGCTGAAGTTGCGGAGTCTTTCAGATCGGTCCTCAACCTGATGGCAAAGTCGGATTGCCGAAATTAGAAGCCAGGCAGTAGCGATGCCGCAAATTCCCACAAACCAGAGATAAGTAGCAGTGTACGGCATCCTGATCCTGCCAGCGTTTCGGAACGACGCTAGATATAGAATTGCTTCAAATTGCGTATTTCTCGACCTTCTGCTCGATCGCACCAAAAATCGAATGTCCGGTCCTGTCCTTCATCTCGATGCGTACCGTGTCGCCAAAGCGCAGGAACGGCGTTGTCGGTTCGCCGGCCTCGATCGTTTCGATCATGCGCAGTTCGGCAACGCAGGAATAGCCGGCGCCGCCCGCCGAGGCAGGCTTGCCCGGACCGCCGTCGAGCTTGTTTGAGACCGTCCCCGAACCGATGATGGCGCCGGCGGCCAGCGGCCGGGTTTTTGCGGCATGCGCGATCAGCACCGGAAAATCGAAAGTCATGTCCACGCCGGCGTTAGCCCGGCCGAACGGCTTGCCGTTGAGGTCGACCAGCAGCGGCAGGCTGACCTTGCCGCCATCCCAGGCATCGCCGAGTTCGTCCGGCGTTACCGCGACCGGCGAAAAGGCCGAGGACGGTTTCGACTGGAAGAAGCCAAAACCCTTGGCAAGCTCTGGCGCGGTAAGGGAACGCAGCGTGACGTCATTGACCAGCATGACCAGCCGGATCGCGGCCCGCGTCTCATCTAGGCTTGCTCCCATCGGGACATCATCGACAATGACGGCGACCTCCCCTTCCATGTCTATGCCGAAAGCCTCGTCGGCCGCCCGGATCGGATCACGTGGCGCGATGAAACTGTCCGAACCACCCTGATAAATCAGCGGATCGGTCCAGAAGCTTGCCGGCATCTCGGCGCCGCGCGCCTTCCGGACCAGTTCGACATGGTTCACATAGGCCGAGCCGTCCGCCCATTGATAGGCGCGCGGCAACGGCGAATGGGCGTCATGCTCGTGAAAGCGCGCTGACGGCACCGCATTGTTCTCCAGCGATTCCGCCATGGCGGCGAGATGCGGCGCGATCCGGCTCCAGTCGTCGAGTGCCGCTTGCAGCGTCGGCACCAGAAACGAGGCATCGGTAAAGCGCGTCAGGTCGCGCGAGACGACGACCAACTTTCCGTCGCGCGACCCGTCCTTCAATGTGGCAAGCTTCATGCGGTTTCCTCTCCTGGTGCGGCTTTGGTGCCGCTTTGAATTTTTGTTCTACGCCTGATCTCTTCCGAAAACCGGTTCTCACTTTCGCTAGCGGTCCGGTTCGGGATCATGCTCCAGTCCCACAACAAGGCCGTCGCGGGCGATCGTCAAGTCACCGGCCCATGTTTTCCTGACGGCGGCGATCCAGTCGGCCTCGTCGATCTCGGGATCGTCGGCCGGAATGAGGTGGTTGAGCACCAGTCGCCCGACCCCAGCGTCGGTGGCGATGCGCCCCGCCTCCCCGGCAAGACTGTGGCTGGCGAGCAGATGTTCCCTCAGCCGCGCGCCGTTGCCGGTCTTCGCAAGGAGCCGCTCGATACCCTCCTCCAGCATGGCCTCATGGACGAGGATGTCGGCGCCTTTGGCAAAATCGGCCAATGGCGGAAAGAACGTCGTATCGGCAGAGAATACGACGCTTTGTCCGGCGTGCTCGAAGCGCAGCGCAAAGCAGTCGGTCACCGGCGGATGGTCGACGCGCAGCGCCGAAACCTTCAGGCCGCGCTGCTCCGTCACCCCGCCTTCGCCGAATTCGATGATCGAAACCATATCTCCGATATCAGGCCGGCCCTCGTCGGCGATGCGTATCTCGATGTCGAATTCCATCGCCTGGCAAAAGCGCTGCCAGTAATGGCCAGTGCCGGGCGGGCCGAACACAGCGACCGGTGTCGCCAGACCCGCCGTCCATGCGGTGTGGATCAGCGGACCGAGTTCCAGCACATGGTCGGAATGCAGATGCGTGATGAAGACCAGGTCGAGCGCCTTCAGGCTGATGCCGGCGTCGGCCAGCCCGCGCGTCACGCCAAGCCCGCAATCGACGACGATGTTGCGGCCGCCGATCTCCAGAAGCGACGAACTTGGCCACGGCCCGCACGGCCGGAGCGCCGGGCCGCCCTTCGAGCCCAGCAGCACCAGCCGATCCCGCGTAGGATCGGCGCTCAAGACCAGTCGCCCTCGGGCGTGCCGTTGAAGCGCTTCTTCAGATCGGCCCAGCAGTCGATGTAATTCTCCTGCCGGGTTTCAACTTCGGCGGCGTAGCGGGTCAGCATCTGCGGGAATCGCGTCTCGAACATGAAGGCCATGGTGTTGTCGAGCTTGACTGGTTTCAGGTCCGCGCGCGAGGCCTTTTCGAAGCCAGACGCGTCGGGCCCGTGGGCCAGCATCAGATTGTGCAGGCTGATGCCGCCGGGAACGAACCCCTCCTCCTTGGCGTCGTATTGGCCGTGGATCAGGCCCATGAACTCGCTCATGATGTTGCGGTGGTACCAGGGCGGACGGAACGTGTTTTCGGCCACCAGCCAGCGCGGCGGGAAGATGACGAAGTCGATGTTGGCGGTGCCCTCCTCGCCGCTCGGCGCGGTCAGCACCGTGAAGATCGACGGATCGGGATGGTCGAACAGGATCGCCCCGACCGGCGAAAACGTTGCAAGATCATATTTATAGGGCGAATAATTGCCGTGCCACGCCACCACGTCCAGCGGCGAATGGTCGAGTTCGGCGACATGAAACTGGCCGCACCATTTCACGATCAGCCGGCAAGGCGTCTCCTTGTCCTCGAACCAGGCGCAAGGCGTCTTGAAATCGCGCGGATTGGCCAGGCAATTGGCGCCGATCGGGCCACGATCCGGCAGCGTCAGCTTGGCGCCGTAATTCTCGCAGACATAGCCGCGCACTGTCTCATCGACCAGTTCGACCTTGAACACGAGGCCGCGCGGCAGCACCGCGATCTCGCCGGGTCGCAATTCGATGACGCCCATTTCGGTAACGAAGCGCAGCGCCCCCACCTGCGGCACGACCAGCAACTCGCCGTCGGCGTTGAAGAAATGGTCGTCGACCATCGAGCGGTTGGCGACATAGACATGCGCCGCCATGCCGGTCTGGCCAAGCACGTCGCCGGCGGTGGTGATCGAGCGCATGCCGGCAATGAAGTCGGTCGGCTCCTTCGGCATCGGCACCGGATTCCAGCGATATTGGCCGAGCGCCAGTTCGTGATCGCCGATATTCGGCGCGCTCTTCCACAGCGGATAGGTCGCCGCCTTGAAGCGGCCGGTGTGCCTGACGCTCGGCCTGATGCGATAAAGCCAGGAGCGCTCGTTGGTGCCGCGCGGGGCAGTGAAGGGCGAGCCGGAGAGCTGCTCGGCATAGAGGCCGTAGGCCGGCCGCTGCGGCGAGTTTCTCCCTTGCGGCAGCGAGCCTGCCAGCGTCTCAGTCTCGAAGTCGTTGCCGAACCCCGGCATGTAGGAAAAGGCCATGGTTTCCTCCCTGGATACTGACAGAGTGCTCTTCTCGCCTCCAATGGCTGCGGCACTCAGGCGTTGACGTAATTGGTTTCATTTGTAACCATCGAAAATGTAACTATCAACGGCAGCAACTGCCGGGATACTAAGCCATGGACATCCTGAAACTGGAAAGCTTCCTGCCCTACCGGCTCTACCGTCTCGCCGATGCCGTCAGCCGCGAATTCTCGAGGGTCTACAAGGACCGTCACGGCCTCACGCGCCCGGAATGGCGCACGCTGGCCGGGCTCGGCCAGAACGGCACGATGACCGCGACGGAACTTGGCGAGCAATCCGCCATGCACAAGACCAAGGTCTCGCGCGCCGTCGCCGAGCTCGAACGGCGGCGGTGGCTGACCAGAGCGCCCGACGAAAACGACCGCCGCCTCGAACATCTGGCACTGACCAGAGCTGGCCTTGCCGCCTATCGCGAAATGGTGCCGCTGGCGAAAGCCTTCGAGCGGCACTTGCTGGGAAAGCTGAATGCCAGCGAGCGCGCAGCAATCACGAACGGACTGAATGCACTCGAAATAAACTTCGCCTTGGGCAAGGGTTAAATAGCTATAGTGGTCGGTAGTGCGCCCAACCCGAAGTAAGTGCGTTCGGTCTCAATCATGCGCCTTATTTGGCGTCGAAACGCAACCGGGTCTTCGACGTGAGCCAAGACCGAGTGCGCTCGCGAAGCAGCGGGCTCCCGTACGCTCCCCAGCATCAGTCTTGCCGTGCCTTGATCCCCAGCCAAAGCCGCCGCAACACCGGCATGGAAAGGAGCCCACACGCCGTGGTCGCCCAATTTCAATTCGTTCACCAGGACCGTGGCAGTTGCAGCTACCCAAGGGAACGTCGATCGATAAATCTGGTCAATTTCGGCTGCCGTCCTGGCCATTTGACTTGCCAAGGGGAGAAACTGCTCAGGACTTTCAAACTTGGCAAACGAGCCAACGCGCTCAACGCGATCGAAGGTCAATGTGCTCGGTAGTGAACCCCAAAGCCAGTGAACCGCTAAGTTCAGATAAGAGCCTTTTGACCATGAGCTGGGTTGGAACTCGACAACACTTAGCCAGAAGCCACGATCGGCAATCCATGTTCGCGACTGACCCTTCCGCCGAAATCCAGCGGGTTGCAATGCGATCTTTGCCTGCGAAGCAATGATACGTCCGTGCTCGTTTTCCGCCATCTCGGCCCCCCAATGTGAAGACAAATGGGCTGGCGCTACCAGTCCATCACCACCTTGCCGGAATTGCCGCTCTTCATCGCTTCGAAGCCCGAAATATAGTCGTCAATGCCAATGCGGTGGGTGATCAGGCCGCTGACATCGAGCGGGCCTTGCACCAGTGCGATCATCTTGTACCAGGTCTCGAACATCTCGCGGCCATAGATGCCCTTGAGATGCAGCATCTTGAAGATGACCTTGTTCCAGTCGATCTCGAAGCCGGTCGGCGCGATGCCTAGAATGGCAATCTTGCCGCCATTGTTCATGGCGTCGATCATGTCGCGGAAGGCGGGTGCCGCACCCGACATTTCGAGGCCGACGTCAAAACCTTCGGTCATGCCGAGCGCCGGCATGATGTCGCGCAGCTTTTCCTTCGACGCGTCGACCACATGCTGAACGCGGAGCTTTTTCGCCAGCGCCAGCCGCACCGGGTTGATGTCGGTGATGACCACTTTTCGCGCGCCGACGCATTGAGCGACGAGTGCAGCCATGATGCCGATCGGCCCGGCGCCGGTGACCAGCACGTCCTCGCCGACGAGATCAAAGGACAATGCGGTGTGAACCGCATTGCCTAAGGGATCGAAGATTGCGGCGATTTCGTCGGGCACGTCGTCGGGGATCGGCACGACATTGTGCTGCGGGATCGCCAGATATTCGCCGAAGGCACCCGGCCGGTTGACGCCGACACCGAGCGTGTTGCGGCACAGATGCCCCCTGCCCGCCCGGCAGTTGCGGCAGTGGCCGCAGACGATGTGGCCTTCGCCCGAAACACGCTGGCCGATCTTGTATTCGGTCACCGCCGCACCGAAATCGGCGACCGTGCCAACGAACTCGTGCCCGGTCACCATCGGCACCGGCACGGTCTTTTGCGCCCACTGGTCCCAATTGTAGATGTGGACGTCGGTGCCGCAGATCGCGGTCTTCTTGATCTTGATCAGAACGTCGTTCGGGCCGATTTCCGGCACCGGCACTTCTTCCATCCAGATGCCCGGTTCGGCCTTGGCCTTCACCAGCGCCTTCATCATGTTCGACATTCTTTTGTCCCTTGAATCTCTTGATCCGGACTCGCTTTTGGCTTCCGGCCGTTCAGGAAATCACACCGAGTTCGCGCCCGACCGCGCCGAACGCCTCGACCGCGCGGTCGATGTCGGCACTGGAATGGGCGGCCGACATTTGCGTGCGGATGCGCGCCTGGCCCTTCGGCACCACCGGAAACGAGAAGCCGATGACATAGATGCCGCGCTTCAGCATGCGCGCCGCCATCTCCTGCGCCAGTGTCGCATCGCCCAGCATGACCGGGATGATCGGATGATCGGCGCCGGCAAGCGTAAAGCCGAGCTTACCCATTTCAGACCGGAAGCGCGCCGCATTGGCATAGAGACGCTGACGCAGCGCATCGCCATTGCCGATCAGTTCGAAAACCCGGATCGAGGCGCCGGCGATCGCCGGCATCAGCGTGTTGGAAAACAGATAGGGACGCGAGCGCTGGCGCAACCAGTCGACCACCTGGCTCTTGGCCGATGTGTAGCCGCCCGATGCGCCGCCCAATGCCTTGCCGAGCGTGCCGGTGATGATGTCCACCCTGCCCTCGACGCCACAATGCTCGGCCGAGCCGCGGCCGTTCTTGCCAACGAAGCCGGCTGCATGGCTGTCATCCACCATCACCATTGCATCGTACTTCTCGGCGAGATCGCAGACGCCCTTCAGATTGGCTATGATGCCGTCCATGGAAAATACACCATCGGTGGCGATCAGCCGAAAACGGCAATCCCTTGCCTCCTTCAGCCGCGCCTCCAGATCGGCCATGTCGTTGTTGGCGTAGCGGTAGCGCTTCGCCTTCGATAGCCGCACGCCGTCGATGATCGAGGCGTGGTTCAGCGCGTCGGAGATGACCGCATCCTCCTCACCGAGCAGCGTCTCGAACAGGCCGCCATTGGCGTCGAAGCACGAGCCGTAGAGGATCGTATCTTCCATGCCGAGGAAGCCAGAAATCGTCGCCTCGAGCTGCTTGTGCTCTTCCTGCGTGCCGCAGATGAAACGCACCGACGCCATGCCGTACCCGTAGCGGTCAAGCGCCTGCTTGGCCGCGTCGCGCAATTCGGCGCTGTCTGCGAGCCCGAGATAGTTGTTGGCGCAGAAATTCAGCACCTTTTCGCCGCCCACCTCGATCTCTGCCGACTGCGTCGAGGTGATCACCCGCTCGGATTTGTAGAGGCCGGCCGATTTCAGCCCTTGAAGCTCGCTGTCGATATGGGAGAGGAATGCCGCGCTCATGATCAGGCCCTGTTGAGATTTGAATGGACTGTCGCCCCGCGCGGGCGAAAAATCCACCGCAAAAGCGACTGCTTCGGTGACGCGCCGGCCAGTGGCCAGAATGCCGCCCCAGAATGCCGCCAAATGGCGGAATGCTCAAATGCAGGTGCCGCGCGAAAGAACGCGATAACCATTTCGCGAGCTTTCCACCGCTGCCGCTATCGCCGCTCTGTCGACTTCCAGAGCTGTTAACACTTTTAAGCCAATGGTTCTCACACCTAAACAATCTGTCGGCGAGAGGGACCGCCCCAGAAAATGTCGCAGCAACCGGCGCAAACCATTTCGGGCAGGCTGATACTGTTGATCAAGGCCGGCTATTGGCTGGCGCTGCTGATCATTGCAGCCATGGTGGTGGCCTCCTTCATCCTTCTCCAGCAGATGATGGCTGCCCAGCGGCACGACGATACGCTGCTCGATATTGTCGGCATGCAAAAGACGCTGTCGCAACGCATTGTCTTCCTTGCAAACGCTGCAGGTGCTGCTTCGCGCAACCAACAACCGGCTCTGGTCACCGCATTCAAACAGGCCACGGCGGAGTTCGAGAGGAACTACGACCTTCTGCTCGAGCGGGTCGTCGCCGACCCGGCGTCATCGGCAAGGTTCGATCCAAAGTCAGTCGAGAGCGTGCTTTTCGCCAAGCCGTTTCATCTCGATTACTTCTCGGTCGGGCTTATCGCCAACGGCCAACGCCTGGTTTCGGCGTTCGAATCACGACTCGGTATGGCCGATAATGGCGGCTACAAGGGCGGCGGCGAACGCGTCAACCTCGACGCTTCCATCGCCAATGCGACCCTGTCGGGCTATGCGGCACTCGGCCAGCGCATCAGCGCCCATGCCGATGCGCGATCGGAAACACTTCTCGATCTCCATCGAACGCTGTTCTACACCACCATCGGCGTCATCGTGCTGGTGGCACTTTTCATCTTCAGGCCGATGTCGAACGCCATTCTGCGCAAGACGCATGAACTGATCGATGCCCGCAATTCCATGGCCTTCATCGCCGTGCATGACGGCCTTACCGGCCTGCACAACCGCACCTTCCTGACCGACCATTTCGATACGCTGATCAAGGGGGCACAGCGCCGGCGAGAGCGGCTTGCGGCGGTCCACCTCGACCTCGACCGGTTCAAGCAGATCAACGACACGCTTGGCCACGCCGCCGGCGACTATGTGCTGGTGGTGACGGCGCAGCGCATGCGCGATTCCTGCCGGGCTTCGGATCTCTGCGTGCGTCTCGGCAGTGATGAGTTCGTAATGATCCTCAATGGTGCCGGCGGCACCGAGGACATCAACATGGTCGCCAGACGCGTTCTGACGCAGATCAACGAACCGATCGTCTTTCGGGGCACGACCATCCTTCCGGGCGCCAGCGCCGGCGTCGCCGTCTATCCGGTCGACGCCGACAATGCGCAAGATCTGCTCGTCCATGCCGACCTCGCGCTCCACTCCGCCAAAAAGCAGAGTGGCGGCAGCCTCTCATTCTTCTCCGAGGAGTTGCGGCATGAACTCGATTTCCGCAAGCGGCTCGAGCATGACATTAGGATCGCGATCGCGGAGAAGGCGTTCCAGGTCTATTTCCAGCCCCAGGTTTCGTTGTCGAACGGTACGATCAGCGGCATCGAGGCGCTGGTTCGCTGGAAACATGTCGAGCGCGGCATGATCGCACCGGGCGAATTCATTCCCGTCGCCGAAAAATGCGGACTCATGCCGGAGATCGGCCGCATCGTCATCGCCAAAGCAATCAGCGAGGCGGCCGAGTGGAGCCGCGCCGGTGTTGCCTTTGGACGGCTCGCCGTCAACGTGTCCGGCTCCGAACTGCGTGAGCCCGATTTCGACGCCTTCCTCTTCGGCGTGCTGGAAAAAACTGGCCTGCCGCCACAAAAGCTTTCGCTGGAAATCGTCGAATCCGTCATTCTCGACGACGAGAAGACCGGTATCGCGGCAAAGCTGCGGCACATCCGCGCCGCCGGTGTTCATCTCGAACTCGACGATTTCGGCACCGGCTACGCGTCGCTCAGCCACGTCAACCCGAACGAGATCGACCGGCTGAAGATCGATCGCCGCTTCGTCCAGAACATCAATGAGAACGACGACAACACCAAGATCGTGCGGGCCATCACCGAACTCGCCCGCGGCCTCGGCATCTCGATCGTCGCCGAGGGCGCCGAAACCGAGGCCGAGCTCGATTCGCTGATGGCGATCGGCTGCGACCAGGTGCAGGGCTATTCCATCGCCTTCCCGATGCCGCAGGACACGGCACGCGAATGGCTGGTCGCGCGGGCGCCGAAGAAAGCCAGGCTAACGCTGCTGCGGGGAAGCCGGGCGTAAGGCGCCAACCTTGACATGCCGCTTCGGAAATGGCGGCCTGACGGGTAAGTCCGGCTAAGGTGCCGCCGACTGTCGCAATGGCGGCAAATTCTTCAGCGGATTGAGCATCAGCACCCCGAGCGGTGCAAAATGACGCTCGTTGTCCGTCAGTATCGTCAAACCGTGGACCTCGCCCGTAGCGGCGATCGCTATGTCTTCGAACCCTGGCCGATGCGCCCTTGCCTGATCACGGATGGACCCGGCGGCATGTGCGGCGCGCAAATCGAAGGGAAGAACCCTCTTTCCTTGGGCCACTGAAACAATGCGTTCGGCAGTTTGGGATCAATCGACATTCGCCCGCAGCGCCGCCAGGACTTCCGCGAACTCCGCCAGCCTCTCGTCGGACAACCCGGTCCGCAGCCGCTTGTCGAAGGCGAGTGCTGCCGTGCGCAATTTCAGGAACAGCGCCTCTCCCACTTCGGTCAGCTCGACCTGATGGACCCGGCGGTTTTCCGGATCGCGGCGCCGGGTCAGCAGGCCTTGCGTCTCCATCGCGTTCAGATGGTGGGTCAGCGTCGCGCCTTGGATTCCGATCATGCCGGCGAGCTCGCGCTGGTTGGCCAGTTCGCGCGACTTGATCGACAACAGAGTGACCCAGACCGGCAGCGTGCCGCCAGCCTCGACCAAGGCGGAGTCGAAGGCCTGTGCGACAAGCTTTGCGGTGCGGGCGAGATTCATCCCGACTGGCGGGCGGTCAAAAAGCGTCATGATCCGACACTAGAGCAAGGGAAAGGCCGATGGAACTGGCCCTTGACTTTACATTGACATCTAATCATTCGATATCTAATCCTATGGAAAGCGGTGGGAAAGGAGAAAATGCGGTCATGCAATATGTCTACATCGTCGTCCTCGGCCTTCACGTCATGGCCGGTGTGTTCTGGGCTGGAACGACCATCGCGGTCGCCCGCGTTCCGGAGATTCGGATCGAACGGTTTTTCCGGCCGCAAATGGGTGCGGCCGGCATGGTTTTCCTGACCGGCGCTCTGCTCTGGCATTTCTTCCACAGCGGCTATTTCGGTTCGATGGAAATCATTCTGGCCCTGGGTATCGCGACGGCGCTGGTTGCCGCCGGTATTCAGGGCGCGCTGGTCGGCTCTGCCAGCAGGCGGCTTGCCGGCACTGACGCGGCGACGGAAATGCAGTTGCGCGCGAAAATGACAAGGGGCGAACGCATCGCTGGTGGGCTGCTGGTCATCACCATACTTTGTATGGCTACCGCCAGGATGTTCTGAGTGGGGCCTGCCGCAATCACGGTTCAAGAGATCGTACGGTGTCTGGCGGCAAGCCGACAGCGTGCGCGGCGCGCAGATCGGACCGACGTGCCTGATGGCTCTCCGTGCGGAGGTTCGGCTGCGCGCCACCAATCAATCCGAAGTGATCTTCAGATCCGCAATCCGAACCTGATGCCGTCATAGACTGCTGCGTGGATGTTGCGAGAGGCTACCGCATCGCCGATGCGGAAAAGCACGAAACCGCCTTGCGGATTGCGCGCCGGAAAAATGTCGCCGCCATTGACCAGCCGCTCGTAATCGACCGCGCCGCCGTTCTTCGACAGCGGTTTCAGTGCGAGATAGAGATCATCGAGCGGCAGCGTGCCGTGCTCGACCACCACCTGATCGACCCGCCGCTCGCCGCGCCAGCCGTCAGCGAAGTCGGAGCTGAGCTCCGCAACCAGTTGATTGCCCTCGCGCCGCACCGAACGCAGCCGCGTGTTGATGGTGATGGTGACGCCCTTTTCCTGGAAGGCGCGCATATAGGGCACGTGGTTCATGCCGCCCATTTCCGGGGCGAAGAAGCGTTCGGGCGAAACCAGCTCAAGCTTTGCACCGCTATTGGCGATCAATTCGGCCGCACCCATGCCCTGATGGCCGCCATTGTCGTCATAGAGCAGCACGTGTTCGGCCGGCTTGATGCTGCCGGCCATGATCTCCCAGCTCGAAGTGACGAGATTGTCGCCCGCCACCAGCGGCGGGTTCTGCGGCAGGCCGCCGGTGGCGACAACCACCACGTCGGGCGACAGCGCCAGAACATCGTCCTTCTCCGCCCAGATGTCATAGCGGATATCGACGCCGAGCCGGCCGAGTTCGGCCAGCCGCCAGTCGATAATGCCGATCAACTCCTTGCGGCGCGGGTTTTGCGTCGCCAGCCGCACCTGCCCGCCGGCCTGGCTCGACGCTTCCAGCACCGTCACCTTGTGACCGCGCTCGGCCGCGACACGCGCCGCCTCCAGACCGCCGGCCCCAGCGCCGACAACGACCACGTTTCGCTTCGGTCCCTCGGTTCTCGAGATGATGTGCGGAATATCAGCCTCGCGGCCGGTTGCCGCATTGTGGATGCACAGCGCCTCGCCGCCCTCATAGATGCGGTCGAGGCAGTAAGTGGCGCCGACGCAAGGGCGGATTTCGTGCTCGCGGCCCTCCATCACCTTCCGGATGATATGCGGATCGGCCATGTGGGCGCGGGTCATGCCGACCATGTCGAGCTTGCCGGTGGCGATGGCGTGACGCGCGGTGGCGACATCGGCAATCCGCGCCGCATGGAAGGTCGGGAATTTCGTCGCCGCCCTCACCTCGCCGGCGAAGTCGAGATGCGGCGACGAGCGCATGCCGGTCACCGGGATGACCTTGGTCAGCGCGGCATCGGTTTCGATCGAGCCGCGGATGATGTTGAGGAAGTCGACCTTGCCGGAGCCGGCCAGCCTCCTGGCGATCTCCACGCCTTCCTGTTTCGAAAGGCCTTTTTCGAAATCCTCGTCGGCGACCATGCGAATACCGACGACGAACTTTTGGCCGACCGCCGCCCGCACCGCATCGAGCACCATGCCGGTGAAGCGCAAGCGGTTGTCGAGCGTGCCGCCGAAATCGTCGTCGCGCTGGTTGGTGGCCGGCGACCAGAAACCGTCCATCAGGTGGCCATAGGCCTCGAACTCGATGCCGTCGAGGCCGGCGGCCTGGCAGCGCTGGGCGGCGGCGGCATAGTCGGCGACGATGCGCTCGATGTCCCAGTCCTCGATCGTCTTCGGGAAGGCGCGATGCGCCGGTTCGCGCACCGGCGACGCGGACAGCACCGGCAGCCAGTCGGCCTTGTTCCAGCCAGTGCGGCGGCCGAGATGGGTGATCTGGATCATCACCTTGCAGTCATGCTCGTGGCAGGCATCGGCGAGTTCGGTGAGCCAGGGCACGATGCGGTCGTCATAGACATGCAGATTGCCGAATGCGGCCGGGCTGTCGCGCGAGACGATCGCCGAGCCGGCTGTCATGGTCAGCGCCATGCCGCCTTTGGCCTTTTCGGCGTGGTAGAGCCGGTAGCGCTCCTTCGGCATGCCGTCCTCGGAATAGGCCGGCTCGTGACTGGTCGACATGACCCGGTTCTTCAGCGTCAAATGTTTGAGCTGATAGGGCTGGAGAAGCGGATCGTTAGTGGTCATCGTCTTCCTGTTTCAAATTGTGCTAATGAGCGGCAAATTTTTGTTTTGCGCATGTCGTATCCCAAAACCGCGCGGGTCAGGCCCGTGGGCAGGCTTTTGGGCGACATGCAGTAAGGAACCCGCCCATGACCGATACGAAAAACCTTACCCAGCTCGGCACCAACGTCGAGGCGCCACAGAGCCCTGAAGCGGCAGTCCTGGAAACCGTGCCGTTTTCGCGCGGCGACGGGCCGCCGGCCATCGTTCGCTTCACCTGCCCGGAATTCACCTCGCTCTGTCCGGTCACCGGCCAGCCGGACTTCGCCCATATCGTAATCGACTATGCACCCGACACGCTGCTGGTGGAATCGAAGTCGCTGAAGCTGTTCATGACCTCGTTTCGCAACCATGGCGCCTTCCATGAAGAGTGCACCGTCATGATCGGCCGCCGCATCATCGCCGCGACCAAACCACTGTGGTTGCGCATAGGCGGCTATTGGTATCCGCGCGGCGGCATTCCGATCGACGTGTTCTGGCAGACCGGCGCGCCGCCGGAAGGCGCATGGCTGCCCGACACCGGTGTTGCGCCCTATCGCGGGCGCGGGTGAGCCTGAGTTTCTAAGGAACGCACGTTGCATCAGTTGAGCGGCAGCCGCCGGTAGCGTCCGGGATTGTTCGGGTCGCTGAAATGGCCCATCGGCCCGTGTTCGGCGAAGTGCCCCGCCCAGCGCTTCATTGCAGCGGGGTCAAGTTCGACGCCAAGTCCGTTGCCCTCCGGCACACGCGCCGTGTTGCCGGTCTGCCGGAAAGGACCGTCCTTGATGACGTCACCGATCTGCCAGCGAAACAGCGATTGCGATGCTTCGGTAATCCACGGCGTCGCCGCCACGACATGCAGATAGGCCGATGTCATGATGCCGAGATCGTTCGAGTAGCACCAAAACCCCTTGCCCATCGCTTCGCAGGCGGCGATGAATTTCAGGGTTTTCGACAAGCCGCCGAGGGCTGCAAAATTGCAGACGAAGTAATCCGGCGCGCCGAGCGCGACCGCCCGTCTGAGATCCGGGATATGCGTGGAGAACGGAATGCGCGAATGCTGGCGCAGCGCCGCCATTTCCTCGAAGGTCGCGACCGGATCCTCGTAATTGCGGATGTTGAACGGCTCGATTTCGCGCAGCACCCAGCGCGCGGTGGTCAGCGACCACTGCATGTTGGAATCGAGTCTGATCTGCGCCTTGTCGCCAAGCGCCTCGCGCAGCATGCGCACGGTCCTGATCTCGAGTTCGGGATCGCCCATGATCAGCTTGCCCTCGAAGATGGTCGAGCCATGCTCCTCGCGCATCTTCAGGCAGTACTCGACGATCGCTTCGGACGTCATCTCGCCACCCGTTCCGCCCTGCGCGGCGCGAAACGAGAAATATTCCGAAAACGGAATGTCCTTGCGCACGGCGCCGCCGAGGACTTTGTAGAGCGGCATGCCGAAGACCTTGCCTCTGATGTCCCACAGCGCCAGTTCGACGGCGCCGAACGCCACCGAGGCGGCATTCTCGCCGGTGTTGGCGGTGATCTGCCAGGGCGGCACGCAGCGCGCCTCGCAGTCGGCGATGTCGAGCGGATCGGCGCCGATCAGCGCCGGCGCGATCTCGGCCTTGATCACCTCGCCGAAATGCCACCACGGCGCCTCGCCCAGTCCGACCACGCCTTCGTCCGTCTCGACCTCGATGATCGATTTTGAGGCGCCGCTATAGAGACCAGCCGTCCACCAGAAGGGGGCATCTAGCGGAACGTTGACATGGGTAACGCGGATGTTGGTGATCTTCATCGGTTCTCACTCGCACTGATACTGACTGAGCGCCCATTCGCCGGTCACCGACAGAAGGTCCGTGATCTTCCAATCGCCGTCGACCTTCCTGAATTTCCACTCCAGCCGGTGCGGATTGCCAGCGACGACGAAGGCGACGACGACCTTGGCTTCGTCGCCCTCGACCGCTTCAATGGTCTTCAGGCTCTTGTCGATCTCGGCCCTGTCATACGCCGCATTGTCGAGCGCCATGTTGGGATCGAGACACTCGCCCTGCCCTGATTTCCGCAGCGCATCGCTCTTGTCGAGCACCGACTTCGCGGGATCGGCGAAGTGACTACGCTCTGCCGGATCGAGCTCAAGCCCGACATGCTCGTAGAACGGTTTCACCACCGCCGTTGGCGAGCCCGGCTGCACCGGGGCGGCCGGGGCCCCATCAGTCGGCAGGGACGCGGCCGGCGCATTTGCGGGCGGCGCGCCGATCAGGCCTTGAGCGGCGGTGCTGCTCAACCCCGCCGCCAGCAGGCACACAGTCGCCAGGGCGCGGGCCATGGCATCACTCCGGAGTCTGACCGGCCAGGCATTCGAGCGCACTCAGCGTCCAGCCGCTGCTCTTCGAGGTAATGTCGGCGATCTTCCATTTGCCGTCGATCTTCTTCAGCGACCAGACCATTTCGCGTTTGGAATCCTCGCCTTCCGGGAAAAGCTTGAAGGTCACCGTCACGCTGGCGCTGTCGCCATCCACCGCTTCAGACAGCTTCAGCGTCTTGGCGACTGTCTTCTCGTCATAGTCCTGCGCGTCGAGACCGGGGGCGAAATCGATGCAAGGCACCTCATCCGGCTTGTTCTTCTGCGCCTGGTCGTTGAGGTCGAACAGCTTGGTCACCGGCTCGGTGAAACGGTCGCGGTATTTCGCGTCGGCCTCGAACTTGACCTCGGGCATGTAGAAGAACTTCACCGCGTTGGATGCCGGCCCGGCCAGGGCGGCCGCAGGCGCTGCGATCGAGAGGGCGGCGGCAAGCACAGTCAGTCTCATCCGATAATCTCCAGGCTTTCGTGGTGGGAACCGTTCAATACCACGAATCCTGCATCCCGGCTTTTTTGCAGCCTATGAAATCCCTTTGGGCGTCAACTCAGGCGCCCTTGGGCGTTAATTCAGGCGTCCAGCCAGACGTTCTGGAGATCCATCTCGAAAGTCTGGTGGACAGCGTAATTCTTCACCTTCTTGTTCATGTGGCTGTACAGCTTCTGCCAGAACGGCTGAATGATGACGCCCGAATCCTGCAGGATCTGCTCGACGTCCTTCATGACCTCGCGGCGCTTCTCCACGTCGATCAGCGAGAGAGCCTGCTTGAGCTTGGCGTCGAAATCGGGATTCGAATACGCCGTCTCATTCCAGGCCTCGCCGGTGCGATAGCCGAGCGCCAACACCTGAACGCCGAGCGGGCGCATGTACCAGATGGTCATGGAATAGGGATATTTCGTCCAGTCGTTCCAGAAGGTCGACCCCGGCAGCACCGTGCGCTTCACCTTGATCCCGGCATCGCGCAGCTGCCCGGCAATCGCGTCGCCGGTGTTCCTTTGCCAATCGTCCTCGACGGTGATCAGTTCATGCTCGAAGTCGGCCTGTCCGGCCTCGGCCATCAGCGCCTTGGCGCCCGCCGCGTCGCGTGTCTTCTTAGGCAGCGGAAAATATTCCGGATGGATCGGGCTGACATGGTGGTTTTCACCTGGGGTGCCCCGCCCGGCGTAGCCAAGTTCGAGCACCGCATTGTTGTCGACGGCCATCTGCAGCGCGTTGCGGACCTTTTGGTCGTCATAAGGTTTGTGCGTGATGTTGGTCCGGGCAACGAGCGTCGTCGCTGTCGCGACCTCCGATTTCACCAGATCCATCTGGTCGAGGATGTCGATGAAGTCGGCGGGTGTCTCGAAATTGACGTCGATTTCGCCCGATTCGAAGGCATTCACCGAAGCATTGAAGTCGGTGCCGTAGTCGATGAATTCGACACTGTCGAGCGGCGCTTCACCGCCCCACCACTTGCCATTCTCACGACGCTTGACGACCGCTTTCTCGCCGACCGAATAAGACACAAGTTCGAAAGGCCCGGTGCCAATCGGCTTGGCGATCGGATCGGCGCCGTCGGCGTCGAATTTGCGATGGACGACGAGCGCCGGATAGTCGGTGAAGTTCGGGATCAGCGAGATGTCCGGTTCGTTCAGCTTCAGCTTGACCGTATTGTCGTCGACCTTGGTGATCGCTCCCTCCCTGGCCTTGCCGGTCTTTGTGTCGATCAGCGCACCGACGCGCGCGGCCATTGAATTGCCGGCGGCATCCTTCCCGCACCAGCGTGTCAGATTGTAGACGACATCATCGGCGTTGAAAGCGTCGCCATTGTTCCAGGTGATGCCCTTGCGCACATGCAGCACATATTCGGTGGCGTCGTCGTTGACGTCCCAGCTCTCGAGCAGGACCGGCTCGAATGTGAATTCGCGCGTATAGCGGACAAGCGGTTCGAGCCAGGTGCGGGTGATGTTTGCCATCTCCACCCAGTCGTAGGTGCGCGGATCCTTCTGCGCCTTCACCGACATCGACACGTGCAGCGTTCCGCCTTTCTTCGGCTCTTCGGCCAACGCCCGTTCCGGCACCGCAAGGCCGATCATACCGTAGGCAAGCGCAGTCGATGCCCCGAAGGCGCTCGCCAGCGCCAGAAACTCGCGCCGGTCCATCCGACCTGCACGCGTCTCTGCCGCCATCGCCTCGATCGCATTCGGCACGCGATCACCGCTGCTTCTGAAGAGTGCCATTTTTTCCTCCCGTCTGGTTCCCGTCAGGTCTTCGCCTGTCCTATTAACTAACGCTGTCGGGCAGCTTCTCCTCGCGCAGCGCGATCAAATCTTCGAGACCATCGGCGATGCCCTCATCGAGCTTCGGCTCCTCATAGTCCGCCAGCATGTTGCGCGCTTTCTCGCGGCCGCGCGTGTCATGGTCCTTTGCCCCTTCGGCCTTCCACTGTTCGTACGAATTGAAGTCCATGATGCTCGGCATGAAGAAGGCGGACTCGAAATGTTCAAGCGTGTGCTGGGTGCCGAGGAAGTGGCCCTGCGGCCCCACCTCGCGGATCGCCGCCATCGCTTCCTTGAAATCGTCGAACGGAAGGCCGCCTGCATATTTGTACCAGCCAACAAGCTGTTCGCAGTCTGTGGCGAATTTTGAATAGCCGCAGGTCAGGCCGGCCTCGAGCCATCCGGCGGAATGCCAGATGTAGTTGGCGCCGGCAAGGATGGCGGCATGCATCAGCATGTTCGCTTCGTAGCCCGCCTGGGCATCGTTCAGCTTCGATCCGACATGGAAGCCCGACGTGCGCCATGGCAGCCGGTATTTCCGCGCCAGTGCCCCCATCAGGTACATCATCTGGGCGGCCTCCGGCGTGCCGCCCATGGGAGCGCCGGTCTTCATGTCGACCGTGACCATGAACTGTCCGTAGATCTGCGGCGAGCCCGGACGCAGGAGCTGCGTGAACGCGACGCCCGCCAGCGCTTCCGCATTGACCTGCGCGACCGCTCCCACCGCCGAGGCCGAAGTCGAGGCGCCGCACAGCGCGAACGGCGCCAGGATCAGCGGCTGGTTGTGACGCGCATAGACCTTCATCGCGTCCAGCATGGTGGCGTCCCATACCAGTGGCGAGTTGCAATTGGTGATCGCGACCAGCACAGGGTTGTCACGGACAAAATCCCCGCCGAACACGATGCCCGCCATCGCCATCGTGTCTTCCGCCCGATCCCTGGACGTCACGATCCCCATGAACGGCTTGTCGGAATGCTTCAGCGCCGAATGAATGATGTGGAGGTGACGCTTCGGCACCGCAATTTCCATCGGCTCGCAGATGATCGAGCTCGACGAGTGCAGCGCTGGCGCCATGTAAGCGAGCTTATGAAAATTCTGAAGGTCGGCGAGCGTGCCATAGCGCCTAACGTTGTCGAGGTCGCGCACGTAAGGCGCCCCGTACATCGGCACGAAGATGGAGTTGCTCCCGCCGACGCGGACCGAGCGCTCAGGGTTGCGCGCATTGAGCGTGAACTCCGGCGGGACTTTCGAGACGAGTTCCATCAAGAGCGCGCGGTCAATGCGGACGCGCGTCTCAGAGACATCGGCTCCGGCGGCCTTCCACAGTGCTATGGCCTCGTCGTCGCGGAACTCGCATCCCACTTGTTCGAGGATGGCGAGTGACTCCTGGTGGATAAGCTCCACCGCCTCGTCCGGAACCATCTGATAGACGGGGATCTGGCGCACCAGAGTCGGAAACGACGCTATGGGTGCGCCCCGCAGCGCCTTGCGCCCCAAGCGGCCGCCGCTGCGGCGGTTGGCGTGTTCGGTCACTTCAACGGCCGGTACGTTCATGGCAACTCCATCCTCCCAGAGCCAGTCAACTTAGCGAGACAAAATACAGCTGTGACGCTGGAAAATCCTGATCTCCTGTATAAGTTCAGCTTATGCGAAGCCTGCGCCACCTGCTGCCGTCCGCCGGCAGCCTGATCGTTTTCGAAGCCGCCGGGCGGCTGTCGAGTTTTACCGCCGCCGGGCGAGAGCTTGGCATGACGCAGGCTGCCGTGTCCTACGCGATCCGCGGGCTTGAAGAGCAGCTCGGCGCGAAACTCTTCCAGCGTCGCCATCGACAAGTCAGCCTGACCGAAGCCGGTGACCGCTTTCACGCCGACGTCTCGCTTGGCCTGTCGCACATCCGCAAATCGGCGGAGGATTTGCGCCTACAGGCGACCGGCGGCCATGTGACGCTTGCCGCGTCGACCGCTTTCGGCTCCTTCTGGATGATGCCGCGCCTGCAGCAGTTCCGCGACGAACTGCCGGGCATTGATCTGCGCATCCAGACCGCCGACCGCGATCTCGACATCATCGCCGAGGGCATCCCGCTCGCTGTGCGCGGTGGCGAGCCCCGGGAATGGCCGGACTATCATTCACTGCCACTGGCCGACGAGGAGATATTCCCCGTCGCCGGCGTGAGCTATGTGGCACGGTTCGGGCTGCCGGAAACCGTCGAGGATCTTCCATCACACCGGCTCATCCATCTCGAAGAACCGTTTCGCGAGGCCGCGAGTTGGGACGAGTGGTTCGCCTCGGCCGGGGTCAACATCACCGATGCCGGGCGCGGCTTGCGCATCAATGATTATGCCTTGGTGATCCAGGCGGTGATGGAAGGGCAAGGCATTGCGCTCGGCTGGGGTCACCTCGCCCAGCGCCTGCTGGCGTCGGGACTGCTCGTGCGCGTCACCGACCACACAATGACGACCGGCAAGGGCTTTCATGTCATCTGGTCGAGAAACCGGGAGCTCAGCGACAATGCTCGCAAGGTGCGGGACTGGCTGGCCGCGCAAGCATGAGGCTCCCATTAATGCTCAATCAACCGTCACGACGATCTTGCCGAATTGCTCGTTCGACTCGAGAAAGCGATGCGCTTCGACGATCTGCTCGAATGAAAAGGTTTTGGCGATTGCCGGCTTTAGCGAACCTGACATCAATCCGTCGAGGATGAACGCCTTGGCAGCTTCCAACTTCACCGGATCGCCAGTGATCTCGTGGACGAGATAGCCGCGCAGCGTCAGCGCCTTGGCCAGCACAGCGAACAGCGGGAACGGCGTCGGCTCGGGGCTCAAGCCGCCATATTCGATGAGAATGCCACCCCGTGCCATCGCCGCCGTCAGAGGCGCGAAAATCGGGCCGCCGACCGCGTCGAACACCACTCGGATGTTGTCCGGACTGGCGATTCCCCTCAGCCGGGCTTCCAGATCTTCGTCCGCTGAAGCGACGACATGGGCCGCGCCGAACTTGAGCAGGGCCTCTCTCTTGGCAGATGTCCGCGTGACCGCGATCGCGGTCGCACCAACGATGTTGGCAATCTGGATCGCGGCAAGTCCGACACTGCTCGATGCTGCGGTAATGACGACAAAGTCGTCTCTGCTGAGCTTGGCAATGTCGATCAGTGCACCATAGGCGGTGAGATATTGCATCCAGCCGGCTGCCGCCTCTTCCCAGCTGAGCGATGGCGGATGTTTGACCACGAGCTCGGCGGGATATGTGGCAATCTCACCATAGGCGGGCCAGCGGGCCATCGATAGTGGCGGCACGACGCTGACGGCGTCACCTGGCGCAAAACCGTGCACGGCTTCGCCGACCGCTTCGACGACACCCGCTGCCTCAAGGCCAAGACCGGAAGGCAACGGCGGCGTCTGGATATAAGTGCCCGAACGCAGCAGCGCCTCGGCCCGGTTGAGACCCAATGCCTTGACCCGGATCTGAATCTCGCCCTGACCGAGCGCGGGAATATCGAGATTCTCGATGCGCAGAACCTCGGGACCACCATGCTCATGAAAGCGGACAACACGTGCCATGCGGTCATAACTCCAAAATATTTGAACCGAATACGCTATGCCAGCGGCCATCCGGCAGATAAATGGTTGCTTGGGCAAGACAGTAGAAACTGGGAGTTTTGAATATGGATCGCCTTACGAGCATGGCCGTGTTCGTCAAAACCGTCGATCTCGGCTCGTTCGCGGCGACTGCTGCCGCTCTCGACCTGTCCGGACCGATGGTCGGCAAGCATGTCCGGTTTCTCGAGGAGCGTCTGGGCGTGCGCCTCATCAACCGGACCACACGCCGCCAGAGCCTGACCGACTTCGGGCGCGCCTACTATGAGCGCTGCCGGATGGTACTCGCTGAAGCCGAAGCTGCGGATGCACTCGCGGCCGATCAACTTTCCGAACCACGCGGAAAGCTGCGCGTCATCATGCCCGTGCACTTCGGCCGGCGCTGCGTTGCCCCGATCCTGCTGGAGCTTGCGCAGCGATATCCCGCTCTGGAACTCGACCTGTCGTTCAGCGATCCCATCGCCGATCTTGCAGAGGATGGCTGCGATCTTGCCATCCGGACCGGCAATCTGGAGGATCAGGCCAGCGTGATGGCGCGTCGCGTCGCGCGCCAGCGCATGGTCGTCTGCGCGTCGCCATCCTATCTCGAGATGCATGGGTTGCCACGGCAGATAGAGGATCTCGGCAGCCACCAGACCATCATCTACCGCCGTTCGGGCCGTGTCGTTCAACCGTGGTTGTTCCCGCGTCACGGCCAGCCTGCGCTGGAAGTCATGCCGGTCAGCCGGTTGCGGTTCGACGACCTCGCTGCGATTGCCGATGCTGCGGCAGCCGGCATGGGGCTTGCCTGGCTGCCATACTGGCTGGTCCGTGAGCGCATTCAGGCCGGCGCACTTGTCCCGCTGTTTTCGGACCAGTCGGGATTTCTTTACGACGCCTATGCGCTCTGGCTGCAGACGCCTCACTTGCCGCTGAAGGTTCGCCTTGCCGTCGACGCGCTGGCAGCGGCACTGCCCAGGCTGATGACGTGAAATGCAGGAGCACGGTGAGCGGCGCGGATTCCTGAATTCGCCCCTCCCGCATGGGCGACGAATCCGCGTATAGTACCCCCATGCCCATCCGCCAGCTTTCCGAAACGATGATCAACCAGATCGCCGCCGGCGAAGTCATCGAGCGTCCGGCAAGCGTGGTCAAGGAACTGGTCGAGAACGCACTCGACGCCGGCGCTGCCAGAATAGAGATCGTCACCGCCGGCGGCGGGCTCAACCTGATCCGCGTCACCGATGACGGCTCGGGCATCCCGGAGAAGGAACTGGCGCTGGCGATCGCGCGCCACTGCACCTCGAAGCTCGCCGACAACATCCACGACATCCGCTCGCTCGGCTTTCGCGGCGAGGCGCTGCCGTCGATCGGCTCGGTGGCGCGGCTGTCGATCCGCTCGCGCACGGCCAACGGCGACAGCGCCGCCGAGATCGGCATCGAAGGCGGCCGCGTATCTGCCGTCAAGCCGGCGGCCGCCAATCGCGGCACAACGGTCGAGGTGCGCGACCTGTTCTTCGCCACGCCGGCGCGGCTCAAATTCATGAAGGGCGAGCGCGCCGAAAGCTCGGCGACCAGCGACGTGATCAAGCGCATCGCCATCGCCTTCCCCGCCGTGCGCTTCACGCTGGCCGGTTCCGACCGCTCGACGCTGGAACTGCCGGCGACCGACGACAGTGCGGAAGGCCGGCTGCGCCGCGTTGCGCAAGTGATGGGCGCCGACTTTCCGGCCAATGCCATCGCTATCGACGCCGTGCGTGACGGTGTGCATCTCGCCGGCCACGTCTCGATCCCGTCCTTCAGCCGCGCCAATGCGCTGCAGCAATACGCCTATGTCAACGGCCGGCCGGTGCGCGACAAATTGATCGCCGGCGCCATCCGCGGCGCCTTCGCCGACGTGCTGCCGCGCGATCGCCATGCGGTGACGGTGCTGTTCCTGACGCTCGATCCGGCCATCGTCGACGTCAATGTCCATCCGGCCAAGGCCGATGTCCGCTTCCGCGATCCGGGGCTGGTGCGCGGACTGATCGTCGGCGCCATCCGCGAGGCGCTGGCCAATGCCGGCATCCGTGCCGCCACATCAGGGGCGGCCGGCATGATGGCGGCGTTCCGGCCGGGCGCAGCGTCCTATGCGCATGCCGGTCCAGCCAACGGCCATCGCAGCTATGAGGCCGCCTACCGTGCCTCCGGCTTCGCCGGTTTCGATCCGGCCCGCTCGCCGCAGCGGCCGCTGGACATGGGCTTGGAAGGCGGGGGATTTGAAGACACGGAACCAGGAAACGGCGGCTTCGGCGAAAACGATCAGGTGGCGTTCGACGCCGGACCGCTTCACAGCGCCGACGCGCGTGCCGGACAGACTGAGGCGGCGGATGCGCTGCTCGGCATGGCGCTGGGTGCCGCACGCGCGCAGGTGCATGAGAACTACATTGTCGCGCAGACCAGGGATTCGCTGGTCATCGTCGACCAGCATGCGGCGCATGAGCGGCTGGTCTACGAGGCGCTGAAGAACGCGCTGCATGCGCGCGCCGTGCCGTCGCAGATGCTGCTTTTGCCCGAGATCGTCGATCTGCCGGAAGAGGATGCCGAGCGGCTTGCCTTGCATTCCGAAACGCTGGCCCGCTTCGGCCTCGGCATAGAGCGTTTCGGCCCGGGTGCTGTCGCCGTGCGCGAGACGCCGTCGATGCTCGGCGAAACCAATGTCCAGCAGTTGGTGCGCGACCTTGCCGACGAGATCGCCGACAACGACACGGTCGACACGCTGAAAGAGCGGCTGGACAGGATAGCCGCGACCATGGCCTGCCACGGCTCGGTGCGTTCCGGCCGCCTGCTCAAGGCAGAGGAGATGAACGCACTGCTGCGCCAGATGGAAGCGACGCCGGGGTCCGGCACCTGCAACCACGGCCGCCCGACCTATATCGAGCTCAAGCTTGCTGATATCGAGCGGCTGTTTGGCAGGCGGTAAGCAGGCGCAGGGCGTAGACCCCACCCGGACCTTCGGTCCGACCTCCCCACAAGGGGGAGGTAGGGAGCTTGGCCGCGGACGTCTCGCGAGGAGCTTACCCTCCCCCTTGTGGGGAGGGTCGCTGCGGAGCAGCGGGGTGGGGGTCCGAAAAGAGCCGCTGTATAGCGGCTCTTTTCGAGTCAAGAGACGGCCCACCCTCTGATTTACCTCTTCAAATTCACCACAATCACGCCGCCCAGCGCCAGTGCGCCACCGAGAATGCCGAGCAGCGTCGGCACCTCGCCCAGCCAGAAGAAGCCGATCAGCGTCGCCACCGGCGAAACCAGATAGAGGAAGTTCGAGGCGCGCGCCGCCGGCAGCCGCGAAAGCGCCGTCGCCCAGGCGGCGTAGGCGATGAGGCTCGGCACGATGCCGAGAAAGATGACGGCGCCGAGACCGGCGTTGTCGGCAACCGCCGCCTGCGCCAGGCCGCTCGGCAGGAAAGGCAACAGGCAGAGCGCGCCGAGCACCATGTTCGAGGCCGAAATGGTCAGCGGATGATGGCTGGCAAACAACGGCTTTTGCACGATGGTGTTGACGGCCGAGCACAGCGCCGAGCCGAGGACCAGCAGCGCACCATTGTCGAAGTGAAGCCCCTGCCCTTCGCCCATGGCGATGATGCCGATGCCGGCGAAGGACAGGAACGTTCCAGCCCAGGCCAGGCCTGAGAAGCGTTCGCCGAGCAGCGCCATCGCCATGATCGCGGTGAAGATCGGGCTGACGTTGATGATGAAGCCGGCAGCACCAGCCGAAACGGTCAGTTCGCCGAAATTGAGCATTACCGTGTACAGCGCAACGAAGACGGCGCCGCCGAACCCGAAGCGCGACAATTCATCGAGCCGGGGCAGCGCCGGCCGCTTGACGGCGAGGAAGATCGCCGCCGGTACCGCCGCGATGGCGAAGCGCAGCGCGCCGAGTTCCAGCGGCCCGAAAGCGACGAGGCCGGCACGGATCGCCGGAAAGGCGGAGGCCCAGCCGACCACTGTCAACGCCACCGCAATGGCCGCCGTGGTATCTATCCGCTGTGTCGTATTCAACGTGCCGGTACAGGCGTTCATTTCATTATTCCCACGTTTCATGTCCTCAAACACACGAAACGCCTTTCCTGATCGGTTGACAAACGACCAAATCGAGGGTCAGCTGTGACTATGGATCACAGCTCGGACGCAATACTGCCGCTCGAAACCCTGCGCGCCTTCGACGCCGCAGCGCGGACGGGCAGCTTTTCGGCGGCTGCCGAAAAACTCAACATCACCCATGGCGCCGTCAGCCGGCAGATCGCCAAGCTCGAGGACTGGCTCGGGCTGAAAGTGTTCGATCGCGGCTCGCGTGGGGTGTCGCTAACGATCGAAGGCAACCGCCTGCATCTGCGCACCACTGAGGCCTTCGCGCTGATATCCAGCAATTCGGACCGCTGGGTCGAACCGCGCGGCACCGCCGTGGTGCGGCTGACCTCGATCCCTTCGGTCAGCGGGCTGTGGCTGATGCCGCGCATGGCGGCGCTGGAAAACAATCCGTCCAGGCTGCGCATCGTACTCGATGTCGACATCCGTCAGGCTGACCTTGCCGATGACGGCATCGATCTGTCGATCCGCTGCGGACGCGGCCGCATTCCCGGCCGCGTCTCGGTGCAGCTTTTCGAAGAACATGTGTTTCCGGTCGCCTCGCCGGACCTCGCCCGCGAGATCGGCCGTGGCGACCCTGCCCGGCTGCTCAAATTCCCGCTGATCAACGATTCCGACGCCTCGGCCTGGCGCGCCTGGTTTGCCGCCCAGGACATGGACTATCGCCCGCGTCCGCAGGACCGCCGCTTCGAGGACTACAATCTGGTGCTCGACGCCGCAGCCCATGGTCTCGGCATCGCGCTGGCGCGGCCGCCGATGATCGAGCATCAACTGAAGTCAGGCCGCATCGTCGCTGTGGACGACCGCATCGTTCTCAGCCCGATATCCTACTGGCTCGACCGCCCTACAGGGCGACCGCGCGCTGCCGCCGCCGAGCTTGCCCGGCGCATCGCGGCCCAGGCCGGGCTGGCGGCGGAAAAGATCGAGGAGTTCATCGTAGCCGAGCAGTAGGATGCCGGACATCCGCTTTGCCGGCTTGCTCGGCTGGTTGTCGTCTGAAACAGAGCCGACCAAAGCCAATCTTGTCTCGCTCCAAGCTTGACCTTGCCGGCATTTTGTGGCGATGACATCGTCATGAACCTTGGCTCCATGTCATGATGAACCGCTTCGAAGGCCCCGGCGGCAAGGAAGCCCGTATCCGCTACCTGGACGGCGACTTTCAGGTGACCAGCCCCGGCGCCTTCGTGCGCTGCGCGGTCACCGGCGAAAGCATCCCGCTCGATGACCTCAAATACTGGAGCGTCGCCAGGCAGGAGCCCTATGTGAGTGCCGCGGCCTCGCTGCGCCGCGAGATCGAGGCACATCCCGAAATGCGCAGCCGGCGCTAAACCGGTTGCGCAGAATGAGACCCGATCTGTAGCGATCCTGTCCCGCCAGCATTCCGCAAAAGGTTCTGCCGTCGCGACGCCGAAGGCCTTTCAGCCCTGCAGCTTGCGCTGCCGCCAGGCATCCAGCGTCTCGTCGATGATGCGTTCGGGCACGTGGGCGGGATCGAACACGGTGTCGATCTCCAGCACATCGAGCTGTCCGAGGAAATCGGCGGGCACGGCATCATGGCGCAGCCGGGCGGCGTCCTTGGCGGTGGTGATCAGCCCAAGTCCGGCACCTCGCGCTGTCGTTGCCAGTTCGGCAAGCTCGTCCTCGCCATAAAAATGATGGTCCGGAAACGACCGGGTCAGCGCAACCTCGCCGCCGGCCTCACGGACCGTGTCGAAGAATTTCTCGGGATGGCCGATGCCGGCAAAGGCGAGAAATCGCTTGCCGGCCAGCCCCGCCTTGCTGCTTGGCCGTGTACGCGCCTCGAAGATCGGCCGGCCGGCACGCGCCGCCTGGCGGACGACCGCATCGGCAGCAAGGCCCTCGCCCATCTTCAGCAGCGCGCTGGTGAAAACCAGTTGGTCGACGATGCCAGCCCTGAGCGGACCGCCAGGAATGACGCGGCCGTTGCCGAGGCCGTAGCGCGCATCGACGACGACCAGCGCGTAATCGATGTGGATGCGTGCGCTCTGAAAGCCGTCATCCATGATCAGGAAATCACAGCCATGCTTTTCCAGCAGAAGGCGCGCGCCGGCGGCTCGGTTCGGCGTCACCGCGACCGGCGCGTGTTCGGCCAAAAGCAGCGGCTCGTCGCCGACATGCTTGGCGGCGTCATGATGCGGATCGACGACATGCGGCTGCGCGAAGGAGCCGCCATGGCCGCGCGACAGGAAACCGGGGTTGAGCTGCATGCGCCTGGCCTGTCCGGCCAGCGCGATCGCCACCGGCGTCTTGCCGGTGCCGCCGACGGTGAAGTTGCCGACGCACAGCACCGGCGCCTCGATCTTCTCGCGCGCCGCCGAGCGCATGCGGCGGCCGGCAACGAGCGCATAGATCGCCGACAGCGGCGCCAGCGCCAGCGCCCGCCAGTCCGGTTCTTCCCACCAGAAGGGGGGCGCTTCGCTGGCCATCTTAGCGGCCGTTGGCGCCCTTGAGGCGCGACTTGACGACCAACGGCTGAATGTAAGGTTCGAGCGACTTCAAGGTGACCGCCAGCGCGCCGCGCATCTCGTCGACGGTCGCCGCGCCGGCCGCCATCATCTCATGGCGGGCCACCTCGTTGCTCAACAGGAAATTGACGGCGCCGGCCAGCATGTCGCGGTCGCGCACCAGCTTGGCGCCGCCGCTGTCGAGCAGGCGCTGATAGGTCTCACGAAAATTCTGGACATTGCGGCCGGCCAGCACCGCCGTGTCGAGCATGGCCGGCTCCAGCGGGTTCTGGCCGCCCTCCGAGGTGAGCGAACGGCCAACGAAGGCGATCTCTGTCAGCCGGAGATAAAGCCCCATCTCGCCCATCGTGTCGCCGAGCAGAATGTCCGTATCGACGGTGATCCGGTCGCCCTTGCTGCGCCGCGCGACTTTCAGGCCCATGCCGGAAATCTGCGCGGCCAGCGCTTCGGCGCGATCGGGATGGCGCGGCACGACGATCGTCAAAAGACCGTGGTGACGCTTGTGCAGCATCGCGTGAACCTCGGCAGCGACCACCTCCTCGCCGTCATGGGTCGAGATCGCCGCCCAAGTCGGGCGGGCGCCGAGCTGGCGCTTCAGCGTGTACAGCGCCCTTTCATCGGCCGGCGGCGGCATGGTGTCGACCTTGAGATTGCCGGATACGGTGACCGGCCGGGCGCCGAGCGAGAGGAAGCGCTCGCCGTCGACATCCGACTGGGCGACGACATGAGCGAGATTCTCGAACAGCGCCTCGGCGATGTTGGCGCGCTTCTTCCAGGATTTGAACGAACGGTCGGATAGCCTGCCATTGACCAGCACCTGCGGCACACGGCGCGCGCCGAGCTCCAGGATGGTCATCGGCCAGATTTCCGATTCGGCGATGATCGCCAGGTCCGGCCGCCAATGGTCGAGGAAGCGGCTGACCGCCGGCTTGAGGTCGAGCGGCACATATTGGTGGATGATGCGGTCGCCGAGCCGTTCGTCGGCAACCTGAGCGGAGGTGACAGTCCCCGTCGTCAGCACGATGTTGACGCCGTAGTCGAGAATGCTCTCGACCAGCGGCACGACGGCGATCGTCTCGCCGACGCTCGCCGCATGGATCCAGATCACCGGCCCGTCGGGGCGCTCGCGCCCGGCGATGCCATAGCGCTCGCGCCGGCGAATTCGGTCTTCCTTGCCCCTGGAGGTGCGCCAGGCGACATAGGGCCCGATCAGCGGGTAGGCGGCTGCGCCTGCGAAACGATACGCCGTCAGGAAGGTGCGCGCCCAGCGCTCGCTCATTTCGAGCCATCCACGAGGCGGTAGGCCTCGGCGGTCGCGGCGTTGAGCGCGGCCGTGACCTCCTGGCGCTTGCGTTCCATTTCGGCCTCATCGGCATTGGCCGGAACGAACACCGGCGTCCCCAGGACGATCGAGGCGCGGCCGAACGGCAGGTTGATCGTGGTCTTGTCCCAGCTGCGCTCCAGCACCTTGCGGCGGCTGGTGGCGATGGCGGCGGGCAGGATCGGCCGGCCCGAAAGCCGCGCCAGGAGAACGATGCCAAGTCCCGCGTCGCGCGGCGTGCCATGCGGAATGTCAGCGATCATGGCGACGTTCTTGCCGGTGGCGAGTGACTTTTTCAGGGCAATCAGCGCTTTGGCGCCGCCCTTGTCGCGACGCTTCGAGCTTTCGCGTCCGCCCGAGCCGCGCACCGCCTCGATGCCGAATTTCTCGATCATCAGTGCGTTGAGCTCGGCATCGGCACTACGCGATACCATGGCGACCAGCGGCCGTCCCCTGGGATAGTAGGCCGGAGTCAGAAGGTGCTGGCCGTGCCACAGGGCTATGATGCCGGGTTCGAACTCCGAGTAGGCGCCGCCCGACATCTGCGCCGATCCGTCGACAACACGGTTGGTCAGGCGGACGAGGCGAACGAACTGCGCAAACAGGCTGGCGATGGCGTTCTTGACGAATCGCGATTGCGCCAGCGGTTCGCGTATTTTGCGCCAGAATGTCTTCGAGGTGCCACCGCGGCGCCCGCTGACCGCGGACCTCGTGGTCGGCCCTTTCACGCCTTCATGATCCATCAATGTCAACCGGCAGCCTTGTTGTCGGGGTCGAGCAACCGGTGCAGGTGAACGACGAAATAACGCATGTGGGCATTGTCGACGCTGGCTTGGGCCTTGGCTTTCCACGCCGTTTGCGCGGATTGATAATCCGGATAGATGCCGACGATATCGAGCGCGTCGAGATCACGGAATTCGGTTCCGCCCAGCGTCTTCAGTTCGCCGCCGAACACCAGGTGCAAAAGCTGCTTCTTTCCGTCTTCCGCGGTCATGTCGGTCCTTCACATATCGTGAGTTTGTGACAGGTCTAGACCAAAGCCGCCGACTTTGGAACCATTGATGATATGTTCAACCGCCCAGCCCTGCGATGATGCCGGAGAGCACGGCGAGCAGTTCGCCGCTGCCGGCGGCCAGCGCGCCGTGGTGGATCACTTCACCGGCATAGCGCGGTGCGCGGCCCTTCTGGTCGAGCAATGCGCCGCCGGCCTCGCGCAGGATGAGATCCGCCGCGGCGATGTCCCAGTCATGTGCATTGGGTTTGACAAAGGTCGCGTCGAGCCTGCCATTGGCGACCATCGCCAGCCGGTAGGCGAGCGAGGGAATATAGGGCACGCGGCTCAGCCGGCCCCGCCATTCCGCCGGCATCAGCCCAATCAATGGCTTCGGCCCGCCAATTTCGACCATCGCCGCCGGGCGGCGCACGGCAATGCGACGGCCGTTCAGGAACGCCCCCTCACCGGGCAGCGCCCAATAGGTCTCCTCCGTGGCCGGACATTCGAGCACGCCGGCAAGCGTGCGGCCGTCCTCGACCACCGCGACGCTGACGCACCAGGAGCGCAGGCCCTCGAGGAAGCCGCGCGTGCCGTCTATCGGATCGACGACGAAGGTGCGGCGGGCGGCAAGCCTTGCCGGATCGTCGGCCGTCTCCTCCGACAGCCAGCCATAGTCCGGCCGCGCTGCAAGCAAGATTTCGCGCAGATAGGCGTCGGCGGCGTGATCGGCCTCACTCACCGGCGAGGTGCCGCCCTTCATCCACACTTGCGGATTGTTGCCGAAATAGCGCATGGCGATGGCGCCCGCCTCGCGGGCAGCTTCGCGCAGCAGCGGCAGATCCTCGCGAGCCCCGGCGGAAGTGACCTGGTCAAGCTCCGGCAAGGGTCATGCCTTCGATCAGAAGCGTTGGTGCAGCGGTGCCGAAATTGCGATCGAGGTCGCTCGCCGCAACCATGTTGAGGAACATGGTCTTCAGGTTCGAGGCGATGGTCACTTCAGCAACCGGATAGGCGAGCTCGCCATTCTCGATCCAAAAACCGGAAGCGCCGCGACTGTACTCGCCGGTCACCATGTCGACGCCCTGGCCGAACACTTCGGTGACGTAAAAACCTGATTTGAGCGACTTGATGAGGTCTTCGGGCGTCCCCTCGCCCGGCTCGATGGCGAGGTTGGTCGATGACGGCGAGACGGAGGAGCCGTTACGCGAGCCGCGCCCGTTGGTGGTCAGCCCCAATTCCCGCGCGGCCGAGGTCGATAGGAACCAGTGGTTCAAAACGCCCTTCTCAACCATGAGCAGCTTTTCGCCCTCGATGCCTTCACCGTCGAACGGGCGCGACGCCTGGCCACGGAGCCGGAGCGGCTCGTCGGTGACGGTGATCGCGACCGCCGCTACCTGCTTGCCCATCATGTCGCGCAGAAAGCTGGTCTTGCGCGCGACCGACGCGCCATTGATGGCGCCGGCAAGATGGCCGGCGATGCCGCGGGCGACGCGCGGGTCTAACACCACATCGACCGGCCCGGTCGTCGCCTTGCGCGCGCCGATGCGCCGCGCGGCGCGTTCGCCGGCCTTGCGGCCGATGTCCTCCGGTGCGTCCAGGTCGGAGAAATGCTGGCGCGAGGAGAATTCATAATCGCGCTCCATGCCGGTGCCCTCGCCGGCGATGACGCTGGTCGAGCGCGAAAAGCGCGACGCGACATAGTGGCCGACAAAGCCGTGCGAGGTGGCGAGCACCAGCCCGCCAAGCCCGGCGCTGGCGCCGCTGCCGGCCGAATTGGTAACGCCCTTGACGGCAAGAGCCGCCGCTTCCGCCGCCAGCGCCGCTTCCTTCAACTGGTCGGCCGAGACTTCCGTCGCGTCGAACAGATCGAGGTCGCGCGGCTTCTTGACCAGCAAGGCCGGATCGGCGAGGCCCTGATAGGGATCTTCCGGCGAGACTTTCGCCATCGCCACGGCGCGCTCGGCTAGCGCTTTGGGGTCGGAGGCAGCGGTTGCCGAGACGCTCGCCACCCGCTTGCCGACGAAGACGCGCAGCGAGACATCCTCGCTCTCGGACGCCTCGGTGCCCTCGACCTTGCCAAGCCGCACCGACACGCCGGTCGAGCGGCCGCGCACGGCAACCGCGTCGGCGGCGTCGGCGCCGGCCCGCTTGGCCGCCTCGACCAGGGCCGCGACGCGGTCGGTCAATTTCGCTGAGTCGAGCGTATCGGTCATGCGCATGTTCCTGTTTTTCCGCCTGACATAAAAGGGCGGCCGTTCCGCACCATCTATTGCTCCGATGTGGCTTGTGCAATGGCAGAAGTCGCAAGCAGGATAAATCGGCCAGCAGAGATCGGCGTTAGGCGGCATGATCGAAACGGTGCGTCAAAGGCTGCTTCGCGCCAGGTTTGGACTGGTCGACAACCTCTTTGATGCCGTGTCTCGATCACATGCGGACGTTCGATTGCGGTAACGCCGCCTATGTCCGTTCCACTCATGAACGTCACCTGCCCGAAACCGCTAAATTTAGCGATTTCTTGTGTATCCTTGGAACTTTGTAGCTTGCGTTCCATTTTCAACGGCATGCGAGACTCTGTGATCCAAGGCATTAGGACTGCGGTGAACGAGTCGCCGCCGCGGTATTCGCTGGTCCTTCCAATATACAATGAAGAACAGGTGCTGCCTCGACTGATCGAGCGGATCAGTTCCCTGATCTGCCGGTTGGATGGAGAGGCTGAGGCGATCTTCGTCGATGACGGAAGCCTCGATGGAAGCGTCGAATACCTTCGAAAAGTGGTCGGCGTCGAGCAGCGCTTCCGGCTGATCGAGCTTTCCCGCAATTTCGGCCACCAGGTCGCGATCACGGCCGGCATGGACGCTGCTGCTGGTGATGCCGTCATCGTCATGGATGCCGACCTGCAAGACCCGCCGGAGGTGGTTCTCGATCTGGTGGCGAAGTGGAAGGAAGGCTTCGAGATCGTCTATGCCCGCCGCGTCAAGCGTGAGGGCGAATCCTGGTTCAAGCGCTTTACGGCGAGCCTCTTCTACCGTCTGCTGGAGAAAATGACGTCGGTCGACATCCCGCGCGACGTCGGCGATTTCCGCCTGGTCGGCCGCAAGGCACTGGAAACCTTCAAGCAAATGCCCGAACAGGACCGCTTCGTCAGGGGCATGTTCGCCTGGATGGGCTTCAAGCAGACGGCGGTGCCTTTCGAACGTCCCGCGCGGACCCTTGGCCAGACCAAATACCCATTCTGGAAGATGATGCACCTTGCCGTTCACGGCATCGTCAGCTTCTCCGAGAAGCCGCTGCGCATCGCGTTGTGGGGCGGATTGGCCATCTCCGCGCTTGCGGTGGTGTTCGGTGCTTACGCTATCTTCGCCTGGATTTTTGAAACCGGCATCATTGCCGGCTGGACATCCACCGTGGTGATCGTGTCGCTCCTTTGCGGCATCAATCTTTTCATGACCGGCGTGGTCGGGCTCTATGTCGGCGGTATCCACGCCGAGGTCAAACGCCGTCCGCTTTACGTGATCGACAGGGTCGCCGGCTTCGACACGGCAGTGCGTTCCGCCACCCCGGGTGAGAGCCGTCGATCGTTTCGAAAACCCAGGAACGGAGCCTCGGCTGATGGCCGAACTCTTCGACAGCTATAAATCAAATTATGGCGAGGCGGTCGCAGGATCCATCCGGTTTTCCGGCCTCAGGCACGACTTCTTTCTTATCGCCAAAGCCGACCTGCTGCAGCGTCTTGTCGTCGAGCGAAGGCTTCGGCAGGATGGTGCCGGTGTGCGGGCGGTGGATATCGGCTGCGGCGTCGGATCGCTCCACCCTTATCTCGAAGGCGTCTTCGAGAGCCTGGATGGCTGCGACGTCTCGGAAGAATCGATCCTGCGCGCCGGCCAGGACAATCCGCGTGTGAGCTACAGGGCCTGCACCACGCCGAGCCTGCCTTATGAGGACGGGGCGTTCGATCTGGCTTTCGCCAGTTGCGTCGTCCATCACGTTCCGCCCGTTTCCTGGCTCGATTTCTTCCGGGAAATGCGGCGCGTCGTGCGGCCGGGCGGCGTCGCCTGCATCATCGAGCACAATCCCTATAATCCGCTGACGCGTCTTGCGGTGTTGCGGTGTCCGTTCGATCAGGATGCGGTCCTGCTCAACGCTGCCAAGGCAAGGTCCCTCTTTCAGGAGACGGGATTCAGGGATATCCGATCCGAGCACTTCCTGCTGCTGCCGTCGGCCAGGCCCTTCGTCAGAAGACTCGAGCGCCTGCTCGCGCCCCTACCGCTCGGAGCCCAGTTTGCGTGCAGCGCGCATGTCTGAGGACCGTTCGACTGCCGGCGCCGGGCTGAAGCTGCTGGCGCGCTTCGGCTTGGTCGGCATCGCCGCGACGATCCTGTATGCCGTCCTGGCTATCGCGTTGGTCGAATCGAAATGGATCGGCTTCTCGCCTGTCCAGGCGTCGCTTGCGGCTTACGCCATTGCTGCCGTGTTTTCGTATTTCGCCCACAAATCAGTAACCTTCATGTCGAGCGGATCGCACCGATCGGAAGCTGCGCGTTTTCTGCTGCTGACGGCGACAGGCTTCGCCGTGGCTTACGCGGCGCCGGCGCTTTTGACGGCGAAACTCGGGCTGCCGCCCATCATTGCCATTCTGGTTACATGCCTGCTTATTCCGGCGGTCAATCTTCTCATGCTCGACCGATGGGTTTTTGCGCAGCGAAGACCCGACCGGCACGGCGACCGCTCCACCTAATCCGTGTCAATCGCATCGAGCCGGAACGACACCAGCTTGATGGATCGCTTGTAGATGTTGCTGGCGGCCGGCGTTGGCGGAATGCCGTCGAGATAGTCGAAGGCGATTTCGAGTGTATCGGCCTTGCCAAGAGCCGGCGGTGGAACGACGAACGAGACCGTTCGTGGTTCTTTGCCAGACAGCGTCTCCGCATGCACCCGAAACCCGTTCACCGAGATCACCACCCTTTGCGTGATCTGCGGTGGACGAATGACGGCGGCCATTTGCAGCGTGGCCATCAGCCCGTTGCGCAGCGGCGGTATCTTCACGCGAAGCCGGGAGGTCTCGCCCACGGAATGGGTGCCGTCGGCAACGGGTCCCGACCAGCCGCAGACCTTTATGCTGGCTGCCAGTTTGGCGCCGTCGTTCCGGAACGATATCGTCTGGCCAAGTGTGTAGCTGCCGACGGCATCGCGATTGAGACAGGTGGTCGTCCGATCGATGTAATAGGCGCGATAATCGGCATTGACGTTTGGATTGAGAGCAAACGCAAGGATGACGGTCTCGGACCCGGCCAGAACTGCCACAAGTGCGTAGCCGCCGATCGAGGCGGCGCGTCTGAAAGGCTCCCAAATGTCAGACAAGGGCAAGGTAGCCTCCGATCCACGCCACAGTCATGAAATAGCAGGCGCCCAGGAAGAGAACCAAAGCCGCGAGCCAAATGAGCTTCGACGCCGACAACAGGACGACGAGCATCATTGTCAGAGGCGCAAGCCCAACGACATATCTGACCATCGAGGCCAGGTTGGTAATCAGCGGCAGGATAATACCGAGCGTGCAGAAGAGTGCCGCGCCATATTGCCTTCGAGCCGCCAGAACGGCCGACAGCGCCAATCCGGTGATCGCGGCGAGCGCGCTCCATTGCGGCGCCGTGGGCAGCCATCCGGTGGTCGGAACCGCTGAGAGCCCGTCCCATAGAAAGACCAGCGGATTGCCCGCCACCCGTCCGAACGCGCGCTGGATGTGCAAGAACGCAAAGCCGTCTCCGACGGTGAGGTACAGGAACAGGATGTAAGCGAACAAACCAGCGGGCGAGATAAAGATAGCGACCAGCAGATCTGGTCGGCCAAGTAGCCAGCGTGGGAAAGACAGTGCCGATCCGCCCTGCTGGCGGTGCTCCCTGAACATCTGGATGATAGTCGCAAATACGACGAAGACACCGACGAGCCTGGTCGCCGACAGGAGTGCGGATGAAACACCCGCGGCGAGATAGCTGGAGCGCTTGAGCGCCAGAAAAACGCACGAGGTCAAGAGCACGAAAAGCGGTTCGCTCAGGAAGGTCGTGAAGTGAAAGGAGAACGGGCCACTGAGCAGAAATGCGCAATACAGCACATAGGCCCGCATGTTTTTCTCCAGCAGCGGCCATGCGACCAGACAGGCGGCGTAGCTGCAGACAATGGAAGTGATGGTGGCGACCAGTATCGTAGGGAAAGGGAAAACAGACCGGATCGCCGCCACCAGCATCGGATAGAGCGGGAAGAAGCCCCAGCGACCGACATTGCTGTGGTCTGGAATGGGAAAGCGCTCGTAACCCTGTTCGCTGATGCCGATATACCAGGCGCAATCCCACCGACAAAGCGCGCGGGCATAGGCCGCGAAACCTGGTTCCTCCGACACCGAAGCAAATGCCGCATAGCGAATGGCCAGACCGCTGAGCACGAACAGCAACGGCAACGCTGCGACGGTCAGGACCATGACGCGAGCGCCAGCGCTCGGACGCGCGACATCTTCGAGCGCCAACTCTGCCTCCACCCATTCGAGTGGCTGGCGCCACTCTCCCCCTCTAAAATTAGCGCCGCCGGGGCAAATTCAAGACACCCCTTGCGTCGGCGGCATCATCTTCGTCCCCGGATCACGAGTCTCTCAGCCAGACCAGCATCTCGCCGGGATCGCGGTTGTCCCAGGCGAAATAGGGAACGGCGGTGACTTTTGCTTCCTCAACCGCCGGCGGTTCGGTGCGGTAGAGGCCGTTGTCCCAGCTCTCAAACGCCTCTTTCCTGGCCAGAGCCGAAAGCGTCACGACGCCGCCCAATAGGTTCGGCTGCTTATGCGCCTCGATGTTTGCCGTGCGTGGCAAGGCGATGCGGTGCAGCTGGCCGGCATTGTCGGTCTCCTCGACGCAATAGATCAACGGGCCGCGGGCAAGCGCGACGCGGCCGATGTCCTGCCGCACCTCCGGATTGGCATAGAGCCGGTCGACGGCCATTTCGAGGTCGAGCTCGACCTGGTCGCCCTTGCGCCATTCGCGCCGGATCGCGGCATAGCCGTCGCTGGTGACATCATCCAGATCGACCGCCTCCCCGTTCACCTTGAGCGCCGCCTCGCGGCACCAGGCCGGCAGGCGCAGGTGCAAGGTGAATGTCGTCGGCGCCTCGGGTTCGACGCCGATCGAGACTGCCCCGTCCCATGGATAGTTGCTGGTCTGGGTCAGCTCTATTTGCTTCCCCCCGATATCGAAACGAGCCGTGCTGTTTCCATAGAGATGGACGGCCAGCGCGTCGTCGGACAGGCTGTAAAAATAGCTGCCGATCGAGGCGACCATGCGTCCGACATTGGGCGGGCAGCACGGGCAGCGATGCCATTTCCAGCGGTTGTGCTTCCCCCGGCTTTCCAGCGGATTTTCATAGAAGAACAGCGAGCCGTCCAGCGACAGGCCCGAAATCGAGCCGTTGTAGAGCGCCCGCTCCATCATGTCGGCGTAGCGCGCATTCGGACCCATGCCGAGCATGCGGCTCGCCCAGAACACCAGTCCGACCGAAGCGCAGGTCTCGGCATAGGCGGTTTCATTGGGCAGGTCGTAGTCGGCGGTAAAACCCTCATTGTGCGAGGATGGCCCAAGGCCGCCGGTGACGTAGAGGTTCTTGGTGGTGAGATCGTCCCACAGCCGGTCGAGCGCCACCCGCAGCGTGTCGTCGCCATATTCGGTCGCGATATCGGCCATGCCGGAATAGAGATACATCGCCCTGACCGCATGGCCGACGACGTTGTCCTGTTCGCGCACCGGCATGTGCGACTGGCTGTATTCGTAGGTCTTGAAATGATAGGACTTTGGGTCGGCGCCGCGGGCCCGCGCCTCCTCGTCGAAATAATGCGGCTCAAGGCCACGCTGGTCGATGAAGTATTTTGCGAGGTCCATATACTTTCGCTCGCCGGTGACGCGCGCGAGCTTGACCAGCGCCAGCTCGATCTCCTCATGGCCGCAATAGCCCTTCCTCTTGCCAGGCTCGGGACCGAACGTCTCGGCGATATGATCGGCATAGCGGCACATGATGTCGAGCAGCTTGCGTTTTCCCGTGGCCTGGTAGTAGGCGACCGCGCCTTCGATCAGATGGCCGGCGCAATAGAGTTCGTGGCAGTCGCGCAGATTGGTCCAGCGCAAGCCGGGCTGGATGCGTTGGTACCAGCTCGATAGATAACCGTCGGGCTGCTGCAGCTTGCCATACATATCGATGACGGCGTCGACCTTCTTCTCCAGCTCGTCATTGCGGCGGCGATACAGCGAGTAGGCCGCGGTCTCGATCGTCTTGCCCCAGTCGGAGTCCCAGAACATCTGGGTGGTCACCGTCGATCCCGTGAACTCGTTGCCGGCGGTGGCGGCCTCGTCCGGCGAGGGTGAGTGGAACGGAATGACGACGCCGGGCGACGGCCGGTCCGGATCGATCTGCTCCAGCATGCGCGCCTCGACGCAGCGGTCATAGAGGATGCCGGCGGTCCTGGTGGCGACGGCATCGACACGGTCGCCCCAGAAGCCGCGCACGTCGACCTGCGGCACCGGAAGCGGACGGAAGGCGAGTTTTGGCCTGCCCGGCGTGGTGCCCTGAAGGGCCGATTGCGATGCGGTCATGAATTTACTCCGTTCGATAGGGATCACTTCACGGCCCCTGCCATGAGGCCGCGGATGTAGAAGCGCTGCAGCAAGAGGAAGAGCACCAGGCATGGCACCATCATCACGGTGACGCCGGCCTGCACCGCGCCCCAATCGATGGCGCCGAAGCGGCCTGACTGAAGCGCCGTCATCATGATCGGCAGCGTGAATTTGGACTGGTCCGTCATCAGCACGAGCGCTGCCAGGAACTCGTTCCAGGCGCCGAGGAATGCGAACAGCGCGATGGTGACGATGCCCGGCCAGACCAGCGGCAGCATCACCCTCAAGAGCATGGTGACATTGTTGGCGCCGTCCATGCGGGCGGCTTCCTCGATCTCGCGCGGCACCGCGTCGAAGGCGTTGCGCATCATGAAGATCGAGAACGGCAGCTGCAGCGTGACATAGACGCAGACCAGCCCGGTCAGCGTATTGTGCAGGCCGATCTTGGTCAGCACCAGGAAGATCGGCGTCAGGATCGACTGGAACGGGATCATGATCGTCGACAGGATCAGGACGAAGAGCAGGTTCTTCAGCGGAAAGCGGAAGCGCGAGAAACCGTAGCCGGCCAGCACGCTGACGATCACCGACAGCACCACCGTCATGGCAGAGACATAGATGCTGTTTTGCGCCGGCAGCCACAGGCCGTCGCCGAACGTGTTGAGCGTGGCGTAGTTCTCGACCGAAAAACCCGTCGTCGGCCAGGGCGGCAGCGGCGGCTGGCGCGATTCCTGCGCCGGCTTGAACGCCGAAAGCACGGTCCAGACGATCGGCGCGAGGAACAGCAACGAGGCGATGATGCCCGTCGAGTGCTCGGCGATCTGCATGCCGATGCGGCGTTTGCGGCTCCTTGCCTGCGCCATCAGTCAACGCCCTCCGGTTGGCGCAGCAGGCGCAGCTGGATCAGGCTGAGCGCGACCAGGATGAGCAGCAGGATCATCGACAGGGCGGCGCCATAGCCGAGCTTGAACGACACGAATGACTGGTTGAAAATCCAGTAGACCGCGGTCAGCGTCTGGTTGCGCGGCCCGCCGCGCAGGATGATGTAGAACTGGTCGAAGGCGAGCACCGAGCCGGCAACCGACAGGATCAGCGCCAGCGCCAGCGTGCGGCGCATCAGCGGCAGGGTGATGGCGCGAAACCGCGCCAGCGGCCCTGCCCCGTCGATCATCGCCGCCTCCTGCAGATCCGGCGGGATCGATTGCAGGCCGGTCATCAGGATGATCATGGTGAAGCCCGCCACCTTCCAGACGACCATGGCGATGATCGACCAGAACGCCGGCTGAAAGGTGGCCAGCAGATTGACCTTCTTCTCGGTCAGCCCGAGCTCGAAGGCAGCCGGGCTGAACAGGCCGGAATCGACATTGAGAAGCCACGACCAGAGCAGGCTGGCCGAGGCGAAACCGATGACGGCCGGCATGAAGAAGGACGTCCGGTAAAAGCCGGTCAGCGGCCGCGGCCTTTCGATGAACAGCGCCAGCGGAAAGGCGACGGCGAAGATCACGATTGTCACCACCACCGTGTAGTAGCCGGTGAAGCGCAGCGCGTTCCAGAACCTGGTATCGCGCAGGATCGCCCAGTAATTGTCGAGGCCAATGAAGGAGTGCGCGCCCATCAGCGGCCAGTTGTGCAGCGACATCCACGCCGTCATGCAAAGCGGGATGATGAAGAAGACGACGACAAGCGCGACGGCCGGCGCGACATAGAGCAGGCCGATCCACTGCCGGCGGCCGGCGCCGACCAGTTTGCGGGCGCGTGCTGGGGTGGAGGTTGCTGCGATCGAGGTCATGCCTGGCCGCTCACTGGGTTCAGGGCAACCGCAACGGCAATAGACCCCCTCACCCGGATTGCCAACCGAATTGCAAAGGGCAATTCGGGGCAATCCGACCTCTCCCCGAGTGGAGAGGAGGTCGCCAGCGTTGACGCCAGCCTCTTCTCCCCAGCGGGGAGAAGGTGGCCGCGAAGCGGCCGGATGAGGGGGTCTTTTCTCAATGCGATAGCCTTGCTGTTAGCGCGACGTCCCCCTCCCCCTCGAGGGGAGGGTCCGGCCGAAGGCCGGGGGTCGGGTCGCCTGTGCAGCGCGCCGACGCAAAAAGAACGTCGAGCACTGCCGCAACGACCCCACCCGGACCTGCGGTCCGACCTCCCCTCGAGGGGGAGGTTAAAGCCGGCGCTTACTGCTGCGGCGCCGAGTCGATGATCGACTGCATGGTTTCCTGCGCGTTGGCGATGGCGCCGTCGACGTCTTCGCCGAAGAAGACCTCGTTGACCATCTGGTTCCACGGACCGTTGGCGGAGTTGATCAGGTCGTTGAACACCACCGAATAGGGCGTGCGGCCCTTGGCCATGGCCTCTGCGGCGACCTTGTAGCGCGGGTCGAGGTCCTTCAGCGCCTCATTGGCGATGTCGCCGCGCACCGGAAGGCTGCCGTATTTCGCCAGGATGGTCTGGCCTTCCAGCGAATAGGCGAAGTCGAGGAACTCCTTCACCACCGCGACCTTCGTGGTGCCCTTGGTGACGACGAAATTGTCGCCGCCGGCAAAGGACGACCAGCCGCCATCCTTGCCAGGCAGGAAGGTGACGCCATAGTCGATATCTGGGTATTGCGTGTTCAGCGCGCCGATGGCGAAGGCGCCGGACGGCGAAATGCCGATATTGCCGGCGGCAAACGCAGCAAAGAAGTTGGAGCCGGTGTCGGTCTGTGCGCCTGCCGGCACCAGATCCTTCTTGACCATCGAGCGGTAGAGGTCGATGGCGCCGCGCAACTGCGGGCTGTCGAGCGTCGCCTTCGAGCCGTCCTCGGTGAGGATGTCGCCACCCGAGGCCCAGATCAGCGGCGTGAAGGTGAAGATGTTGCAGCCGCCGCAATTGCCGGAGAAATAGAAGCCCTTGATGTCGCCGCCGAGCGCGTTGACCTTCTCGGCATGGGCTTCGATCTCGGCCCAGTTGGTCGGGCCTTTTTCAGGGTCGAGCCCTGCCTGCTTGAACAGTTTTTTGTTCCAGATCAGCACCGAACTATCGGCGGAGAACGGCAGCCCGTAGATGCGGTCCTTGTAGGTGCCGGTTTTGACATGGGCCGGCGACAGGCTGTTGAAATACGGCAGCGATTTCGCCCAGTCTGTGATGTCCTCCAGCTGGCCGGCGGCAGCGAAGGACGGCGTGTAGATCAGGTCGAGCGAGAGCGCGTCAGGCGCGGTGCCGCCGGCGGCAGCGGCGCCATATTTCGGGATGATCTCGGCATTGGGGATGATGTCCAGCTTGATCTGGTTCTCATGCCCCTTGTTGAAGGCATCGACGATGCGGGGCATGAAGTTCGAGCCGTCGGCGCGAACCCAGATGTTCGCGGTCTCGGCGGCGGCAGCCGGCCCCACTGTTGCCAGCGTGGAAAAAATGCTCGCGGCAAAGGCGAGCCCGGTAATGATGGTCCTCATGTTCTCCTCCTCATGTTTTTCTCCTCATTCGGCCGCACTGCCCTGCAGGCGTGCGCGACCTTTTGCTTTGATGCATGTCGTGACCCCAAAACCGCTGCGCACTTTTGGGCGACATGCATTGGTCTCAGCCGCCCGGCGGACGGCCGCATGACTGACGCACCACCAGCCGGCACGGCAGTTTTCGGATGCCCGGCTCGGCGGGTTCGCCGCCGACGAGCGAAAGAAGCGTAAGACCGGCCTCGCGCCCGAGCGCCGCCAGGTTCATGTCGACGGAGGTCAGCGGCGGGCGGGTTGCCTCGGCCACGATCTGCCAGTTGTCGAAACCGATGACGCCGACTTCGTCCGGCACGCCAAGCCCGCGCTCGCGCAGCGCGTCGATGACGCCGCGCGCGATCTGGTCGTTGCCGCAAAAGACGGCATCGGGCTTTTCGCCCCCACTCTTCGACAGCTTGCCGTCGAAGAGCTTCTTCACCGCCTCGTGACCCCACGCTTCCGACCACGATCCGAGCAATGGTTCCATAACCGGCAAGTCTTTCTCGGTCAGCACGTCACGATAGGCCTGTGCCCGCGCGTGCACCACGGCAAAACTCGCCGGCCCGGTGACATGGGCAATGCGCCGGCGCCCGAGCCGCCAAAAGTGCTCGACCGCCAGGCGCGCCCCGCCGGCGTCATCGGACACAAAAGCGATGGCGCCGGGATCGGGCTGGGTAAAGGCATAGATCACGGGAATGCGCAGATTGGCGAGATCGACCGGCAGATGGCGGTCAATGCGCTTGCCGGTGGCGATGATGCCGTCGACGCGCTTGTCCAGCATGGCCTCGACATGGAGCTGGGCAAGCCGCGTGTCGTCCTCGACATTGCACAGGAACACCGAGACGCCGGCATCGACCAGCGCATCGGAAACGCCGGACATCAGCGGCAGCGAAAAGCGGCCATAGGTGTCGTTGGTCAAAAGCCCGACGGTAAAACTGCGCCGCCGCAACAGGCTCTGCGCCAGGCTGTTCGGGCGAAAGCCGAGACGCTGCGCCGTCTCGCGAATGCGCTCGCGCGTCTCGGCGGTCATCCGCCCCTGCCCGTTCAGCGCTTTTGAGGCCGTGGCGACACTGACACCGGCAAGGGAGGCCACCTCACGCAGGGTGACTGGCTGCTTGGCGGAGACTGGCTGGGCGTCGGAGGCCATTTTGTGCAGCGGATTCCTTAGTTGGGAAAAGGTTTTCTCTTAAGCGTCCCGCAAGTGCTGACTGGTGCGGTCAGCGAAGGCGGGCAATTTGGGAAAAGGTTTTCTCAGAGGAGATTAAGGGAAGGATGGGGGGATGGCAAGATTTGGTTTTGGGCGTGTCTAAGATTTTTTGCCAGGTGCCGTGATCTACGACCGCTTACGCCATTTCCGGACTTTCGGTGTGTTCGCGAGCCGCTCTCAGCCTCACGCGGCTACATCACGAGCACGGGAACGACTAAGCGGCTCGCGTTCACAGTGCCTCATTCGCCGAGGGACTCGATGCTAGCGATCTCGTCGATGCGAAGGAATTGCTCGGCCAACTGCCATGGGTGCTATTCGCAAATGGTTGGCATTAAGAGAGGGCATCCTTCCTTCCGCTAGTCCGCCCCGTCGGTTTTTGCCCGCTCGATAAATTTCCCCGCGACCGCTTTACCGAGCGCGGCGCCGGCCAGGGCAGCCACCTCACGGAGGGTGACCGGCTTGGTAAAGGCGGGCACTGGCTGGCGAGCGGGCGACGCGGTTGTTCGTCAATGACCGCCTTGCGCCAGTAGCCGGCGTTCATCGCCTGGCCTGCGAATTACCGCTTTCGATGTTAGGCAGCCCTTCCGCGGCGGGCGCGCTGCGAGGCAATTTGACTCATTTGCGTCTGTCGTGAACCGGTACTGATGTCCCTAGATGACCCTGGTTTGAATCGCATGCGAGGCCGTAGTCAGTCTTCGACGATCTATTAGAGATGACGAATATCCCGTACAGTACGACCTGCTAGCCAAGGCTAGTGGTGTGAAGCGCATCGCCTGTGGGGTCCGTATGTCGGAACAGCAGATTACGCGCCGGCTCGCCGCCATCCTCGCCGCCGACGTCGCCGGTTACAGCAGCATGATGGAGACCGACGAGGCCGGCACGATCGCTGAGCTGCGGCAGATTTGGAGCGAGACATTCAATCCCGCCGTCGCTGCGCGTCATGGCCGCATTGTCAAAATGATGGGCGACGGTGCGCTGGTCGAGTTTGGCAGCGTCGTTGAGGCGGTCGAATGCGCGGTTGCGATCCAGCGGGCCATGAGTGGGCGCAATTTGGCTGCTCAGCGGCGCGTCGAGTTCCGCATTGGCATCAATCTCGGCGACATCGTCATCGAGGGCGATGACATATTCGGCGACGGCGTCAATGTCGCAACCCGGCTTGAAGGCCAAGCGCCGCATGGCGGCATTCTCGCCTCAGACGTCGTCCATGCCCAGGTGAGCGGCAAGATCGGCGTCACGTTTGTCGATTCTGGCGAAGTTAAGCTCAAGAACATCGATCGGCCGTTGCGGGTGTGGCGATGGCACGGCGACGAAGTCGCGTCGAAGGCAGGCCCCATGGCCAATTTCACCCGGCCGCTCGGCACCGACAAGCCGTCTATTGCGGTCCTGCCGTTTTCGGTGATGAGCAACGACCCGGAGCAGGAATTCTTTGCCGACGGCCTCGTCGAGGACATCCTTACCACCCTCTCAAAGCTCTCCGGCCTGTCCGTAATCGCGCGCCATTCAAGCTTCGTCTACAAGGGGCGCTCAGTGGACGTGCGCCAGGTCGCCCGCGAACTCGGCGTGCGCTTCGTGCTGGAGGGAGGCATCCGCAAGGCCGGCAGCCGCATCCGCATTACTGCGCAGTTGATCGACGCCACGACAGGGGTTCACATCTGGGCAAATCGTTTCGACCGTGACATCGGCGACATCTTTGCGGTGCAGGACGAGATCACGCTAACGCTCGCGACCGAGATGCAGGTCCGGCTGACCGAAGGCGAGCAGGCGCGCCTACGCTATACCACGACCACGAATGTCGAAGCGTGGAGCCTGTGGATACAGGGGCTGAACCACTATCGCGGTCCGAATACAACGAATGCCCATGTCCAGACCCGCCGCTGCTGGGAGAAGGCGCTCGCGCTTGATCCCGATTCGGCGACGCTCAACGCCATGCTCGGCTTCGAGCACTTCGCCGACGCCCGCCATGGCTGGACGGGCGAAGACCGCGAAACCGCATTGAACAAAGCGCAAGCCTATGTCGAGCGGGCGCTGACGATCGACCCCGAGAATCCCGACGCCTATCGCGCCACCAGCGGGATCTTGCTCCTAAGATCGCGGTTCGACGAGGCAGCCGCCGCTGCCCGGAAGGCTGTCAAGCTCGGCCCCAATCTGCCCGACGTGCTGGTGTTCGGAGCCTTTGTACTCGCTTGTTCCGGCCATGCCGCCGAGGGGATCGGCCAGATCGAGAGGGCCATTACGCTAAGCCCGAATTATCAGGCGTGGTATCTCGGCGTGCTGGGCAACGCCTATCGGCTCGCCGGCCGCTCCGAGGAGGCGATTGCGGCGTTCCGTGCGTATCATGCCCGCAGTCCCGGCTATGGTTTGGCCGACATCGTGATGGTCCAGGAACAGGACGGGCGTCTCGAAGAGGCCCGCGAGACCGCCGTGCAGCTTGCCGCGGCGCGGCCAACCTTCACTGTTACGTCCTGGCTCAGAACGCAGTTCCGCGGCGATACCGAGCAGATGGCGGCCGACTTGGCCTCGCTCCGCGCTGCCGGTGTTCCGGAACAATAGATGCGTACTCAAAGGCGGTTTTGGGCGCAAGTAGGCAGGACCTGTGCCGACCGACATGTAGTCTTTTTTGCGCGAATGCGTCCATCAGTCGGCTGCAATGAATGACGGTTCGTCATCCCAATCCGGAACTTTGAGGTGATACGATGGAACGGAAGGAACGGGTCAGAGGCGACCGTTCCAACTCACCCAGCAACACGCTCCCACGCCGGCGGTGCTTCACTGCTTGAAACAGTGCTCACGGTGCCATTGCAAGAAACGAGGATGCGGGCGGTCAAACTGCCGGCGAGCGGGAAGCGCGCGACGGGTTGTGTTTATGAATGCCTGCACGCTGTCGAGGTCATTGACCTGTCGTGAGATCAGGATTTCCAAGTCATCGGATAGACTGATCAATCCTCGATCGAACATCCAATGCGCTGTACCTGATAGCGCGATCCCATTGTTGATGACATCGGGTCCGTTCGCTTCGACCGGTCGAATGTGCGCGGCGGAAACCTCAGCTCGACCGCCACCATTTATCAACTTAAGCCCCGTGATCGCGCAGCGCTCGTCGTAGGCGCGCAAGACGATGCGACGGAAAATGCGGTCCCGCACAATTCGCGATCCGATATAGTTTACGCGATCACGGCTCTGCTCGAATTCGAATGGCGTTTGCTCATCTTGAAAGCCGGTAGATGTGCCAACCTCGTCAACGCGCGGCAGCAAGAACTCATTCGTGTCCAGACCCAAATCGATAATGCGGTTGAAATCGGCTGGACTGATTGGGCGAACGGCCGATTGAGCGCGACCGGAAATCCGTCCTTCGACGTTGAGCAAGCCTCGCTCAACGAGACCGTCGGTTCCATTAAATGAAACAGGGTTGACGAAATCGAGGTAGCTTTCGGGCTCAATCAGAGCAAGGTACATGGCAGGGGCCACGGGATCGGGAATGACCTCTTGGACTTTGGCCATGGCGAAATATCCACGTGTCTCGCTTACCTTGCTGGGCTCATAGTAGATGATCCAACTGCCGACGCATGCTTCGACACGACGCAGATACTGGCTGGGAAACTGGTATTGCTCAGCAGGGCTGTCGTCGTAGATCGAATCTTGTCGGTGGATGAAGACCCCAAATCCCATGATCTTCCTGCGGTGAGTTCTTGGAGGTATCTGTCTCGGATGTGATACCAAAATCCGATACCGGCTGCTTAGTCTAGGCCGGAGAAAAGTTCTCCCCATAGTGTCGGTGTTTGCCAGCGCCGTCCGTCCTCTGAAAGAAGGAACCCGCCATGCGAAAACTCATCGTCACAGAATTCATCATTGTCGATGGCATTGCCGAGGTCGAGAAGCTGCCCGGCGTGACCTGGAACGATGAAATGCAAAGGTTCAAGGAGTGACGAGCTTGCCGACAGCAGCGCCATGCTTCTGGGGCGCGTGACCTATGAGATTTTTGCCGGCTCCTGGCCTGAGGAAACCGGAGACTTCGCCGACCGGTTCAACGCGCTGCCGAAATATGTCGCCTCGTCGAGCTTGAAGGTGCTCGACTGGAAACCGGCCGAGCTGCTGAAGAGCGCCTTGCCGGAAGCGGTCAGGGAACTGACGCAAGGCAGCGGCGGCAACATCTATGTGCATGGCAGCCTGAGCATTGCCCAGCAGCTGCTGCGCCACGGCCTGGTCGACCGCATCAGGCTCCTCAGCTATCCCGGCGCCGTCGGCCAGGGCAAGCCGCTGTTCCCGCCCGGCGAGCAGTTGCCGCTCGAGCTGATTTCGGCCACGCCATTCAGCAACGGCGTGGTGGCGCTTGAGTATGCGCCTGTAACGTGGAAGTCGTGAGGCGCGTAACGGTGCCAATGTACGATTTCGTTGATAAGTTGACGGGACAGCGCCCCCCTCTGCCCTGCCGGCCATCTCGGGAAGATCGGCAGTTCGGGCCTTGGCGCTCATCCTGCAACGCTGGTGATTGGCGAAGGCGCCGATGACGGCCAATCTCCCCCCTTGAGGCAGGGCTGTCCGGGGAAAGTTTTGAGTGAATCGAAATGCCGCATGTGCATGCCCCGTAAAACGGGGTTTGTCCGTCTTCTCTCTGGTTGTCGAGACTCAGAAAAGGGACGGGGCATGCGCTTTGCACCTAGCATCTTCGGGCAGCTTCTTGAACCCATCGATCGGCGTCACTTCCAAGCAATTGTGGATCGCCACGACGGGGATGCGTACGACAAATCGTTCAGAAGCTGGGATCATCTGGTGGCGCTGATCTATGCCCAGTTCTGCGGCAGCAGCGGCTTGCGTGGCCTGGAAGCCGGCTGGAACGCCAACAGCCAGCGTGGCGAACCTGCTCGACCGGCAAACGCGGCGCGAGGGCGAAGCAATGCTGCGGCTGATCGACTCGACCCCCATCCCGCTCGGCAAACTGTGCGATTGGGCCAAGTCGAACGGGCGCATCCGCGGCATGAAGGTGCATGTCGTCTATGACCCGAAGGCCGACTGTGCGCGCGTCCTCGACATCACCGACGCCAACGTCAACGACGCCCAGGTCGGCCGCCAGATCACGATCGAAGCTGGAGCGACCTACGTGTTCGACAAGGGCTACTGCCATTATGGCTGGTGGACGGCGATCGCCGAAGCCGGATCGATCTTCGTGACGCGGCCCAAGGCCAACATGGGGCTGGCGCTGGTGTGCGATCGCCCTATAGCCGAGCCGCAGGGCGACGGCTTCCTGGTTGTGGAAGACAGTGAGGTAAGCCTGGTCAGCAAGGGCGTTTGCAAGCTGCCGATGCGCCTGCGTCGCCTGCGCGTTCAGCGCCAAGAGGGCGATACCATCACGCTTTTGACCAACGATCTGGAGCGCTCCGCCGTCGAGATTGGACGGCTCTACAAAGGCCGCTGGCAGATCGAGCTTCTGTTCCGATGGATCAAGCAGCACCTCAAGATCCGCAAGTTCCTCGGCAACAACGGCAATGCAATCCGCCTGCAACTCTTTGCCGCAATGATCGCCTATGCGCTGCTGCGCATTGTCGCGCGCACCCGCCGCGTCCCTATTCCAATCTTGAGGTTCACAGAACTGGTCGCTCAATACTTGTTCGGGCGGCGGAAAATGCACACCATCCACAAGCCGCCACCGGTCAATCCAAGCCGACCAAGAGACCGAGCCTCTCCCAATCAGATAGCCTTCATATATGAATAACTTTCCCCGGACAGCCCTGCCCTTGAGGGGGAGATACCGGCAGGGCAAGGGGGTCGGTTCGACCAGGCGCGGCCTCCTCTCTTGCGACAGTGGAGGTTGGCGCATTACGCGAGACGATCCCCTCTGGCCTGCCGGCCATCTCCCCCTCAAGGGGGGAGATTGGCAGCTTCGGCCTCGGCGCTTCAAGCTCGCCCGTTTCGGCCATCAGCGCTTCGTCCCAACCTTACTGCGCCGGCGCGGACGGCCGCATCAGGCGCCGCCCATATAGATGTCCATGATCTGTCGGTCGTTGCGGACATCTCCGGGCGTGCCTTCGAAGCGCTTTTCTCCGGCGGCCAGGATATAGAGCCGGTCGGCGATCGGCATGGCCTCGCGAATGTTCTGCTCGACCATGAGAATGCCGATGCCGCGCGCGGTCAGCACCTTGATGCGCTCCAGCGTCTCGCTCACCATTGCCGGCGAAAGGCCGGCGGACGGTTCGTCGAGCAGGATGAAACGCGGTTCCGACACCAGCGCGCGCGCCAGCGCCAGCATCGCCTGTTCGCCGCCCGAAAGGGCTCCGGCCGTGGTCTTGCGCCGCCGCGCCAGCGATGGATATTGGTCGACCAGAGCCTCGATGCGCCTGTCCACCAGCTTCCGGTCGGCAATGGCGTAGCCGCCCATGCGCAGATTTTCCATCACCGTCAGCCGTGGAAACACGCCGCCGCCCTGCGGCATCAGCACCAGGCCCTGGCGCACGACTTCATGGACCGGCAAATTGCCGATCGTTTCGCCGCCAAGCCCGATTGTGCCGCCCCATACCGGCAGCGCGCCGGCGATCGCTTTCAGCAAGGTCGACTTACCGCAGCCATTGGGGCCGAAGATGCAGGTGATCTTGCCGGCTTCCGCGACAAGGGAGACGCCATGGACGATCTCCTGCTTGCCGTAGCCCGCAACGACGCTGTCTGCGACCAACGTGCTCATTGCGGACGCCCTAGATAGGTCTGCATGACTTCGGAATTTTGCACGATGTCCTCGAACGCGCCGCTGGTCACCACCCGCCCCGAATCCATGACGATGATGCGGTCGCAGACATTGCGCACCATTTCCATGTCATGCTCGATGACGAAGAAGCTGGTTCCCTGCTCGCGCAGCCTGGCGATCGCTTCCAGTATGATCTTGCGGATGTTGGGGTGGACGCCGGCCGTCACCTCGTCGAGCAGGATGAGGGACGCCTGGCGCATGATCACGCGGCCGAATTCGAGCAGTTTCTGCTGGCCGCCGGACAAGTCGGACGCGCGGTTGTTGGCGACCGGTTCGAGATGCAGCAGCGCCAGCGTCTCGTCCGCCCGCTGGTGCGCGCCATGCCAATGACCCTCGGCAGCCGCGGCCAGAAGGTTCCCACTGACTGTCATGTTCTCGAACAACGCCGGGATCTGAAAGGTGCGCGCGAGGCCGAGGCGGGCTATCGTATAGGCCTTTTTGCCGCCGATCTCATGGCCGTCGAACAGGATCTGCCCGCGATCGGGCGTCTCCATGCCGGCCACGAGGTTGAACAGGGTCGATTTGCCCGAGCCGTTGGGGCCGATGAGGCCGGCGATCTCGCCGCGTCCGACCTCCAGGTCGACGCCGGCGGCTGCCTGGATGCCGCCGAAATGCTTGTGCACGTCGCGAACGAAGAGGATGGGCTGGTCGCCTGGCGCGGGCACTTGCGCCGTCATGCTCACGAGCGTCCTCCCTGGCGGGAGCCGAGCAGGCGTCCGAGCACCGTGTCGAGCACGCTGCCTGATTTCCCGCTTCGCCGCGCAAACAGGCCGGCGATGCCATTGGGCAGGAACAGCACCACCAGGATGATGGCGGCGCCGAGAATGGCGATATAGAAGGCGGTATCGCCATAGTACATCCAGATAAGCCGGTTGACGAAGAACAGCGCGACGCCGCCGATGGCCGGCCCCCACAGGCTGCCGAGCCCGCCGAGCAGGACCATGACGACCATCTGGTCGGTGATGTCGCCGCCGAACACGCTCTTTGGATTGATGAAGGTCACCCAGTAGGCGAAAATACTGCCGAACACGGAGGCGACGACGGCGCTGAGCATGAAGGTCTGCAACTTGACCAGCGAGGTGTTGATGCCCATGGCTTCGGCCGCCGGTTCGTGGTCCCGTAAGGCCTTGACCTTCAAGCCGAAGCGGGAGCGCTCGAACAGCAACCAGGTGAGGAAATAGGTCAGGACGGCGGCCGCGAACATGGCGAAATAGAAGAAGCGCTCGTTGAGGAAGGGAGGCAGGCCGATACCGCCGGTTCCGCCGGTGAAGTCGACGACGGTGGCGAACTGCATGAGCACTTCGGCGAAGGCCCAGGTGGCGATGGCGAAATAAGCGCCGCGCAGCCGCAATGTCGGCGCGCCGATGACGACCGCAAACAGGGCTGTGACGATCATGCCCATGGGAATGGTGGCGAGGAACGGCACAGCGAAATCCGCGCCCATCAGGAGGGCGGTGGCGTAGGCGCCGATGCCGAAGAAGGCCGAATGGCCGAAATTGATGTAGCCGGCATAGCCGCCTAGCATGTTCCAGGAACAGGCGAGCCCCGCCCACATCAGCGCGCCGGTGGCGATGCGCAGCCAGTAATTGTTGACCAGCACCGGCAGCAACGCCAGCACGACGAGGATGACGACGAGGAGAAGCAGGCCGGCCCAACGATTTTTCATGGTCTGGGCCATCTCACAGTCCGCGCCGCAGGATGCCGCGCGGGGAAACCAACAGGACAAGGAAGAGCGTTGCGAAGATCGCGAGATGCGAGTAGCTGGCTCCGCCATACGTCGCGACAAAGGCTTCGATGACGCCCAGAAGCAGGGCAGCCACAAGCGCGCCGCCCAGCGAGCCCAGCCCTGCCAGCACGGCGACGAAGAAGGCGAACAGCGTATAGCGCAGGCCGATCTCCGGATTGACCGAATAGATGCCTCCCATCAGAACGCCCGACATCGCCGTGATCCCCGCGTAGAGCCCGTAAACATTGGCGCTGAGACGCCGGATGTTGACCCCCATCAAGGCGGCGTTCTGGCGGTTTTCGGCCGTCGCTCGGATCGCCAGCCCGTAGCGCGTGCGAAAGAGAAAGAAAAACAGCCCGCCGGCGATGAGTACCGCAAACGCCGCCGCCGCCACCCGGATCAGGGGAACCGTGACCGGGCCGATCATGATGCTGTGACCGCTGAGCGCCGTCGGCACGCTATGCGTATTGAAACCCCAGACGGTCAGCATTCCGCCGCGCAGCAAGGTGAAGATGCCGAAGGTCAGCGCGAGCGCCATCAGTTCGGGTCGCGCCGTGCGGCTGTTTCGAACATTGTAGATCATCGGCCCCATGAGATAGCCGATCGCGCCGAACAGGACGAAGGCCATCGGCATGGCGAGGAACCCGTCTATGCCGAGAAGGGCCGCCATGTAGTAGGCGAAGTAGCCGCCGAGCACGACCCACGCGCCGACCGCAAAGTCGATGACATGGAGCACGCCGAAGGTCAGTTGGAAGGCGATCGAAAACGTGGCGATGACACCGCCTATCAGCAGGCCGTTGAGCAGGGTTTGAAGAAAAAGATCCAATGGCAAACCTGTCCGTCAGTCCAAGAAATCCGCAACATGCTTTTGGCGCGAGTGCGAATTGACGCCCGCAGTATAAAGCCCAACCTACAGCCGGCCTTTGGAAGAGCCGGCCGCCATCATGCTGCCGCTGCCGTAGCAGGCAACGGCGAATAGCGCCTCCGCTCGCCTCAAGTCGCGATTATTTCCAGGACGGCAACGGGTAGATGAACTCGGCCGCGGCCGCTTCCTTCGGGCCGACAGCGACGGTCTTTCCATCCTGGATCTGGATCACGACTGGCACCGGCTGGATGTTGTCGTGATAGTGGTCGCCTTCCTTCTCGAACTTGATCGGTCCGTAAAAAGTCGTGATGTCGGTGTCGGCGATGGCATCCTTGAGAGCGACGCGATCCTCGGGGGTGAGCGAAGGCTTCTTGCCCAGTCGCTTGGCCGCGTCGGCGAAGACGAGGCCGCTGGCCGAGCAGGCGGCTTCCGTGTAGTCGGGCTCATGGCCGAACTTAGCCTGGGCCCGCGCGACATAGTCCTGTGCGGTGCCGAACAGGTCGTCCTTGTAGGGCACCGTAGGCAGCCATACGGCGACACCGGAGGTGCCGTTCGCATCAGCGCCGAGCGCTTCGGCGAAGGCCGGATTGGTCACGCCGTAATGCATGATCAAGGCCTTCGGCCGATAATTCAGCGATTTCGACGTCTTGATCACATTTATCAGCGGCTCTTCATGCCCGCCCACCGCGACGATGTCAGGGTTGAGGGCGGCGATCTTGGACATTACCGGGGTGAGATCGCCGGAAGCCGGAACGAGCTCGTAGGCGACGACTTCGAGCCCCGCTTCCTTGGCGCCGCGCTGGAAGCCTTCGCCGGTCTCCTTCGAAAAGGGTTCGTTGACCCCGATCACCGCGATCGTCCTCGCCTTCGGGTTTGACAGCGCCGCCAGCACGCCCAGCGACTGGCCGGATGTCGTGTCGACGGAAGGGATGATGCCGAAATTGAATTCGGGCTTGGCCAACCAGACATTGGGCGACTCGGCCGAGCCCGAAATCATCGGCACCTGGTATTTCTGGCAGATCGGCTGAACGGCGATTGTCGAGCCACTGGTGTAGGGGCCGAGCAGGAAATCGACCTCGTTCTGCACGATCAGCCGTTCGGCGGCGTCGGCGCCGGTAGCCGGATTGCTCTGGTCGTCGCCATAGAACATCTCGACCATGAAACGCTCGCCGCCGACCTCGACGCCGCCCTTCTCGTTGGCCGCTTCGGCCCAGAGATCGTAACCGTTCTTGGTCAAATTGCCGCCCGAAATATTCTCGCCCGACAGAGACGTGATGACGCCGGCCTTGAAAGTCGCCGCCTGGGCGCGCGCGGTCCGCACGAACGGCATCGAAATCGTGCCGCTGGCAAGCGCCAGGGCGCTGCCGCCGAGAAATGTGCGTCGAGAAAAGCTTACGTCCTTCTTTGGCATGATGGTCCTCCCGCATTCGGTCCTAAAGTTGCAGGATATGTCCGCACACCACACAAATCTACTGGAAACGCTCGCTGCAGCTCTCTGAAAATCCATACTTGCAGCGCACCACAGCACTTCGTGCTAGTCGTCCATGTGGCGATCCGCGCGACAGATGCCATGTTCGGTCCTCCCTTTCCAATGCCGCTGAGCTTTTCGCGCGCCCGGTCATGGATTTCCGTGACCTCCGGCGTCATCTCCGCCGGCCCGTCCCTCCCCCGCTTCACCCCATCTCCTGCTCAGCCGCGACCAGCATCTCGACAAACCTCGTCACCTTGGGCGGCCGAAAACGTGCGGCCGGGTAGACTGTGTAGATGCCTCCGGAGGGCAGCCGCCACTCGGGCAGGATGTGGACGAGCCGCCCGGCGGCCAGCTCGTCCCGCACCAAAAAGTCCGGCAGCACCGACAGGCCGGCGCCGGCGCGGACGGCGGCCAGCACTGCCGGCGTCGCGTCGATGGCGATCGTTGCCTGCATGCGCACAGCCTCATGCTCGTCGTCGCCGCGCGAGAATTGCCATAGCAGCGGTTCGCGCAGCGCCATGTTGGCGATGAAGGGCAGCCCGGCAAGGTCTTGCGGTTCGCCAGCCGTGAACCGTCCGGCAAACTCGGCGCCGCACATCATGAATTGCCGGAAAGTGCCGATCCGCCGCGCCTGGAGGCTGGAATCGGCCAGCCAGCCGACACGGATCGCCACGTCCATTCCACCAGAAGCCAGGTCGATGGTCTCATCGCCCAGCGTCAGCTCCACCCGGCAGGCGGGATAGCGCGCGCTGAAGGCGGCGACCACCGGCACCACCGCCGATGTGCCGTAGTCGTTGGGCGCGGCGATGCGCAGCGTGCCGGTCGGCTCGGCGGCCGCCTGCGCGAGCTCGCCGAAGGCATCCTCGGCCTGCTGCAGGATTTGTAGGCAGCGGGCATGGAATGTCCGGCCGGCCTCGGTCGGATGAACCCGCCGCGTCGTGCGGATCAGCAGCGTCATTCCCAAGTCGCGCTCCAGCCGCGCCACCTGCTGGCTGACGACCGCCTTGGTGATGCCCAGCCGCTCGGCGGCCCGCGTGAAGGAGCCGGCATCGACCACCGCGGCGAAATAGGCCAGCCGGTTCAGGTTCATGCGCGGCTCATGGCAAATGCGGCCATTGTCAGGCATTGGCATACATTACGTCTATTTTGTTGGCCTTCAATACGCATTCCGCTTTTGCCATCTTCCGGAGATCGAGGCCGCGCGGGAGCCGCGCCCCGCCTCGCCCGATATGCGCATTCTCACCCCAGGAGACATCAATGTTCACACGGAGAGCCATCATGAAAACCACCCTCGCCGCCGGCGCCGCTGCCGTCTTCGCTCCCGCCGGGCTTGGCCATGCAGCCGGAGGGCTTTCCTGGAAACATTTTCCTGCCGGCGAAAACGGCTTCTTTCGCGCCCCCGTGCTGATCACCGGCGCCTCCGAGGCGCTGCTGATCGATGGCGGTTTCACCTACTCCGACGGCCAAGCCGTGGCCGACGCGATCAAGGCGACCGGCAAGACGCTCACCACCATCTATGTCAGCCAGTCCGACCCGGACTATTATTTCGGCCTCAAGCCGATCAAGGAGGCTTTCCCGCAGGCACGGGTGATCGCCGCAGCCGAGACGGTGGCAGCCATCAACGCCAGCGTCGACAAGAAAATCGCCGTCTGGGGGCCGCAGCTCAAGGAGAACGGCCCGCAGGCGCTCGCCGATATCGTCATCCCCGAGATGTTCGACGGCAAGACGCTCACCGTCGATCGCGAGACCGTCGAGATCGTCGACGCGGATGGCCTCGCCAACCGGCGCTATCTGTCGGTGCCGTCGCTGAATGCGGTGTTTGGCGGGGTGATGATTTTTTCGGGCGTGCATGTCTGGACCGCCGACACGCCGACCAGGGAACAGCGCGCCGCCTGGCTCGCCAATCTCGAAAAGATCGCCGCCGCCAAGCCTGAAATCGTCGTGCCCGGCCACATGACGCCGCAGGCCGCCACCGACCTTTCGGGCGTCGAGCACACCAAAACCTATCTCATTGCCTTCGAGGAAGAACTGGCCAAGGCCAAGGACGCGGCCGCGCTCAAGGGCGCCATGGAAGCCCGCTTCCCCGGCCTCGGCATGGGCGTGGCGCTCGACATCGGCTCCAAGGTCGCCACCGGCGAGATGAAGTGGGGCTGAGGCACGATCTGGGTTCCTCGCCCACCGCGAAGCGGGGGAGAGGTGGCCGCGAAGCGGCCGGAGAGGGGGCTTTCGTAAGGCGCAGTCCCCTCTCCGTCTCGACTTCGCCGAGCCACCTCTCCCCACTTTCGTGGGGCGAGGAACCCAAGCTGGAATGAAGCCGCGATCCAATAGGGATTCTTGCGAAGATGGACCCCCACCCTAACCCTCCCCACAAGGGGGAGGGAATGCTGCCGCGCGCCCTCACTTCCCCTTTGGAAAGACAGGCAATTTGCCGAGGTCAGCGCCAACGGAAGTCTCCCTCCCCCTTGTGGGGAGGGGTTAGGGGCTGGCTCGTATACCCCTCTCCGCGCCCACG